>DATHCZ010000198.1:0-36116 GCA_035319265.1 Methyloceanibacter sp. | reverse complement strand
CGGATGCCCAATAGTGCTTGTCGAGGATGTCGGTCCATTCGCGCGCGTGATCGACGTAAGCGCGCTTGCCGGTGACACTGGCGAGCGAGAGAGCGGCGCGGATCATGTTGGCGTAGTCGTTTGCCGTCGCCGGCGCCTTGGCCTCGCCGGCGCGATAGGCATGCAGCAACCGCCCGTTCGCTATCATCTTTGTACTGACGAAATCGAAGGCGGCCTCGGCCGCCGCGAGCCATCGCGGCTTGTCGAAAGTCTCGGCGGCCTTGGCGAGAGCGGCAATCATCAGCCCGTTCCAATCGGCGAGCACCTTGTCGTCGAAGCCTGGGCGCACGCGCAAGGCGCGTCGCGCGAGGAGTTTCTTGCGCATCTCGCCGAGGCGGCGCTCGGTTCCCTCGTCGCGTAGCTCGATCGAATCGAGCCGGTTGAGAATGTTGTGGCCGTCGAAATTGCCTTGCGCGGTGACCCCGTAAATCTCCGCGAAGAGCCGCGCATCATTCTCGCCGAGAATCTCGCCAATCTCGGCGAGCGACCACACATAGAACTTGCCCTCCTCGCCTTCGCTGTCGGCATCGAGCGACGCGGCGAAGCCGCCCCCTTCGACTACCATCTCGCGCAACAGCCAATCGACCGTCTCGGCGATGCGCTCCGCGAAGAGCGTCGACTTCGACTCGCGCCAAGACTCGGTCATCAGCTCGATGAGCTGGGCGTTGTCGTACAGCATCTTCTCGAAATGCGGGACGAGCCAGCGTTCGTCGACGCTGTAGCGCGAGAAACCGCCGCCGAGATGATCGTAGATGCCGCCTTGCGCGATGTGGGTGAGCGTCAGGTTGACTGCCTCCAGCGGGTTGGCAAGTCCGTAACGGAGTCCGGCGCGCCACAGAAATCCGAAGAACTGAGGTTGGGGAAATTTCGGCGCGCCACTGATACCGCCATTCACGGAATCGATTGCCTGCACCAGACGGCGGCCGAGATCGGCCAGCATCTCCTCAGACGGCGGCGCGCTTGCGGAGACAGAGTGTCCCGGCTTGAGCCGATCCTTCAGCACATCGGCGTTCTGCCTGACCTTGTCCGGCTCTTGCGCGTAGACCCGCGCCACTTCTTTCAGTACACTGACGAATGCCGGTCGCCCGTAGCGCTGCTCTTTGGGAAAATAAGTGCCGCCCCAAAACGGCTCGGCCTCGGAGGTGAGGAACATGGTGAGCGGCCAACCGCCCTGCTCGCCGAGCTCGTGCAGAGCGCCCATGTAGATTGCGTCGACGTCGGGACGCTCCTCGCGGTCGACCTTGATGTTGACGAACAGCTCGTTCATCACGCGCGCCGTCGCCTCGTCCTCGAAGCTCTCATGCGCCATGACGTGGCACCAATGGCAGGCGGCGTAGCCGACGGAGAGCAGAATGGGCTTGCCCGCGGCCTTCGCCTCCGCGAGCGCGGCCTCCCCCCACGGGCGCCAATGCACGGGGTTGTCCTTGTGCTGGAGGAGATAGGGGCTCGTCTCCTTGCCGAGGCGGTTCCCGAGTGCGCGCTCCTGCATGGCCCTTCCTTTCGCAGAGCCCTAGGATAACGCATTGCACCGGGCGATCGGCGACAACATGAGTGAAATTGGCAGCATGGGGCCCAATCCGGGCGACACCATTGTCGCGCATGCGAGCGGGGCTGGCCCCGCCGCGATCGCCGTGGTGCGTGTCTCCGGGCCTGCGACGCGCGCGGTGCTCGAGGCGCTCACCGGCGGCGTACCCGAACCCAGGCACGCGAGCTTGCGCGATATCGGTCCGCCGCATTGGTCGCTGCTCGATCGCGGCCTGGTGCTGTGGTTCCCCGCGCCGGCAAGCTTCACGGGAGAAGACATGGCGGAGCTCCAGCTGCATGGCAGCCGCGCGGTGATCGGCGAGTTGATCGAGGCCGTGCTGTCGCTTCCGGGTACGCGCCTTGCCGAACCCGGCGCCTTCGCCCGAAGGGCGTTCGAGAACGGCAAGCTCGACCTTCGCCAGATCGAGGGCCTCGCCGACCTCATCAATGCGGAGACGCGCTGCCAGCGTGAGCAGGCTCTGCTCCAGTCGCAGGGCTTCGCCAGCGCGCGGTACGAGGCGTGGCGCCGGAGCCTGCTGCGCGCCCAGGCGCTGGTCGAGGCCGAGCTCGACTTCGCCGACGAAGGCGATGTCGGAGTCGGCACGGCACCCAAGGCGCGCGCCATCGTCGATGGATTGCTTGCCGAGATCGCCGAGCCGCTGAAGGGCAGGGGCGAGCGCTTGCGCGACGGCGTCCGCATCGTCATCGCCGGCGCGCCCAATGCCGGCAAGTCGAGCCTCATGAACGCGCTCGCCAGGCGCGACGTGGCCATCGTGTCGGAGGAGGCGGGGACCACGCGCGATGTCATCGAGGTTCATCTCGATCTCGGTGGCCTGCCGGTGATCCTCTCCGACACTGCAGGCCTGCGCGATGCGGCGGGCAAGGTCGAGGCTGAGGGTGTGCGCCGCGCTCTTGCCCGCGCGGAGGAGGCCGACGTCGTGCTCTGGCTCGTCGATGCCACCGCGCCGGTCTGGGAGCCACCGTCTGCGCTTAAGGCCAAGTCGTGCGTGGTCGCCGTGAACAAGATCGATCTCGCGCCGGAGGCGGGAGCGAGGCCCGCCGTCCTTGCGGTCTCAGCCAAGACCGGGCAGGGGCTCGAGGAGCTGATCGGCGCGCTCGAGGAGCAGGCGGCGCTCGCGACCGAGTCGGGCGCGGGCTCTCCATTGATGACCCGCGCGCGCCACCGCGTCGAGCTCGAGGGTGCGCGCGATGCCTTGATGCGCTTCGGCGACCCATCGCTCAGCTCCGAGCTTAAGGCCGAGGAACTTCGCATCGCCGCCCGCCATCTCGGCCGCCTCACCGGCCGGATCGAGGTCGAGGAGGTGCTCGGCGCCATCTTCGCCGAGTTCTGCATCGGCAAGTAACGGTGGCCTTCACCCTTCGAGACGGCGCGTGCTGCGCCTCCTCAGGGGTGAGGAGTAAGATCCTCATGGTGAGGAGCCGCCAAAGGCGGCGTCTCGAACCATGAGGCCAGGAAGTCTGATTCACGTGAAACAATGGACGTCCGCGGGCGAACCGACTACCTACGGGACATGAGTCAGGACTTCGACAAGCGCTTCGATGTTATTGTGATCGGCGGCGGCCATGCCGGCTGCGAGGCGGCGGCCGCGGCCGCGCGCATGGGCGCCCGCACCGCGCTCGTCACCCATAGCTTCGCCACGATCGGCGAGATGTCCTGCAATCCAGCCATCGGCGGGCTGGGGAAGGGTCATCTCGTCCGCGAGATCGATGCGCTCGATGGGCTCATGGGCCGGGTCGCCGACCAGGCCGGCATCCAGTTCCGCGTGCTCAACCGGAGCAAGGGGCCGGCCGTGCAGGGTCCCCGCGCCCAAGCCGACCGCAAGCTCTACCGCAAGGCCATGCAAACGGCGATCTCGGCGACACCCAGCCTCGATGTCATCGAGGCCGCGGTCGAGGATCTCATTGTCACCGACGGCATGGTTAGCGGAGTGTTAACCGCCGACGGGACTCGCCTGGCGGCCGGCGCCGTCGTGCTCACCACCGGAACCTTTCTGCGCGGGCTGATCCATATCGGCGAGCGCAAGATCCCCGCCGGACGGATCGGCGAGGCCCCTGCCCTTGGCCTTTCGACGCGGCTCTATCGGCTTGGCCTTCGCATGGGCCGGCTCAAGACCGGCACCCCACCCCGCCTCGATGGGCGCACCATCGACTGGGACGGACTCGAGATTCAACGCGGCGACGACCCGCCCCAACCCTTCTCGTTCCTCACCGAGACGATCACGACGCCGCAGATCGTCTGCCGCATCACGCATACGACGCGCGCAACGCACGCCATTATCGAGCGGAACCTCAGCCGCGCGCCGATATACTCGGGTCAGATCGAGAGCACGGGCCCGCGCTACTGCCCCTCGATCGAGGACAAGGTGGTGCGCTTCAAGGAGCGCGGCAGCCACCAGATCTTCCTCGAGCCCGAAGGCCTCGACGACGATACGGTCTATCCGAATGGCATCTCGACGTCCCTGCCCGAGGACGTGCAGCATGCCTTCCTCAAGACCATCGCGGGCCTCGAGCGGGCGCGGTTGATCCGGCCGGGATATGCCATCGAGTACGACTATGTCGACCCGCGCGAGCTTTATGCGAGCCTTGAGGCGAAGACGATCGGCCGGTTGTTCCTCGCCGGGCAAATCAACGGCACGACCGGCTATGAGGAGGCGGCGGGTCAGGGACTTATCGCCGGCATCAATGCGGCGCTCGCGGCCTCCGGCGCCGAGCGGCGGTTCGGGCTCACCCGCGCCGACGGCTATCTCGGCGTGATGATCGACGATCTCACCGCGCGAGGCGTAAGCGAGCCCTATCGCATGTTCACCTCGCGAGCCGAGTATCGCCTGACGCTTCGCGCCGACAATGCCGACCAGCGTCTTACTCCACTCGGCGAGGCGATCGGTTGTGTCGGCGCTGAGCGGAGCGTTGCCTTCGCAGCCAAGAAGAAGCAGCTCGTCCAGGCCGAGGCGCTGCTACGGAGCGTCGCGCTGACGCCAGACCAGGCAGCCAAGCATGGCCTCACGATCAATCGCGACGGGCGCAAGCGGAGCGCATTCGAGCTACTCTCTTACCCGGAGATCGACCTCGTGCGGCTGGAATCCATCTGGCCGGAACTTCGCACCATCAAGCCCCGCATTGCGGCGCAAATCACCGCAAATGCCCGCTATTCGGTTTACGTGAAGCGGCAGGAGCTCGACATTGCCGCGTTCCGCAAGGACGAGGGTGTGATCATCCCGGACGATTTCGCCTTTGCCGCCCTTCCTGGCCTCTCGACCGAGCTTCGCCAGAAGCTCGAGCGGAACCGCCCCGAGACCCTGGGCAAGGCGGCAAGGCTCGACGGGATGACCCCAGCGGCTCTCACGCTCCTGCTCGTGCATCTGAAGAAGGGCCAGGCTGCCCGAAGCGCTTAACAATGGTTAACGCGTTAACCACGATCAGTGGGCCCCAGGGTTTCGCCGAAGCCTTTAAAGTTCCACGTGAAACAATCCACAGGCTGACCCGCTACGCCGAAATCCTCGAGCAGTGGCAGAAGCGGACTAACCTCGTGTCCTCCTCGACCCTCCCCGTCCTTTGGTCTCGCCATTTTGCCGATTCGGCGCAACTTTGCGGCCTTGCGCCAAAGGCGCGACTCTGGCTGGATCTTGGATCAGGGGCAGGCTTTCCCGGGCTCGTGGCTGCCATCATTCAAGCCGGGACGCCGGATTTCCACATGCATCTCGTCGAGAGCAATCGCAAGAAATGCGCGTTCCTCGCCGAGGTTGCGCGCGCGACCAAGGCCCCTGTGGACATCCACGCCATGCGTATTGAAGAGCTTGCCGAATGCGCCCAAAGCCTGAAGCCTGACGTGGTCAGCGCTCGCGCGCTTGCGCCGCTGCTGCGGCTCCTCGAGCTGGCGGCGCCGTTCTTTGGGGAAGGGACAAAGGGGCTGTTCCCGAAAGGTCGAGAGGCAGAGGCCGAAATTGCGGCCGCGCGTGAGGAGTGGGAGTTCGCCTTCCGCCTCAGCCCTAGCCTCACCGCGAGAGACTCCCACATCGTCGAGGTGACAGGTCTCCGGCCGCGCCGCACGACAAAGGCCGGCATGCGATGAGCCCCCTCGCCCCGCGTCGCGCCCGCGTGCTTGCCCTCGCCAACCAGAAAGGCGGCGTCGGCAAGACCACGACCGCCATCAATCTCGGCACCGCGCTCGCTGCCGTCGGCGAGCGCGTTCTCATCATCGATCTCGATCCACAAGGAAATGCCAGCACCGGGCTCGGGGTCGATCAGCGCCCGCTCTCGACCTTCGACGTCTTGAGCGGTTCGGCGACCATCGCCGAGGCACGCGTCGCCACTCACGTTCCCCGGCTTTCGATCGTCCCCGCCACCATCGACCTGATGGCCTTCGAACGCGAGGCGGCTGCATCGAGCGGCAAGCATTATCGCCTGCGCGACTGCCTTGCCGCGATGGGCGCGGCCGAGACTCCCGAAGAGGCCACATCCTATGTTCTCATCGACTGCCCGCCGTCGCTCAATCTTCTCACGGTGAATGCGCTCGCTGCAGCCGACGCCGTGCTCGTGCCGCTGCAATGCGAGTTCTTCGCGCTCGAGGGTCTCGCCCAGCTTCTCAGCACCGTCGAGGAGATCAGGGTTCGCCTCAACCCAAAGCTCCAGATCCACGGTGTCGTGCTCACCATGTACGACCAGCGCACGAGCCTCTCCGACCAGGTGGTCGAGGACGTGCGCCGCGTCCTCGGCGACAAGGTCTATGCGACCATCATCCCGCGCAATGTGCGGGTGGCCGAGTCGCCGTCGCACGGCAAGCCCGTGCTCCTTTATGATTATCGCTGCTCCGGCAGTCAGGCCTACATCAAGCTCGCCTCCGAAGTGATCGAGCGCGAGCGGCGGATGAGGGCGGCATGATCATTTATCGCCGCATAAACGGGAAGGAGACTGCCATGGCGGTTGGCGCGCAGAAGGCAAGACTTGGCAGAGGCCTCGCCTCGCTCATCGGCGGGCAGGTCGAGGGTGTTGCCGGCATCGATCAGCGTAACGTTCCGCTCGCTTCGTTGAAGCCGGGCCGTTTCAATCCCCGACGGAATTTTGCCGAGGCACAGCTCGAGGAGCTTGCCGGCTCGATCCGCGAGCGCGGGCTCGTGCAGCCGCTCGTGGTCAGGCCGTCGTCGGTGGACGCGGAGTCCTTCGAGATCGTCGCCGGCGAGCGGCGCTGGCGGGCCGCTCAGCTCGCCGCTTTGCACGAGGTGCCCGTGATCGTCCGCGCGCTCTCGGACCAGGAGGCGGTCGAGATTGCCATTATCGAGAACGTCCAGCGCGAGGACCTGAACGCGATCGAGGAGGGCGAGGGCTACAAGCTGCTCATGGACGGGCACGGTTACACGCAGGAGGACCTCGCCAAGGTCATCGGCAAGAGCCGAAGCCATCTCGCCAATACGCTTCGCCTGTTGAAGCTGCCCGAGGACGTGCAGGAACTGGTGCGAACCGGCGCGCTGAGCGCAGGCCACGCCAGGGCGCTGATCGGTCGCCCGGATGCCTCAGAGCTCGCGGCCCGTATCGTTAACGAAGGGTTAACGGTGCGCCAAATTGAGGCACTCGTTAAGGATGCGGTAACCAAGCCCAGGCGCGATAAGCCGCGCAAGGACGCCGACACCAAAGCCGCCGAGCTTGAACTCAGCGAGGCGCTCGGCCTTGGCGTCGAGATCAAGCGTCAGGGCAAGAGCGAGAAGGGCGAGCTCCGGATTCGATATACGAGCCTTGACCAGCTCGAGGACCTGCGCCACCGCCTGCTTCGCAAGCCCGGCCGCTAGGAGCGCAGAAACTCCTCGGCGCGGAACAGCGATTTGAACGGGATGCCCGCGGCCGAATACAGGTCGGCAGCCCCCTCGCCCCGATCTAGGATCGAGATCACGAGCGCCACTCTCGCGCCGGCTTCGCTGACGGCCTTCACCGCGTCCATCGCCGACCCGCCTGTGGTCGTCACATCCTCGAGGATCACCACGGACTTGCCGGTGATGTCGGCGCCGTCGACGCGCTTCTTGGTGCCGTGGTCCTTGACGGCCTTGCGCACGAAGAAGCCCTGAAGGTGCCGCCCATATTCGGGGCTCTTCATCGCGACCGGCGCGATCAACGGCACGGCACCCATTTCGATGCCGCCGACGCACTCCGCGTCGACCCCTTGCAGCTCTTGCAGGATCAAATCAGAGAGCAGCGCCGCTCCGTCTGGATCGAGCATCGCGGGCTTCATGTCGAAATAGAAATCGCTCTCGCGGCCGGAGGCGAGCACGACCTTGCCGCGCCTGAAGGCGCGCTCTTTGAGCAGCATGAAGAGCTTGTTGCGGAGCTCAGGCCTGCTGTTGCGCTGGTCCATCGGGGCGACCTCGATTTGTCTCAGCATTGCATATAACGGCAGGGCGGCGCGTCAAATCTTCGACGTCAGAGCGAGCAGGAGCCGCTCGGTGAAAGCGCCTTCGAGCTCGGGTGAACGGCGCGTGCGCCTGATCGTCTCTTGGATCAAGGGAAGCAGATGCGACAGCCGCTGCACGCCAAGCCGACGGCAATGCGCGAGGAACTCAGGCTCCCGCTTGAAATGCGGTCGCGGTCTGAGCGACTTCACCGCATCGTCGGCGCTCCCGCCACCCTGCTGCGCCGCCGCGACCTTGTGCAGTTGGGTGAAGTGGCGGGCGAGCGCGATCAGCGCCGCTTGGGCTTCGGTGCCGGAGGAAGCGAGACGCTGCAGCTCGCGCAGCCCCGCAGCCGGATCGCCGCTGCTCGCGGCGTAGACGAACGTCTCGAGTGCGGTGTCAGCCGCATCGCCGACAATCGCCTCGATGTCGTCATGGGTGATCTCGGTTCCGCCTTTCGCATAGAGCGCGAGCTTGGCCACCTCGGAGCGCGACAACGCCTGGTCGGCGCCGAGCCGCGTCATAAGATAGCGCCGTGTCTCGCCGTCGATGCGAAGGCCAGCCTCGGCGAGTTCGGAGTCGATGAGCGAGGCAAGACTGCGCTCGTCGCTGTAGCAGGGCAATGCCGCCGCGGACTTGTTTCCCTCGAATAATTTGCGCAAGGCCGAATCGGGACGAAGATTGCCGGCCTCGACGATGAGCGCGTTGTCGAAAGGCGATGCGAGCAGAGCCTTAAGCCCCGGCATGTCGAGTCTCGCTCCTGCCGTGACCCGGACTACCTGGCTCGCGGCGAACATCGGCCGCGTGCGAAGCTCGACCTCGAGACGCGCGGGGTCCTCGGCGAGATCGCGATCGTCGAGACGAACGGTCTCGGCGCTGCCCTTTGCGCGGCGCGCGAACGTCGCCGCAAGTGCGCTCGCGCGCTCGGCGACCAGACCTGCATCGGGACCGTAGAGCAGCACAGCCCGGCAAGACGGCTCGGGCGACCGAAGGAAACTCGCGACGGCTGATGATTTATAAGCGACCATGAGAGCAAGCTTAACGTCGATCCTCGAGCGAGGCTCGGCGACCGGCGAGAGGATCTACGCCGTGGTGGCGAGATAGGCGGCGATTCTCGTCCTGATGCTGTCGGCGACGGTGCTCGCCGCGCGGTTCTCTGCATCGTAGCGCGCGCGCACATTGGAGAAGATCTCCTGGAAGCGATTATACGGCGCCCGCGAGACGGCCGTGCCGGTCAGCACGATCTGGCCGTTAGCGACGTTGACCAACTTGTATGTTGCATTGAGCTCGTAAACCTGACCGGTCGCGTCGCCGGTGATCTGCACGAGCTGATCGGTCACGTGCTCCTTGACGGCGATGTCGAGGCGGTAGCGCGGAAGCGGCGCGGTGCCGCCGCCGGTACTCTCGAAGATGAGCTCGTTGCGCACCCTCTGGCCGACGCGGCCCGGGATCGGGTTGATGTCGACCGCCGCCATCACCTCGGCGAGCTTGGCGCCGCCCGCGGTGGTGCCCCCGTAAAGGGGCTGAAAGCCGCAGCCGGCCAGTGCCGCGGCACCGGCGCAAAGCGCAAGCGCTATGGCAAAGCTACGCCACGACATTGACGATCCTCTGCGGCACGATCACGACCTTCTTGATTTGACGTCCCCCGATGGCGCGCACGACATTGTCGAGCTTTAGCGCCGCAGCTTCAATATCTTCCTTCGCGGCATCCCGCGCAATCGTCAATTCGTCCCGCCTCTTGCCATTCACCTGAACGGCGATGGTGATGGTATCCTCGACCAAAAGGGCCGAAATTGGCCTGGGCCAAGGCCCCTCAGCCAAGAGCCGATCATAGCCAAGGAGCGCCCAACAGTCCTCGGCAAGATGGGGCATCATCGGGGCAGAAATGCGGGTCATCAGCTCGGCCGCCTCGCGAATCGCATAGCGAAGCCCCGCCTCTGGTTCTGGACCGGCATTCTGCAAGGCAGTGGAGAGGGCGTTGGCCAGCTCGTAGATATGCGCCACCGCGGTGTTGAAGCGGAGCCGCTCGATCGCCAGCGTGACGGCGGCGACGCTTCGATGCGCGGCACGACGCAGCGCTTCAGCCCCAGGACTAAATTCCTTTGGCGAAGAACCATCGCGAGGAGCACCAATGGCGGCAGCCTCGCGCACCAGCCGGTAGACCCGCTGCAAGAAGCGATGCGCCCCCTCCACGCCCGCGGCCGTCCATTCGATGTCGCGCTCCGGCGGCGTGTCCGACAGCATGAACCAGCGCGCGGTGTCGGCGCCGTAAGCCGAGATGATGCTGTCGGGATCGACGACGTTCTTCTTCGACTTGGACATTGATTCGACGGCGCCGATCGTGATCGGCTCTCCCGTCTTGACGTGCACCGCGTTGCCGTCGCGCCGGCTCACCTCGTCGGGAAACACCCATTTTCCGTGTACGTCCTTATATGTTTCGTGGGTGACCATGCCCTGGGTGAACAGCCCGGCGAACGGCTCGTCGAGCGGAGCGTGACTCGTTTTATGCATGGCGCGGGTGAAGAAGCGCGCATAGAGCAGGTGAAGGATCGCGTGCTCGACGCCGCCGATATATTGGTCGACGGGCAGCCAGTAGCCGACGGCGTTGGTGTCGGTGGGCTCGCTCGAATGCGGCGAGCAGAAGCGCGCGAAGTACCACGACGAATCGACGAACGTGTCCATCGTGTCGGTCTCGCGCGTCGCAGGCCCTCCACATTGCGGGCAGGTGACGTGCTTCCAGGTCGGATGGCGGTCGAGCGGATTGCCCGGCTTGTCGAAGCTCACGTCGTCGGGCAGCTTCACCGGCAGGTCGCTCTCGGGCACCGCCACGATGCCGCAACGCTCGCAATGGATCATCGGGATCGGGCAGCCCCAATAACGCTGCCGCGAGATGCCCCAGTCGCGTAGTCGATATTGCGTCTTGCGCTCGCCGACCGGTTTGCCCTTCACCCGCTTCGCCGAGAGCACGTCGGCCAGCTTCTCTTTGGCTGCCGCGACGTCGAGCCCATCGAGAAATCCCGAATTGATCATCGTGCCGTCGCCGGTATAGGCCTCTTCGCCGATGTCGAATCGTGCAGGATCTTGGCCCGGCGGCAGCACCACGGGAATCACAGGCAGGCCTTGGCTCCGAGCAAATTCGAGGTCGCGCTGGTCATGCGCGGGGCAGCCGAAGATTGCTCCGGTGCCGTATTCCATCAGAATGAAATTGGCGATGTATACGGGAAGCTCGCCACCCTCGATCACGGGGTGGCGCACACGAAGGCCGGTATCGAAGCCCTTCTTTTCTTGCGTCTCGAGCTCGGCTGCGCTCGTGCCGTGATGATGGCATTCGTCAATGAACGCGTGCGCGCCGGGGTTCGTCTGCGCGACGGCTTTCGCTAACGGATGGTCCGGCGCAATGGCGATGAAGCTCGCGCCGAATAGCGTGTCGGGCCGCGTGGTGAAAACCTCGATGAGCTCGTGATCCTTCGGCGGATCGATGGTCTCGAAGCTGATAAGCAATCCCTCCGAGCGCCCGATCCAGTTGGCCTGCATCAGCCGCACTTTCTCGGGCCAGCGCTCGAGCTTCTGCAACGCATCGAGCAGGTCCTGCGCATAGTCGGTGATCTTGAACACCCACTCCGGCTGCTCGCGCTGCTCGACCAGCGCACCCGAGCGCCAGCCCCGGCCGTCGATCACCTGCTCGTTGGCGAGCACGGTGCGGTCAACCGGGTCCCAATTGACTTTTCGCGTCTTGCGGTCGACGAGGCCGGCTTTACGCATGTCGAGAAAGAGGCGCTGCTGCTGGTGGTAATAATCGAGGTCGCAGGTCGCCAGCTCTCTCGACCAGTCGAGCGACAGGCCCATCGACTTGAGCTGGCCCCGCATGGTCGTGATGTTGTCGTAAGTCCATTTGGCGGGATGGATGCCGCGCTCGATCGCCGCGTTCTCCGCCGGCAGCCCGAAGGCGTCCCAGCCCATCGGATGCAGCACGTTGTGACCTTTGGCGCGCATATAGCGGGCGACGACGTCGCCCATGGTGTAATTGCGCACGTGGCCCATATGGATGCGCCCCGAAGGGTAGGGGAACATCTCAAGAACATAGTACTTCGGGCGTGGGTCGTTCTCGGAGGCCACGAAGATCCCGCGCCTCTCCCATTCGGCCTGCCAATGCTTCTCGCGTTTCGGCGCGTCGTAACGTTCCGCCGCCATCTGCTCTCGCCCGATTATCGAACCGTGTCGCGCGGGCAATCGAACCCAAATGCCGGAAACGGTCAAGTTACGTTCGTGTCTCTCCCTTGCTAGAAGCGTCTATGGCCTCAGACCCTCGCGCCCCAGCGGAAATCAGGACGCGCCTACTTCTCGTCCGAGAGGAGATCGCTCTCGCCGCGAGCGCCGCCGGACGCGATCCCGCTTCTGTCGCTCTCGTCGCCGTGACCAAGACCGTGCCGCCCGATGTGATCGAGGAAGCGATCGGTGCCGGGCAGCGCCGGTTCGGCGAGAACCGCGTGCAGGAGGCGCGGGCAAAATGGCCGTTGCTGAAAGAGCGCCATCCAGACATCGAGCTTCATCTCATCGGGCCGCTTCAGTCCAACAAAGTGCGCGAGGCCGTCGCGCTGTTCGATGTGATCGAGACGGTCGATCGCCCCAAGCTTGCCCGCGCTCTCGCCGGGGAAATGACGCGAGCAGAGAAGCGCCCTCGCCTCTTCGTGCAGATCAACACCGGCGAGGAACCGCAAAAAGCCGGCGTGCTGCCGGCCGAGACGGACCAATTCGTCGCGTTCTGCCGGGAAGATCTCGGTCTCGCCATCGACGGACTGATGTGCATCCCGCCGTTCGATGAGGAGCCGGCGATGCATTTCGCCCTTCTCGCCAAGATCGCCGAGCGGCTCCGCATCAACGAATTGAGCATGGGCATGAGCGGCGACTTCGCCAGCGCCATTCAGTTCGGCGCCACCCATGTGCGCATCGGCACCGCCATCTTCGGCGCCCGTCCCGCTGATTAGCGCACGATCGCAATCGAGGAGTCGAGGCGAAGCTCGGCGAGGAGCGCGGACAAGTCTCGACGAGAAAGTGCGATGCAGCCGGCCGTGGGCCCCAAGCCTTCGCGCGCGAGATGCACGAAGATGGCGCTGCCTTTGCCGCGCGCGCGCGGCCTGTCGTTATGGCCGAGGACGAGAACGAGGTCATAGAGGTGGTCGTCGCGCGTGAGGCGATCGGCGACGCTTCGCGGCGAGAGCTTCACCAGCCGATTATAGTTGCGGTCGGATGGATCTTCGCACCAGGCATCGTCGGCGCTGATCGCACGAACCGGTAAAGGCACGCGCGGTCGCGCGACGCGATCTGACCGGTACAGCACCAAGCGGATGGAAAAGCGCCCGAGAGGCGTCGCCCCGTCCCCCTCCCGCTTCAAGGCGCGTAAGCCTGACCGACCGAGCGCCACGCGTCTGACGCCATGCGCGAGCGCAATCCGCCCCTCGCTTGGCTTGCCGGGCGCATGACGGACAATGATCGGCCGCGGTCCCTTAACGCTCATGCTCATACGGCCTTTTTCGGCCCCCTTTCCCTTCGCGACATGCTTGTCGGCGCGCTTGGCCACGCTTACAACTCCATGCTGCCGAACTAAGCCAGAGGCCCCGGATGAGCAACGCGCGCAAGATCCTCATCATCGACGATGACGATGAGCTTCGCGAGTCCTTGAGCGAGCAGCTCACGCTGCACGAGGAATTCGAGACGGCGCTTGCCGCGACGGCCTGCGACGGACTGAAGCAGGCGCGCAGCGGCCACGTCGATCTCGTGCTGCTCGATGTCGGCCTGCCCGATCTCGATGGGCGCGAAGCCTGCAAGCTGCTCCGCCGCGGCGGCTTCAAAGGCCCGATCGTGATGCTGACGGCGCAGACCTCCGATTCGGACACGATCCTCGGACTCGAGTCCGGCGCCAATGACTATGTTACAAAGCCCTTCCGTCTCGGCGTGCTGCTCGCGCGCATCCGCGCTCAGCTCCGCCAACACGAGCAGAGCGAGGACGCAGTGTTCGCCATCGGGCCCTATACCTTCAGGCCTGCCTCCAAGCTTCTCGTCGACGGAAACGGCGGCAAGATCAGGCTCACCGAGAAGGAGACCTCGATCCTCAAATATCTCTATCGCGCCGGCGAACGCGTGGTAACGCGCGACGTGCTGCTGCACGAGGTGTGGGGCTACAACGCCGGCGTCACCACGCATACGCTCGAGACGCACATCTATCGCTTGCGCCAGAAGATCGAGAAGGATCCCTCGCAGGCCGAGCTGCTGATCACCGAAACCGGCGGCTACAAGCTGGTGCCTTAGGCTCCTCACCCTGAGGGCGGCGAAGCCGCGCTCGAAGGGTGAGTCCACACGTTTCATGCTTCGAGATGCCGCCCTCGGCGGCTCCGCAGCATGAGGATTCAATCACTCCACCACGAAATCGGCGATAACCGGCACATGGTCGGAAGTGCGCTGCCAGTCGCGCGCTTTGTCGAGCACCTTCATCGAGACCGCGCTGCCGTCGAGTGCCGGCGTCGTCCAGATGTGATCGAGACGCCGTCCGCGGTCGGATGCGCGCCAATCGCGGTTGCGATAGCTCCACCAGGTGAAGAGCTTCTCCTCGGCGGGAACGTGGCGGCGCATCACGTCGATGAAGTCATGCGAGGCAAGCACGCGCTCGAAGCGCTCGACTTCGTCCGGTGTGTGACTCACGACCTTGAGCAACTGCTTATGCGACCAGACATCGGTGGGCAGCGGTGCCACGTTGAGATCGCCGACAACGATCATGCGGTTCTTCCGCTTGTCCCGCATCGCGCCGAACCACGCGCCCATAGCCTCGAGGAAATCGAGCTTGTGGCGGAACTTGTCGTTGAGCACGGGGTCGGGGGCGTCGCCGCCCGCCGGCACGTAGATGTTGTGGAGAACGAGCGGGCTCGTCTCCCCATTCGCTTCGCCGAGCTTCACCGAGAGATGACGAGCATGCCCGCGCCCACAAATATCCCGGCGCTCGGACAGCGTGAAGGGGAGCCGCGAGAGGATGGCGACCCCGTGATAGCCCTTCTGCCCCGAGACCGCGATATGCGGGAATCCGAGCGCGGCGAGTTCGAGCCCTGGGAACTTCCCTTCGATACATTTGATCTCTTGCAGGCAGAGCACGTCCGGACGCTCCTCTTTGACCAAGCGGCTCACGAGGTCGAGTCTGAGCCTGACCGAATTGATGTTCCAGGTAGCAAGACGAAAGCGCATGGATGGTCTGGAAGCTTGGGTGCCCGCGGCGATACGGCAAGTCTTGCGCGGGAGCGCGACGGTGAAAAGCGCCAAGGCTTTTGCCAAGGAGATCATTAACAAGAGAGAGGCCCCGATAGTGAAGAAGCCCCGGACACGGGGGGAGTCGGGGCTTCTTCGGGTTCCTTATGGGGGGAACCTGTGGTGGGGAGGGAAGACCCACCACAGAAGCGGCATATCACTTATCGGCCCTAAGCGTGATGACTTATTGCCACATCGGTAAATCTTAACGCCGGGTGAGGCGGGCGGACTTTCCCTCTGGCGAATACATGCCAGCCAAAAGAAAGGCGCCCAACCGCTGCGCGTGGTTGGGCGCCAGAAGCGCGTTTTTTCGCGCGCGTGCCGGGAGGGAAGCCGGCACGAGCGAATCACATCTTCGGCTAGACGGGGGGCACTACCGATGAAAGCGATGTGATCCGCTTCTAAGACCCAGACATAGTTAGGTTCAGGGGTGATTTCAACCACGGCCCTGCGAAAAATTTAATGTCCCGTAAACGACGCCGGCGCCCCAAAGCTAGCGCGCTGATATTCTTATATTTTCTACCGCCAGCAGGACTTTGGCCGGAGGCGAGGCGGCGTGTCGCAGGGAGCCGAGCTGGCCCCTTTTCCTAGCGGAACGGCTGGAAATTCTCCGTCGAGGTAAAGAAGTCGGCTGCGACCTTCCGACCCGACACGACGTCGTTGACGGTCACCTGAGTGGTCAGACCCTGCGCGTCGGTGATCTGCCACTGCTTCAGCTGCAACTCCGGTCCGTTGTCGAAGATGAGCTTGATGCTGCCCGAGGCATCGCCGCTGTTGTCTTCGAGCGAGATGGCGATGGTCCCTTCCTGGCTTTCGACACCGACGATACGCGCGTCGCGGCCAAGATCGACAGCATCGGCGAGCAGAAGGCGGAACGGCGTCGACTTGATCGGATATTTCTCGACCGTCTTCAGATCGGAGTCTTCGATCGCGAGGAAAGCGCCGTCGGCGACGATGCGAAGAGAGCTTGGCGGGGCATAGTCGAACCGGATCTTGCCGGGCCTCTGAACGTAAAAGCGGCCTGAGGCGTGCTTATTGGTCGAATCGACTTGATCGAAGCTGCCCTGCAGATTGGTGATGCCGTTGAAATAGGCGTTGATGCGCTGCACGGCCTTGGTCTCCTGGTCGCCGATGAGCGGAGTAGGTCCAGGCGCGGCCTCGACGGCTGCCTCCCAGCCGGCGCCCTCATCCATGGCGGCGGGCGCGATCTCGTCGGCGGGCGGAGCTGCACCAGTCGGTTCCTCGCCGCCATTGATCGAGGGGCGCAGCTCCTCCTGGGGTTGCGTCAGCCCTTGCGGCGTGGTGACCGAACCTGTCGTGGTAGTGGCGGTAGCGGCCGGGCCATTTGCCGCAGGCGGGCTCGAGCTTTTGCTGACCGTGGTCGACGGGTCTTGGGCAAGCACCAAGCTAGTTGAGAAGCCGAGCGCGAGGGGCAAACCAAAAAGGAGCCCGGCGGCTTTGCGTCTCGTCATCAACCCCCTCCCCGTCAACCGGCGCGGTTATCGCGATGCAATTCGATAGATGATTCAGCCAAATCTGGTCAACTTCTTGGCAGCAGCGGCATTTCGGCTCACTAATAGGGTGTCGCGGCCTCGTCGCCACCCACGAGAATCTCGCGTTTTCCGGCGTGGTTGGCCGGGCCGATAAGCCCCTCGTTCTCCATGCGCTCGACCAGCGAGGCAGCGCGGTTATAGCCGATGCCGAGCCGCCGCTGCACATAGCTCGTCGAGGCCTTGCGGTCACGAAGCACGATGGCGACGGCTTGGTCGTAAAGCTCGTTGCCGCTCTCGCTCATCTCCTCGCCGCCCTCTCCGCCCTCGTCCTCGTCGTCTTCCTCTTCGGTGACGGCCTCGAGGTATGAGGGCACACCCTGCTTCTTCAGGTGGCGCACGACCTTCTCGACCTCATCGTCGGCCACGAATGGTCCGTGCACGCGCATGATGCGTCCACCGCCCGCCATGTAGAGCATGTCCCCCTGGCCGAGCAGCTGCTCGGCCCCCTGCTCGCCGAGAATTGTGCGGCTGTCGATCTTGGACGTGACCTGGAAGCTCACCCGCGTCGGGAAGTTCGCCTTGATCGTGCCGGTGATGACGTCGACGGAGGGACGCTGCGTTGCGGTGATGAGATGGATGCCTGCCGCGCGTGCCATTTGCGCAAGTCGCTGCACCGCCGCCTCGATGTCCTTGCCTGCGACCATCATCAGGTCGGCCATCTCGTCGACGATCACGACGATATAGGGCATCGCGTCGTAATCCATCTCCTCCTGCTCGTAGACCGCGCGGCCGGTGGCGCGGTCGAAGCCCGTCTGCACCGTGCGCGTCAGCGTTTCGCCTTTTGCCTCGGCGTGCAGGACGCGGGTATTGTAGCCCTTGATATCGCGCACGCCGAGCTTCGACATGCGCTTGTAGCGCTCCTCCATCTCGCGCACCGTCCATTTCAGCGCGACGACGGCCTTTTTCGGATCGGTCACGACCGGCGCCAGCAGATGTGGAATGCCGTCATAGACCGACAGCTCGAGCATCTTCGGATCGATCATGATGAATTTGCACTGGTCGGGTGAGAGTCGGTAAAGCAGCGACAAGATCATGGTGTTGATGCCGACCGACTTGCCCGAGCCGGTGGTTCCGGCGATGAGAAGATGCGGCATGCGCGACAGGTCGGCGATGATCGGCTCGCCGCCGATATTCTTGCCAAGCGCAAGCCCGAGCCTCGCCTCGGTGTCCTGGAAGTCTGACGTCTCGAGCAACTCGCGCAAAAGAACGACCTCGCGCCGGTCATTGGGCAATTCGATGCCGATGGCATTTCGCCCCGGAACCACGGCGACGCGTGTTGCGATCGCGCTCATCGAGCGGGCGATATCGTCGGCGAGCCCGATCACGCGCGATGACTTGGTGCCGGGAGCGGGCTCGAGTTCGTAGAGCGTGACCACGGGGCCAGGGCGCACATTGGTGATCTCACCCTTGACGCCGAAATCCTGGAGCACGCCCTCGAGCTCGCGTGCATTCTCCTGCAGCACCTCGTCCGAGACGCCGCGACCGCGATTGGAGCGGGCGGGTTGCTGGAGAAGCTTGATCGACGGCGGATCGTAGGGCGTGTCCATGCGCGCCGAGCGGAGTGCCGTGTGCTTTTTCTTATCCTTGGCGGCCGTTCGCGTAATGCGGTAGCCGGGCGCAGTAACATCGTCGACGCCGTCCTCGTCTTCGTCGTCGTCGTCGTCGTCGCTGCAAGGGACCATCGAGCCGGCTCCGAAGGAGGGCTCGATGCGGCCGTCGGCATCGACTTGCGGCTCCTCCTCCGCCCAGTCTTCCTCTTCGGTTTCCTCGTCCTCGTCAAAGTCCTCGTTCCGATCGCGCCGACCGAACACGCGCTTGAGCTTGGCGCCCGTGTGCATAAGGAAATGCAGGGCACCCCCGAGCCAGGCGCTCGCCCATTCGCTTGCAGCGCTGCTCCTTGGCGCCCACAACGCGATCAATCGTGACGTGCTGGTGCCACAAGCGAATAGCAGCAGCATCGTGCCGATCACGAAGAACACGAGGCCGGCCACGAATGAGACTGCGGCCTCCGGCAGGAACGGGCCGATAACATGGGCGCCGGCCATGAAGAAATCGCCGATGATGCCGCCGAGACCGTTCGGCAGCGGCCAGCTCTTCGGCTGCGGCAGCGCCGAGAGAGTGGCGGCAAGGAGGATGACCGCGGGGAACCAGGCGAGAAGTCTGAGCCGCCTATGCTTCGGCACGGTGCGGAACACGAGATGCCAGCCCCAGGCGGCAAGCGGCAAGAAGAGGAAGATCGAGGCAAGCCCGAGCGATTGGATAGCGAGGTCGGCGACCACGGCGCCCCAGCCACCGAGCAGATTGCGCGGGGCGGCGCGCGTCGCGTTGTTGAAGCTCGGATCGTGCACCGACCACGTGGCGAGACTCGCCCAGGCGGCGCAAGCAACGGTCACGATACCGAGCCCATAGGTACCGAACGCGATCCGACGCAAGCCGGACTCGACAGCCCCCGGAAGCAGCTTTCGCCGCCCCTTCGCTCTCCCTCTGCTCGCCATCCCTCTAGCCCAATGTGGCGACGATGCGCGTTAACGCCTCGCGCGTGGTGTCGGTGTCATGCACGAGCGCGACCCTGACGTAATCCCTGCCGGGATTGTCCCCGTCGGGTTCCGCCCGCGCGAGATAAGCTCCCGGCAGCACTTTGACACCACAGTCTTTCCAAAGCGTTGTCGCGGCCCCCTCGCCGCCCCCGAAATCGGCCAAATCGAGCCAAAGAAAGAAGGCTCCGCCCGGCCGTCGATAGCCGTAGCGTGACCCTAGAATGGCGTCGGCCAAGTCGAAATTGGTGCGGTAGAGTGCCCTACCCTGCTCCACGTGCTCCTCGTCGCTCCATGCCGCGATCGAGACATGCTGGATCGGAAGCGGAACCTGCGGGCAAGCGACATTACGGAAGCGGCCAAAGGCGGCGATGAAGTCAGGATCGCCGGCGACGAAGCCAGACCTCAAACCCGGAAGGCCCGAGCGCTTGGAGAGCGACTGGAATGACACAACATTGGCGAAGCTCCCAGTCTCGGCGTAGGCCGTCTCGAGCGCGCCGGCCGGCGCCGCGTCGCTATAGATCTCCGAGTAGCATTCGTCGGCGAACAGGAGGAAGTCGTGGGCCCGCGCCAGCGCGATCGCCTTAGCGAGGTAAGAGCGCGACGCGACCGCGCCTTGAGGGTTCGAGGGCGAGCAGAGATAGAGGGCAATCGTGCGCTGGAGCAAGTCTTCGTCGATCCGATCGAGCTCGGGCAGGAAACTGGTCTTTGCGATGCTGGCGAGGAAGTGAGGTGCTGCACCCGAGGCCGCCGCTGCCGCCGCGTAGGCCTGGTAAAAGGGATTGGGGATCAGCACCGCTGGGTCGACAGAGGGCTTGCGCGCGAGCGCTGGGAAGATCGCCGAGAAGAGTCCTTCGCGTGATCCATTGAGCGGGAGCACATGGCGCTCGGGGTCGATCTGTCCAGAGAGCGCGGGATATCGGCGCCCCATCCAATCGATGATCGCCTGGCGGAGCGCGGGGATGCCCCTGATCGGAGGATAGCGCCCAAACTCCGCGAGGTGATTCTCGAGCATAGGTCCGAGGAACGGCGGCATCAGCCCCTTCGGCTCTCCGAGCGAAAGATCGATCGGCCTCTCGCCGGGCTCGACCCCCTTCAACAGCTCGGCGAGCCGAACGAACGGCGAGGCCACGAGACTGTCGAGGGGTGTTAGGGCTGCGTCGTCCGGCATGGTGGCGGTGTTACGGGAAGGCGCCCCGCACTTCAATCACCCGCGGGCACGCGCGCCTCCAAATAAATGAGCCCCGGCGCAAGGCCGGGGCTCGAGGCTAGAGCAACAGTCAAGGGAGGAGGAGACTAAAGCTCTGATTATACTACGTTTTTGTCCCTCGTGGTGTTACGCGCGGGATCCTCTTACTGCACCACCTCGCCGTGCAGGTTGATGTCGAGGCCTTCGACTTCGACGGCCTGCGGGACCCTCAAGCCCATGATGATGTCGATCACCTTGAGGATGATGAAGGTCATGATTGCGCAGTACACGAAGGTGCCGGCCACATCGTAGAACTGGATCAGCATCTGGTGACCATTTCCGTCGGTCAGCCAGCCCTTGCCGACGGAATTGATGGCGTTCGAAGCGAACATGCCCGTCATCATGGCGCCGAGTGCGCCACCGACAGCATGCACGCCGAATGCATCGAGGGCGTCGTCATAGCCGAGCATCTTCTTGACGTGGACTGCGGCGAAATAGCAGACGACGCCCGCGGCAATGCCGATGATCAGCGCACCGGTCGGATCCACGAAACCCGAAGCCGGCGTGATCGCCACGAGTCCGGCGACGGCGCCGGAGACGAGACCCAGAATGCTGGGCTTCTTGGCGATCATCCATTCGCAGACCATCCAGGAGAGTCCAGCCGCAGCCGTGGCGATCTGCGTCGCGGCCATGGCCATGCCAGCGTTGACGTTGGCGGTCACGGCCGAGCCTGCGTTGAACCCGAACCAGCCGACCCACAGCAAGGAGGCCCCGATCACGCTGTATACCAAGTTGTAGGGCGCCATGTTCTCCTTGCCGAGCCCATAGCGTGGGCCAAGCACGAGAGCGCAGACGAGGCCTGCGGTTCCGGCGTTCAAATGCACAACGGTTCCGCCTGCGTAGTCGAGTGCGCCCATGGCCCCGAGCCAGCCGCCGCCCCACACCCAATGCGCGATCGGGCTGTAGACGAGCACGAGCCAGGCGCCCATGAAGACCATGAAGGATGAGAACTTCATGCGATCCGCCAGCGATCCGGCGATCAGCGCCGGCGTGATGATGGCGAACGTCATCTGGAAGCACATATAGACTGATTCAGGAATGGTGCCAGCGAGCGAGCTCACCGCGTCGATCTTCATCGGCTTCAGCATGAAATAGTGGAAGCTGCCGATCCATTTGTTGAGCGACTCGCTGTCGTTAGTGGTGAAGGCGATCGAATAGCCGATGATCATCCACAACACGGTAATAATGCAGGTCGCGCCAAAGGCTTGCCCGACGGTTGCGAGTACGTTTTTCTTACGCACCATGCCGCCGTAGAAGAGAGCGAGGCCAGGGATTGTCATCATCAGCACGAGCGCCGTGGATGTGAGCATCCATGCCGTATCGCCGGTATTGATCGGCGAGGGCGGCGGGGTTGGCGCGGCAGGTGCCGCCTCCTGGGCCAGCGCTGGGTCATACTTGGCGATCATGAACACAGCGAGTGCTGCGATCACGGCAAAGAGATATTTGGCAAGTCGTTGCATCGTCTTCTCTCCCTCTAGAGCGCTGATTCGTTCGTTTCGCCGGTGCGAATGCGCACCGTCTGCTCGACGGGAACGACGAAGATCTTGCCGTCGCCGATCTGCCCGGTCTTCGCCGCGGCGACGATCGCGTCGACCGCTTTGTCGACCAGCTTGGCAGGTACCACGACCTCGATCTTGATCTTCGGCAGGAAGTTCACGGCGTACTCGGCGCCGCGATAGATCTCGGTATGACCCTTTTGCCGGCCGTAACCTTTGACCTCGGTTACGGTCATGCCTTGCAGGCCGAGCTCGGTGAGGGCTTGTCGCACCTCATCGAGCTTGAATGGCTTGATGATTGCCATCACCAGCTTCATCTCTGTCACCCCTCCATGTTTACGGCCGCTGAGTTCTTGGCCCAGAGCGTTCCAGCCGTGTGAACCGTCAAGCAGAGTCAAGCCTCGTGCCAACTCCGCTTTGGGCCTCCAAGTCCTTGGCTTTCGGGATTCTTTTTCGGCTTAGGAGAGGGGGCCAACGTGGCGCGGGGGCCCCTATGAGCCTAAAAAATAGGCAAAAATTGGCTTTTGCTTAGAATCTAAGCACCTTTACGGCCATTTCGCTCCCGCACAAGCCCTTCCTGGGCTGTTGAGGCAACGAGGGCCCCGTCCCGGGTAAAAAGCGTGCCTCGGCAAAAGGCGCGTCCCCCACCTGAGGTCGGACTATCCTGCGCGTAAAGTAGCCACTCGTCGGCCCTGAATTTCCGATGAAACCACAGCGCGTGGTCGAGGCTCGCGAGCATGAGCCTCGGATCGAACGCGAAGCGGCCGTGGGCGATGAGCGCTGTATCGAGCAGCGTGAAGTCTGACGCGTAAGCCAGCACGCATTGGTGCAGGGCAAGGTCGTCGCCGAGCTTCCCCGTGGCTCTGATCCACACCTGCTGGAAGGGAGCGCGGTTCTCGGGAGAAAGGTATCGGGTGATGTCGACCGGCCGGATCTCGATCGGCCGCTCACGCTCCCAATAGGCCTTTACCTGCGGCGGCAGCCGGTCGATGAGGCGGGCCTTCAGCTCAGCTTCGCTCGGCAACGCCTCCGGCGGCGGCACTTCCGGCATCTGGATCTGGTGGTGCAGACCGCCTTCCTCCACCTGGAAGGAAGCGGCCATCGAGAAGATCGCATGCCCATGCTGAATGGCGACCACCCGGCGCGTCGAGAAGCTTCCACCGTCGCGGATGCGGTCGACCTCATAAATGATCGGTACTGAAGGGTCGCCCGCGCGCAGGAAATAGGCATGCAGGGAATGGGCGAGGCGACCCTCCACGGTTCGGTTGGCCGCGACCAAGGCCTGGCCGATGACTTGGCCGCCGAATACACGCTGCCAGCCGACCTGCGGGCTCAAGCCTCGGAACAGATTAACCTCGAGCGTCTCGAGGTCGAGGATTGAGAGCAGCTGTTCGAGCGCGCGGCTCATGGCCAATACCTCATCCGGGATAGTGCCTCTTCGCCTTAGCAGTTTCGCAATCGGTGCGGAACGTGGCATTGCTGACGGGGATGGCGCAAGAACCACACAGAGAGGGTGTCTCACCCTACGACGTCGTAATTGCCGGCGGTGGCTTCACCGGGCGAGCGCTCGCTCTCGCGCTGACGAGGCTTGCGCCAAAGGGCTTCCGCGTTGCGTTGGTCGATGCCGAGTCCTCATTCGGCGAAGGACGTCGTCGGGAGGCCGCGGCACAGCAGGACGCCCGCGCGCTAACTTTGTCCGCCGCAACCAAGAATCTCCTCTCGGTGCTCGATGTGTGGACCTCGCTTCGGCCGCCGCCTGAGCCCATCAGCTCGATAGACATCACCGACAGCCCGCTCAATGCCGAGCTCCGTCCGCATTTCCTAGGCTTCGCTGATGAGCTCAAATCGCGTGAACCCGCAGCCTATCTGGTCGAGTATGGCGCCCTCTACCAAGCGCTGGAAGCCGCAGTGAGGACCGAGAAGTCGATCGAGATTTTTGCTCCTGACACCGTCGTCGATTATTCGACCGACGACTTCAGCGTCGTCGCGAAGCTCGCAGCCGGCGCCGAGATCACGGCCCGCCTGGTCGTCGCCTCTGACGGCAAACGCTCGCGGCTCAGAGAGGCCGCCGGCATCAAATGCGTGAGCTGGTCCTATCCGCAAGTCGGCATCGTCACGACCGTCGCGCATACGCGACCGCATCACGGGCGCGCCGTGCAGCACTTTCTCCCGGCAGGACCGTTTGCCATGCTGCCGCTCACCGGCAATCGTTCATCCATCGTGTGGACCGAAGAGAAGGAGAGGGGAGCCGCCATCATGGCGCTCGATGAGGAGGGTTTCACACGCGAACTCACCACACGCTTTGGCGCGAGGCTCGGCGCGATAAAGCTCGCCGGTCCGCGTCAATCTTTTGCGCTCGAATTTCAGATCGCGCGATCTTTCATTGCCGACAGATTAGCCCTGATCGGCGATGCCGCGCATGTCGTGCATCCGCTGGCGGGGCAGGGGCTCAATATCGGCATGCGCGACGTGGCGGCGCTTGCCGAGACCATCGTCGAGGAGGCGCGGCTTGGCCTCGATATCGGATCGGGGCCCGGACTTGAGCGCTATCAGCGCTGGCGGCGCTTCGACAGCGCCTTTTCGGGCGCCGTCATGGACGGGCTCAATCGGCTCTTCTCCAACGACAACGCGCCGCTCAGAGTGCTGCGTGACCTCGGTCTTGGCCTGGTCGACCGGGTGCCTGAGTTGAAGCGCTTCCTGGTGCGAGAGGCCGCTGGCGGGACCGGCAGCGTGCCGCGCCTCTTGAAGGGTGAGCGGGTGTGATCATGGAGCCGCTATCGATGACGGAAAATGCTTTACCCCGCGATATCGCCGCCGCCGCGGCTGACCTGCTCGACCAAGGCGCGATCATCAATCGCCTGTCACGTCCACTCACGGTCGCTGCTTTGATCGGACTGATTGTTGGTCTCGGCGTCGAGCTTGGCGCGCTTCTCGTTGCGGGACTGCTGCTGGTGACGCTCGCGGGTCTCGCCGAGACTTATCTTGCGATCCGCATAGGCTTCGACGCCAAACTGTTCCGCCGCCTGGCCGAAGGCAACGATCCCGTGGCCACTCTAGGCAGGCTCGATACGGCACTGATTAAGCTGGGTGTCCTGACGGAGAGCCATCCTGAACGCGCTATCGAGCAACGCGCATCCAGCGCGCGCCGGCTCTTTATTCTGCAAGGATCCGCACTCGTGCTACAGGTCGCCGTCGTGCTGCTCGCGACCGCTTTCGCTCAGGCGCATGTAACCTAGCGTG
The DNA here is from genome assembly GCA_035319265.1 of Methyloceanibacter sp. GTDB lineage: Bacteria > Pseudomonadota > Alphaproteobacteria > Rhizobiales > Methyloligellaceae > Methyloceanibacter. Next base: position 10,796 of record DATHCZ010000198.1, on the reverse strand, counting down.
GGGCTAACCCTGATCAAGCTTGCGCGCTTCCTCCGGCAGCATGATGGGAATGCCGTCGCGGATTGGGTAGGCGAGGCCCGCGGCGCGGCTGATCAGCTCCTGGCGGTCAGCGTCGTAGTCGAGCGAGGTCTTGGTCAAAGGACAGACCAGGATCTCGAGCAGCTTCGGATCGAGGCGCCGCGCCCGCCCCTCTGTTTGGTTTGTCATTGCAATGACGTCCCTGAGCCGTCGTCGCGCGCGGCAAGTTCCATCTCGGCAAGTGCGACAAGCGCGTCGGCGCGCGCACGCAAATCCTTGGCCTCGAGCAGGCACTGTTTTTCCTCGGGTCCATAAGGGCTAAGGATCGCCAAGGCATTCACCAGCCGCTCGGTGCTCGCGCCGTTAATGCGCTCCCAATCGGCGTTAAGACCGTTGGCCTGGAGATAGCTCCTGAGTGTGGCGATGAGGCGAGGACGGTCGACGTCGTCCTCACCCTGTCCCGCCATGAAATCGCTCGCATAGGGGGCGAAATCGACGGCGCAGATGCGGAACGGCTCCGCCGTGTCCAGATCATTGCCGAGTGCGAACCGCGCGATGCCGGCAAGCGAGATCGCGACTCTGCCGTCCTCGCTTTCGGCGAAGCTCACGAGCCGCCCGGCGCAGCCGATGTGACGTAGGGGAAATTCCTTGCCAAGGGGCGATTCAGTCCCTCCTACCTCCGGCGACGGTTGCACGATGCCGATCAGCCGGTCGCCCGAGAGGGCAGCATCGACCAAGGCAAGATACCGCGGCTCGAACACGTTCAGCGCCAGGGACGCGCGCGGCAGGAGAATGGCGCCCCTCAGCGGAAACACAGGAAGCGACTTCGGCAAATCCGACTGGCTGCGATAGCGGTCGATCACCCCCAAGAGATACTCCTTGACGCCTTAGGCGAACAACAATGAGGAGAGCCGCTGGCGCCCCGAAATCGTAGCTGGGTCCGTCGGTCCCCAGGCATCGAACAGCTGCAACAGCTGCTTCCTGGCGGCGTCGTCATTCCAAGTTCTGTTCTTGGCGACAAGCAGAAGCAGTTCTTCGAGAGCGCCGTTGCGGTCGCCTTTGGCGTTCAGCGCGAGCGCGAGATCGAAACGGATTTGCGGGTCCTTCGGTTCCGCCGCGAGCTTGGCCCTCAGGCTTTCGACATCGCCTGCTTCACCTGCTTTCCGCGCGAGCTCGAGAGCGGCACGCGCGCTGGCTACCGGCGCCGCTTCCGCCTTGGCCGGCGGCACGAGTGCGAGAGTTTGCTCGGCACGGGCCAGGTCTCCGGTTTTGATATAGCACTTGGCGAGGCCGGCGAGACTTTGCACGTTCTCGCGATCCTGCTGCAGCACCTCTCCGAAGAGCTGTGCCGCGGTGTTGAGGTCGCCCGAAGCGAGCGCCGCCTCCGCTGCTTCGACGTCGGCCGCGACATCGTCGACCGTGTCGCCGATCAGCCGCGCAATGAACGCGGTGACGCGGGATTCTGGCAACGCGCCCATGAAACCGTCGACCGGGCGCCCATCCTGGAAAGCGAACACGGCGGGGATCGACTGCACGCCCATTTGGCCGGGAATTTGCGGATGGTCGTCGATATTGAGCTTGACCAGCCTCACCGCGCCTTTCGCCCCACGCACCGCCTTCTCGAGGATCGGCGTGAGCTGGCGGCAGGGACCGCACCAGGGCGCCCAGAAATCGACCAACACCGGCACCTCGCGCGAGGCATCGATCACGTCGTGCATGAAGTCTTTGGTGGTGGTGTTCTTGATAAGGTCGGCGTCGGAGGTGGCCGCGCCGCTGTTCAGAATGGGGGTATCTACGCTCATGCTCCTTGCCTGCCTGGCGCTGCTTGAGCGGGCGAGACTAGCACCGCCACGCGCCTAATGTCCGGGGGATCTGCCCGCAAAGATGGGCCGCCGCGGCGCGTTTGGCAACTCGTTCCGCACGCATGGCCGGAACCGGTGCTTCACAGCGCAAGCACGCGCGGCTCGTGGCCGGAGGCGGCAATGAAGCGCAGCAGCTCGGGCGTCGCGAGCCTCGTGGTCGCGGTGTTCTCGAGCGGATGGCAATTGATCTCGGCGAAATCCATCAGCGCCTCGTCGACCACGACCATGACATCCGCGGCGCTCTCGTTGATGAGCGCAAACGGCGTCACCGAGCCTCCCGGCACGCCGAGCACGGCTTCGAGCAGCTCCGGCTTGCCGAAACTCAAGCGGCCGAGTCCAAGATGTTTGGCGAGAGCCTTCAAGTTGACCCGTGTGTCGTCCTTGGCGACGACGAGCACCATCTGTTCCTCTTGGTCGACGAGGAACAAGCTCTTGGTGTGCGCGCCGGGCAATGCCTCGCGCAGAGCGCCCGACTGCGCCACGGTGAACATCGGCGCGTGCTCCACGGTCACCGTTTCAATGCCGAGCGCCTTCAGACGGGCGAACAGGGTTATCCGATCAGCGGTCATGATACACGGTCGCAAAGGCTTACTGGCAGGGCAGGGCTGTAATTAGGTTTCAGTTGGGGAGGTAGACATTCCGCTGGCGATCCACTAGATCGTTAGGGTCAATGGCTCATTGGAACGCGGGTGTAGCTCAGGGGTAGAGCATAACCTTGCCAAGGTTAGGGTCGAGGGTTCGAATCCCTTCGCCCGCTCCAATTCTCCGACAACCGAGAATGCGAACGGCCCTTTTGGGGGCCGCTCCCGATGTTGCGGTCAAGAGAGAAGGCTACCAGGGCCAGCCCGAGCGAAAGGCGCGCTGAGGCGCGTTGTAGCCGTAGTTGTAGTTGTAGTTGTAACGCCGGATGCTGCGCGTCCGCTTCTTTTTCACCGGCTGATCGTCCCCATCGCTGTCGGCATTGACCGTCTTCGGCGAGCTGTATTTCGCGAGCACCATGAAATCGCCGCCCTTGGGTAGGGTCGCCGCGTTGATGCTGGTGTCGCCGATGATCAAGGTCGATCCTGGCGTGAGCCTCTCGGAGATGCGCTGGCGGACATCGTCGGGGATCTGGATGCGGTCGAGCGCCTCTTCGGGCGATCCGCCCTGCACGGTGACGGCCATCCAGCGCGCCTTGGTATCGCCGGGGGCAAACTTCATCGCCGTATAGACATGCGTCCCCAGAGGCTCCTCAGGGTTGGTCAAGCCGACAGGCGCATCGAACACGCGAGAGAATTCCTGCCTGACAAAGATGTGACCGACCGGAGGCTCTCCTTTGCCGGCGACTTCGTAGACCTTCTTCACGAGGTCATCGGTGAAGGCGCCGCTCTCCGGGATGTTGTTCGCCTTCTGGAAGGCCTTAATGGCTTTTGCCGTCGCCGTACCGAGCGTACCGTCGAAATCTTGCGGGTCGAGGTAACCGAGCTCGGACAGGATGCGCTGGACCCCAATGACGCGGTCACGCTGGGTACGACGCGTCACGAGGATGCGGAGCGGAGCCGTCGAACGGGGCTCTGCGGCCTGGGCAGCAGCCGCCTTAGTTCCGGCGTCGAGCTTTGTCTCCGCTAGCGACGGAACGGCGTCGTCGGCAGCGGCCGCCGCGATCTGAACTGGTGCGGGCTCGACTTTGGCCGATGCGGCCTCGGTCTCGCCCTCGGTAGCCGCGGGCTCGGTCGGAGTGACGGCGACAGCCGCAGCAACTTCGGGGGCCTGCGGGGCAGGAGCCACTGCGACCTGTGCTGGGGTTGCCGTAGCCGGGGCGGCTTCCGCGACTGGCGCCGTCGTGGCTGGCACAGGCGGTGCCGCCGCCTCTGCGACAGGTGCCGCAGCCGGAGCGGCTTCCGCGACCGACGCCGGCGTAGCCGGTGTCGCTGGAACAGCGTCGGCGGTCGGGGCTGGCGGAGGTGCTGCGATGGGCGTCGTCGCGACAGGCTCTGGAGACGGCAGCGGAGCTGCGGCTTCAGTACTGGTCGCCGCCGCAGGGGTCTCGACAACCGGCGCGGCAATCGGCGTCGGCGCATCGTCATCGTCGCTGCCGAGAGCGTGGTTGCCGGCGCTTGCCGAGGCGCGCTCAGCGCGAGCCATGATGGCATGGCTTCCGTCTGCCGCCATCGGGTCAATCGCGTGAGTATGGGTATCCTCAACGGTGCCGGCAGTGTCGCTCGCGGCCTGCGCCGTCTTCATCTTCGACGCATCGGCCGCGCCCGAGGCGGCGGGTTGAGCAGTGTCGGCGTGATCGGCGCTCGGAGTGGCCTTCGGCGCCGTCGTGGCGTGGGCATTGTCGTCGACACCGAGATCATCCGGAGGAATGTCAGTGGCGACGCTGCCAAACTCGGCCCGCGCCAGAACAACCGGGCGGGCGAGCACGGCATTAGCCGGTAAGATCAAGAGTTCGTTGCTCGACTGATGCTCTTTCGGCTGATCGCTCTTCACCAGGGTCGGCGGGGGCGGAGACGGCAGCGGCTGGAACAGGTTGGGGTGATCGATCAGGGCTGGAACCGGCCGGTCGCGGGAGATCACCACGTTGTCGCCCACGCTGGTGATGTCAAACAGCTTCGGCGCGAACGAATAGGGCAGGCGAATGCAGCCATGCGAGGCGGGATAGCCCGGGACGACACCGGCGTGGAGCGCGGTGCCCGACCAGGTGATCCGATTCATCCACGGCATCGGCGCGCCGCTATAGATGTTCGAGTGATGCCAACGCTGCTTCTCGATGATCGAGAAGGCGCCGAGAAAAGTCGGGTGAGCGGGCATGCCCGTCGACACCTGCGAGGTGGTGACGAGCGTCGTGCCCCGGTAGACGTCCACCTTCTGCGCGCCGGTCGACACGACAAGGAAGAGCGGCTCGCTCTTGTCGACATCGGCAATGCCGGTATCGTCCGGAGCCTTCTGCTTCTTTGCCTCGGCAGGCGCAACGGCAAGCGCGACGCTCAGAGCGGCGATGCCGAGAGTGGTCAGGAATGTGGTTGTAGCCCATCTGGCGACGTTGGTCGCCCCGCCGCTTGTCATACGCTCGTTACGCAACGCACTCGCTCCCCGTGAATGATCGGACCCATAAAGCGAGCCTCCCCCGAGTCCCCCTTCGACTCAACGAATCAAACTAAAAGAGGCGTCCCAATTTGACCAGCAAAGCCTTCTGATTGCCTAACGCGTGAGGCTGGCGAAGGATGCACACGATTGCGGTTGGTCCGTCGCAAAAAATCACGGAACTCCGAGGGGTTGGCCGAGCAAATGAGAATCCTATCCCTGGCCTCGGCCGACCGCGCGGGCACATCTGCACGCGAAAATCTTGGCACTTGTTTCATTCTCGCAACACTCTGAATCGGGCGCGCGGTAAGGGTCCGCTCGCCGGTTCTGATGGGGCAATCTCGGATACGAGGAAGGCGAGAATAGGGTCGGCTCGCGTCCGCTATTTGTCGGCACGGCCGTCCGCGAAAGTCCTTGCTTAGACGAGAACGCCTCAATACATCCCATGCCCGAGTTGCTTTCGGATGTTTTCAGGGAGGCGAACATCATGTTGGCTACGATGGATCGGCGTTTTCCCAATGTTGCCCGCGCGGTCTGCTTGCTTTTCGTGGGTGCCGCGCTCGCGGGCTGCGGCATCAACACCATCCCCACGTTGCAGGAGCAGGCCAAGGCCTCATGGAGCGAAGTGCTGAATCAATATCAGCGCCGCGCCGATCTGATCCCTAACCTCGTCGAGACGGTGAAGGGCTATGCCGCACAGGAGAGCAAGGTGCTGACCGAGGTGACCGAGGCACGTGCCAAGGCGACGCAAGTCCAGATCCCGCCCGACATCCTCACCAATCCCGACGCCTTCCAGAAATTCCAGGAGGCGCAAGGCACGCTGACCGGTGCGCTAAGCAAGCTGCTGGCCATCACCGAGAACTATCCCGATCTGAAGTCCAATCAGAATTTCCTCGCGTTGCAATCGCAGCTCGAAGGCACCGAGAACCGAATTGCTGTCGCGCGACGCGACTACATCGCCGCTGTGCAGGCCTACAACACCGAGATCAGGACGATCCCCGGCCGCTGGTGGCGCGCTGTGCTCTATCCTGATGCCCAGCCCATGCAGAACTTCACCGTCGCCGAGGAAACCACCAAGGTGCCGGAGGTTAAGTTCTAGCTTTTGCCTGAGCGAGGGCAGGATGGACACTATGCCGTGGCGCTTCGGCGCGGTTTGTCTCGCCCTCACTTTGGTGCTGTGGCTCGTCCCGGCCTCTGCCGCCGAACCGACATATCCGGACCTCACCGGCCACGTGGTCGATGATGCCGAGCTCCTCGGCCCTGACGTCGAGGAGGAGCTGACGGACGAGCTCAAGGCGCTCGAGGACAAGAGCTCGGACCAACTGGTCGTGGTAACGCTGCCTTCGCTGCAAGGCTACACGATCGAGGACTATGGCTATCAGCTCGGGCGCCATTGGGGCATCGGCACCGCCAAGCTCAACAACGGCGTGCTCCTCATCGTCGCGCCTAACGACCACAAGGTCCGCATCGAGGTAGGCTATGGGCTCGAAGGGACCCTTACCGACGCGCTGTCGAACATCATCATCGATAACGCCATCCTGCCGAAGTTCCGCGCCGGCGATTATGCGGGTGGCATCAAGGATGGCGTGCGCGACATCATCAAGGTGCTGACCGGCGATGCCGCCGAGGTCGAGGATCGCGCCAAGGCGAGACCGGACGCCGATAAGCCGGAGATCGACTGGCTCATGGTGATCTTCTGGGTGCTGATGCTGTCGTGGATTGCCTATAGCGTGTACCGCAACGCGCGCTATGCCTCAACCACGGGGCGGGGGAGGGGAGGAACCGGCCCGATCTTCCTGCCCGGCCCGAGCGGCGGTTGGGGCGGAAGCAGCGGCGGAAGCGACTGGGGCAGCGGAGGCGGCGGCTTCTCCGGCGGCGGCGGAAGCTTCGGCGGCGGCGGCGCATCTGGGGGCTGGTAGCAACGATGCAGCCTTTCACCGACAAAGAGCGTGCCGCGATTGAGGCGGCCATTACCCGCGCTGAGAAGACCACGAGCGGCGAGATCGTCGTCGTCGTGGCGTCCGCGTCGGACGGCTACTACGCGCTCGCCCTGATGTGGTCGGCGCTGCTCGCACTCGCCGTACCGTTGCCGCTCATTTTGCTCACCAAATGGCCGGTCGAGTATATCTATTTGCTTCAGCTCTCGGTCTTCGCGCTCTGCGTCGCCCTCGACCAATGGGAACCGCTCCGCCTCGCCGTCACGCCTCGCTCGATCCAGCGCGCCCGGGCGCACGAGAAAGCCGTCGAGCAATTCCTCGCCCAGAACATGCACACCACGCGAGGCCGCACCGGCGTGCTCATCTACGTTTCTTTCGCCGAGCACTACGCCGAGGTGATCGCCGACGACGGCATCTACAAGAAGGTACGTCCCATCGTGTGGGAGGAGGTCATCGCCGAGCTGACCAGCCATCTCGGCCGCGGCACGCGCGATCAGGGCTTCATCACCGCGATCGGCATGTGTGGCAAGGTGCTCGCCGAGCATTTTCCGCCGGGCCATGCCGACAAGAACGAGCTGCCCAACCACCTGATCGTGCTCGACGCGTATGGCCGCGCCTGAGAAGCAGGCCGCCGCACACCGCGTGCCGCCGGAGCCCACGGCAAAGCGCGCGCTGCTTGGCTGGGTCCTGTTCGACTGGGCCACTCAGCCGTTCTACACCCTCGTCGTCACCTTCCTGTTCGCGCCGTATTTCGTGAACGTGTTCATGGACGATCCCGTGCGCGGCTCGTCGCTGTGGGCTTACGCCACCGGCATCGGCGAGCTCATCGCCGCAGGCATCGCGCCGGTGCTTGGCGCCATCGCCGACGCAGGGCTCCCGCGCAAACCGTGGATCACCGCCTTCTCGGTGCTGCTCGTCGCCGGCTGTTGCGGACTCTTCCTTGCCGCACCCGGCCGCATCGACCTCCTGCCGCTCGTGCTCGTCTCGTTTGCCGTCGCCACCATCGGCGCCGAGCTCGCCACCGTCTTCACCAACGCCATGATGCCGTCCCTCGTCGGCGATGGCAGGCTCGGCATATTGTCAGGTCTCGGCTGGGCGACAGGTTATGTCGGCGGCCTCGTCAGCCTCGTTCTGGTGCTCGGGCTTATCGTCGCCGATCCTCATAGCGGCAAAACTCTGCTCGGACTTCAGCCGCTCGTTCCGCTCGATCCCGCGATCCGCGAAGGGGACCGCCTGGTCGGACCGTTCTCCGCCGCTTGGTATCTCGTCTTCGTGCTGCCGCTCTTTCTGTTCACGCCCGACCGGCCGAGCAAGCCGCTCGAAACGAGAGCGGTGACGGCAGGGCTCAGCCAACTCGTCCGATCGATCAAGGACTTGCTCGAGCACCATCGCCAGATCGCGCTCTTCCTCGCCTCGCGCATGCTCTATGCCGACGGGCTCGGTGCCATCTTCGCCTTCGGCGGCATCTATGCCGCGACCGTGTTCGGCTGGGGCAGCCAGCAGCTCGGCCTGTTCGGCATCGTTCTCATCGTCGCGGGTACGGTCGGCTGCGTGCTCGGCGGCTTGCTCGACGACATCAGAGGCTCGAAATGGGTGATTCTGGCGACGCTCGGCCTGTTTATCGCCGCCGCGATCGGTGTGCTGTCGGTCGATCGCGATCACGTGCTGTTCTTCGTTCCCGTCGCGCCGAAGGCGGAAGGCAGCGCCGCCTTCTCCTCGATCGGCGAGAAGGTCTATCTTGCGTTTGCCATTCTCATCGGCATCGCCTCGGGTCCGATCCAGTCCTCGAGCCGCACGCTGCTCGCCCGCATGTGCCCGCCCGACAAGGTCACCGAGTTCTTCGGCTTCTTCTCCTTCTCCGGCAAGATCACCGCCTTCGCAGCGCCGCTCGCCATCGGCGCCGTCACGCACGCGACCGGCAGTCAGCGCCTCGGCATCGCCGCGAGCCTTTTCTTCCTCGTCGCCGGTCTGCTGTTATTGCTGCGCGTGAAGGAGCGCTGAGCAAGGGTCGAGCCGAGGGCAATGCGCCCGCAACCATCCCTACGGTCAGAAGGGCAGCGCAATGCCGCGTTAGCGCGCGGCGTGAGTTTTCGCGCCTCTGACGCCGCGTATACAAATTTGGAACCTGACGACCCTGGGCTTCAAGATCTATACGGGTCTTGCGATTGGGCCGCCGCCTTCGCGTCCGCGGCGCGTGCTTCGAGGTCTGCAGGCGGTAGCGCCATCAATCACGTCGCTATCGCAGCAGGCGGTCACAACCGAGATGATCCGCAGGAGATAATCGGCATGCTCGATTCGCATTGGCGTTCGGTCGCTCGGCGCATTGTCGACGAAGTGTGGGGCCCTACGCTGAGCGTGCTCGTTGATCAGGCACAAACTTGGGGTTGGTCGGAGGACGAGATCAACGCGCAGGTGAAGGTTTGGGCAGACATGCTCCGCGACCACTACGCGCCAATAGTCGCGCCGGCCATGCTCGATCTGCTTGTCGAAGAGATGGTGGTCCGCATCCGGCGCAAAAATAAGCGCGCGGCCGCCTCCACCGATTAGCATTCAGGTTTGGGACCTTGGTCTCTTCACTGAGAACGACGGCACGATCCAAGCAGCACTGCGGTCAGAAGGACTCACCCACGAGGCGATCGAGGAAGCGAGGACCTAATGTAACACGGCGCGCGCTAACCAGGCTCTACTAAGTGCCAGTAGCTGACATCTGCGCTTGATCCAACTCGAGTCGCCGCCACGTAGGCGTGAGAACACTAATGCTCTCAGGTGAGCTGCAGATCCCAATTCTACATGTCTTCCTTCGCCCCAGGATCGGACGCCGAATGCCAAGTCCCGTTCGCTTCCAGGCTATATGCCGTTCTCCAAAAGATTGCTTCTCCAGATCAAGTACGACGTTTTTGGACGCTGCGATCCCAAGCAAGGTGGCGGACTGCCGTTCGCGGTTGCCTTCGACGAAACAGAGCGTTCCTTGACGTAGGAAGGGCCAGTCCTCGGTCTTTGGTAGACGACCGTCGACGACGATCAGGTCAAATGCACCGGCGAGCGGCGCCTTACCGTCAGTAACAACCGTTAGTCTCGGCTTCAGCTCATCGGGGATGTTCCGATCAAGCTGAGCGAGACAGAACGGATTCGTCTCAAGCCCGACGACGGTTAGCTTAGGGAGAGCGGTCAGCAGAAGATACGTGATCGTTCCAATACCCGTGCCAAACTCCAGTACGCTCTCAGGCCGGCGTAGGCCTACGAGCGCGGACAGACAAGTCAAGGCCCGCCACGTAGCAATGTGGTCGGAGCCCGGCCTCGTGGCAAAGCGTCTATAGACACGATAAGCGGACACCCAATCGTCGAGTTTCGGTCTTACCCGCATCGCGCGCCCACCCCATTGTTAGCCTTGATCCGCGATTGAGTTCCTCAATGACGGAAAAAAGTGGGCTGCGCGGCAACTACGCTACGTCTGGTCGTATACAAATTCGCAAACGAGCGAGCGAAACTTAAATGGCTCTCGACGCATTCCGCGCGTCATGCTCCGTCTAGCAAATGTCATTGCGCCATCTCATTGCGCCGCGCGATGAGCGCCTGGTTTCCTTAAGGAAAAGGGATTGGGTTATCAGAGCCGCGGGGGACGGACGCTCGTCGCTCTGCCGAATCACCCACCTACCGCCAGCTCGCCCCGCCGGGTATACGGCGATGCGGCTCGTTTGGGTTCAGCTGTTGAAAGCGAATCTGAAGGGGCCGCATCAAAGCTCATTTCAATTCGTAAGCCGGGAGCATTATCGGCGACGCTCAATTGCCAGCCATGCAGTCCGCTGACGGCAGCGACAAGGGCAAGACCTAAACCCGTGCCTTCGACCTTGGCACTGCGGTCGAGACGATAGAACCTTTGAAAAATTCGCTCCGTCGCCTCTGATGGTACACC
>DATHCZ010000197.1:0-17570 GCA_035319265.1 Methyloceanibacter sp. | reverse complement strand
GACTGCATGAATTTCGGCAACCCCGAGCGCCCCGAGATCATGGGCGAATTCGGCGAAGCCGTCGAAGGGATGGCAGAGGCCTGCATCGCGCTCTCCTTCCCCGTCGTCTCGGGCAACGTGTCGCTCTACAACGAGACGAATGGTGTCGCCATTCCGCCCACACCCGCGGTCGGCGGCATCGGGCTCATCCCCGACGGCGCGCCGATGGCGCGGCTTGCTCTCAACAGCGATGGAGATGTCCTGTTGCTGCTCGGCCCGGAAGCCGGCCATCTCGGGCAATCGCTCTACCAAGAGATGATGCTCGGTCGCTTCGAGGGCGCTCCTCCCCCGGTCGATCTCGACCAGGAACGGGCGGCCGGCGATCTCGTGCGCGGGCTGATCCGCAACGGCGACGTGTCGGCGGTACACGACGTCTCCGATGGCGGCCTCCTCGTCGCCATCGCCGAGATGGCGGTTGCCGGCGGACGTGGCGCCGCGCTCGAACCAGCTCCCGACAATCTCCCAGCTCACGCCGTGTGGTTCGGAGAGGACCAGGCGCGTTACGTGGTTGCGGCGTCACCCGAGAAGGCTGACGCAATTCACAAGGCGGCAGCGTTGGCGAAAGTGCCGGTCAGGCTGATCGGCAGCGTCGGCGGCGATGCGATCAGCCTTGTCGGCGAAGCCCCGCTTCCCGTCGCGGCGCTGAAATCGGCCCATGAGGCTTGGTTGCCGCGCTTCATGGCTCACGGCTAAGATCGCGGCCGATACAAGGAGCTTGAGTTATGGCTATGGCGGCTGACGATATTGCGCGGATGATCAAGGAGCACTTTCCCGACGCCGAGATCCGCATCGAGGATCTTGCGGGCGATGGGGACCACTACGCGGCGACCATCGTGTCAGAGGCCTTCCGGGGCAAGTCGCGCGTCCAGCAACATCAGATGGTATATGACGCGCTCAAAGGAAATATGGGCGGCGCGCTGCATGCCCTTGCGCTGAAGACCGCGGCGCCATAGATGACGCGCGCGAAGGAAAGGATCGAAGAAATGAATCCCCATGGAAATGTACAGGATTGGATCGGCAAGCAGATTGCCGGCAACGACGTGGTGCTGTTCATGAAAGGCACCAAGACCATGCCGCAATGCGGCTTCTCCATGCAGGTTGCACAGATCCTCAACCATCTCGGAGTCGATTTCAAAGACATCAACGTGCTCGAGGACATGAGCGTGCGCGACGGGGTCAAGGCCTATTCCAACTGGCCCACCATCCCACAGCTCTACGTCAAGGGCGAGTTCATCGGCGGCTGCGATATCGTGCGCGAGATGTTCCAGGCGGGCGAGCTGCAGGAGCTGCTCACGGCCAAGGGTGTCGCTCATAATTCCCAGACGCTGACGGCCTAGACCGTCATCCCGGGGCAAGCCGGGACCCAGGCTGAACTCTGATCATACGCATTTTGTGGATTCCGGCTTTCGCCGGAATGACGAACGCTGGCGGCACGCCGCAGGGAGGTCAAGGCATGATCAAGTGGGAGATCAAGGGTCGCGAGTTCGGCAACTGCAATTGTGACTATGGCTGTCCCTGTCAGTTCAACGCACTTCCGACCCATGGCCATTGTCATGGTCTGGCCGTTTTCGACATCGAGGAAGGCTATCACGGTACCACTCGGCTGGACGGGTTGCGGTCATGCGGCATCTTTCGCTGGCCCGGCCCCATCCACGAGGGCAAAGGCGAAGGGGTGCACATCGTCGACCGCCGCGCGACGGCGGAGCAGCGCGAAGCGCTGTTGCGCATCTTGCGCGGCGAGGACACCGAGCCGGGCGCGACCGTATTCTCGATCTTCTCCTCCACGTGTGAGACGCTGCACGAGCCAATGGTCGCCGACATCGATTTCGAGCTCGACGTTGACGGACGCAAGGCACGAGCCAAAATCGAGGGTGTCGTCGACATGCGGGGCGAGCCCATTCTCAATCCGATCACCGGCGCCGAGCACCGCGTTCGCATCGTGCAGCCTAACGGCTTCGAATTCGCCGAGGCCGAGATCGGGCGCGGCTGGACAAAGACGCAAGGCCCGATCAGCTTCGAGCTCAGCGATACTTACGGGCAGTTCGCTCACATCCATCTCTGCCAGAGCGGAATGGTCCGTGCGTAGCCATGAGCACGGCCGCGCTCGAAACGTTGTTTAAGCGCGACCGCGTCATCGTTGGTGGAGCGCTCTGCGCTCTCATCCTGCTGTCCTGGATCGCTCTACTTGCCGGCGCCGGCACCGGCATGGACCCGGCCGCCATGAGCGGCTGGTGGATTCCCCCAGTGACACCCTCTTCCGGCGCGCTCTGGACACCCGCCTATTGGGTCGTCGCCTTCTTCATGTGGGCGGTGATGATGGTGGCGATGATGCTGCCTTCGGCTTCGCCTATGGTGCTGCTCTATGCGCGCGTGGTGAGGCAGGCCGAGGGCGGCCGCGCCCGCAAAGCCTCGGCCTCGATCGCGGCTTTCGCCTCGGGCTATCTCACCCTGTGGATTCTTTTCAGTGCCATAACCGTGATCGTTCAGAACGTGCTTGAACGGACCGCGGCGCTCTCGGCGATGATGAGCTCGCGCAGCGTTCTGTTGTCGGGGATGCTCCTCGTTGCCGCGGGCCTCTACCAATTCACCCCGCTTAAGGGCGCCTGCCTCAGCCATTGCCGCGGACCGGCCGCCTTCATCGCCGCTCACTGGCGTCCCGGCGTGGCCGGCGGCTGGCGCATGGGGCTCTTGCACGGCGCCCATTGCGTGGGCTGTTGCGCAGCGCTGATGCTGCTTCCCTTCGTCGGAGGCGTGATGAACTTGATTTGGATAGCGGGCCTCACGCTCCTCGTCGCGGTCGAGAAGCTCGCTCCGTTCGGACCCCTCACGGCAAGAGCGCTTGGGGTGGCGCTCATCGGCGGCGGTGCGGCGCTCCTCGTTTTAGCCGGCCACTAGAGGCCGACAGCCCGAAAACGTCCGGGCCTTCGCCCGCCGAAGCAACGGTTGGCGCGATAAGCGATAAGGCTTCGCAGGACGTGCCCGGCCATGGACCGCTCTAAAGAAACGACAGCGGTCAGCGCGAGTAGAACTCGATGACGAGATGCGGCTCCATGATCGTGGGATATGGCACGTCAGAGAGCGTCGGGATGCGCGTCAGCTTCGCCGTCATCTTGTTGTGGTCGACGTCGAGATAGTCGGGCACCTGCCGCTCGGCACTCTGTGCCGCCTCGAGCACCAGGCCCGAATCCTTCGCCTTGTCGCGCACCTCGACCACGTCGCCTTCGCGGCAGCGATAGCTCGGAATATTGACGCGCCTGCCGTTGACCCGCACATGGCCGTGGCTCACGAACTGGCGCGCGGCGAACACGGTCGGGACGAATTTCGCGCGATAGACGACGGCATCGAGCCGCCGCTCGAGCAGGCCAATGAGCTTTTCGGAGGTGTCGCCGCGGAGCCGCGCCGCCTCGTGATAGATGGACTTGAACTGCTTCTCGGTGATGTTGCCGTAATAGCCCTTGAGCTTCTGCTTGGCACGAAGCTGCTGGCCATAGTCGGACAGCTTGCCGCGTCGGCGCTGCCCATGTTCGCCAGGGCCGTATTCCCGCTTGTTGAACGGGCTCTTGGGCCGGCCCCAGATATTCTCGCCGAGCCTCCGGTCGATCTTGTGCTTGGCGTGAATGCGTTTCGTCATGCCTTCAGGACTCCAAAGTAAATCAAGCTGTTCCGCGGGTATCTTGTCCCCCGCGCCGTTAGACGAGAACCCTTGCTGGTGATGGCGCCGGCCGGCCGGTTACCGTCTCCGGCCGACCTAAAGCCGAACAGGCTTGAGCTTCGCCCCGCTCTCTACACGCGAATGGCGGAAAGTGTCAATTGGAGCCGCCGCTGGCCGAAGTGGGCGGGGGGGAGGCCTGCGTCGACGGAGTCTTGGCCGTCTGGGGGGTCTGGGCCGTTTGTGGCGAGGCCTCGGTCACGGGATTGGCCGCTACATAGGCGTTGATCGCGTTCGTCACTTTGACCTTCTGCTCGGGCGAGCAGGTCGGCTTCTTCGGGGCAAGGACCTTGGTCTCGGTGCCAGGCGGGTCTGTCGCCTCGGCGGGCTGCCCGTCCTTGGCGACTGCGGCGGGACTCGCGCCCTTCGCAGGCGGCTTAGCCGCGGCGCCTTCGGGCTCCTCGGTGGTGGTGATCTTGATGTCGCCGGTGAAATAGGAGACGGAGAAAATATGGAGGGCGTTGATCAGAAGCATTTGGTCCTTGCTCCAGACCTTCTTCGCCTCCTCGCTCTTAATCAGCGTCTGGAAGTTCGCGCGTTCGAGGTCTTTGAGCTCGCAGACCTGGGCATAAGCCGATCGCGTCGCCACGCGAACGATGCGGCGCGCATCCTCGACCGGAATGACGAATTTGTTCGGGTCGCCCTTGTCGATCTTGATCGGCTTGCCGTCGGGCCCGATATAGCTGTCGGGGATGATCGACAGCGCGTAGGTCATCAGCACACGGACGGCGCTGTCGCTCAGTCCGCCGCCCTTCTGCTCACCCTCAGGAGCTGCGGCAGGCTTGGTGCGCTGCCCGAGCTCTTCGGCAACCGGCCTCATGGCTGAATTGTCGGCGGCTCTGAGCGGTGCCGCCAGCAGCAGCGCAAAGGCCACGGCGGCCGCGGCCCCGCCCCACTGACTGCACGTCCGTTGCATCAAGGCCCCCCTCCTTCCGTGGCGGAAGCTAGCATCGTTCGGGTCATCGCAATAGGAGAAACGGGGCGGAACTATGACACCCTATCGTCCTTGACTCGACGGACGCGAGAGAGCGCCGCTACGATACCGCGCCACGTGCGCACGTCCTGGTCCGAAGCGCCCATGCGGTGAAACATGTTGCGAATACTGCGCACCATCGAGGCGCGCTTTTCGGACGGATAAAGGAAGCCGGTGCGGTCGAGCTCGCATTCGAGATGCTCGAAGAGGGCGAACAGCTCCTCGCGCGTCGCCGGGCGCGTGTCTTGAAAGGTTATGCCCTCTGCGATCGGACCATCGAATTCGGTGACGCGACCGAGCGAGGGCGCTGCGCTCTCACCCTTCAGCCATTCATAACCGAACAGGAGCACCGCTTGCGGTAGGCTCAGCGAGGCGAAATCAGGATTGACAGGAGCGGTCAGGATGGCATCGGCAAGCGCGATCGCATCGTTGTCGAGACCACTCCGCTCGGGCCCGAACAGAATCCCAGTCTTCTCATCCCGCAGGTGACGCCGTCGCAATTCGAGCGCCGCGCTTTCGGGAGAGAGCACGGTCTTCACCATCTCGCGCGGCCTAGCCGTAGTCGCCAGCACGTAGTTCAGTTCGGCGATCGCCTCCTCGACGGTCGCACAGACTCTCGCCTGTTCCACGACATAGGCGGCGCCGGCCGCGGCGGCGTGCGCCTTCTCGTTCGGCCAGCCGTCGCGCGGGGCGACCAGCCTCAGGTCGCTCAGTCCGAAATTGGCCATGGCGCGGGCGGCAAAGCCGATATTCTCGCCAAGCTGCGGCTTGACGAGGACGATTGCCGGCGTTTGCTTGCCACTCTCAACTCTTGCTTTCATCGCGGAAGCACGATGCAATAGGGACCAGCCTACCGCAATGGGGCGACCTTTGTACGTTGGCGGTTCAACGCCCCCCGCCCCCGCCGGAGAGACGAAAATCGTGAACAAGATCAAGGTTACAAACCCTGTCGCAGACCTTGACGGGGACGAGATGACGCGAGTCATCTGGCAAATGATCAAAGAGAAACTCATCTTTCCCCATCTCGACCTGCCGATCCTCCATTTCGACCTCTCGATCGAGAATCGCGATGCGACCGACGATCAAGTCACGATCGACGCGGCGCATGCCATCCAAGCCTGCGGGGTCGGCGTCAAATGCGCCACCATCACCCCCGACGAGGCGCGGGTGAAGGAGTTCGGGCTCAAGAAGATGTGGAAGTCTCCGAACGGCACCATCCGCAACATCTTGGGCGGTGTGATCTTCCGCGAGCCGATCATCTGCAAGAACGTGCCGCGGCTCGTTCCGGGTTGGACCAAGCCCATCGTCATCGGCCGCCACGCTTATGGCGACGTCTATCGCGCCACCGACTTCCGCGTGCCCGGCAACGGCAAGCTCACCATCACCTTCACCGGCGAGGACGGGACCAAGATCGAGCACGAGGTGCACGATTTCAAAGGAAGCGGCGTGGCGCTCGCCATGTACAACGTCGACGACTCGATCCGCGACTTTGCGCGCGCGACCTTCAATTATGGTCTCGCCCGGCACATGCCGGTTTATCTTTCGACCAAGAACACCATCCTCAAGGCCTATGACGGCCGCTTCAAGGATCTGTTTGCCGAGATCTTCGCCAAGGAGTTCAAGGCCGAGTTCGACAGGCGCGGGCTCACCTACGAGCATCGGCTGATCGACGACATGGTCGCGGCATGCCTGAAATGGTCCGGCGGCTACATATGGGCGTGCAAGAATTATGACGGCGACGTGCAGTCGGACACCGTGGCGCAAGGTTTCGGCTCGCTCGGGCTGATGACGAGCGTGCTGATGACGCCCGACGGCAAGACCGTTCTCGCCGAGGCTGCCCACGGTACGGTCACGCGCCATTACCGCCAGCATCAGCAGGGACGCGCGACCTCAACCAACGCTACGGCATCAGTGTTCGCCTGGACCGGCGCGCTCAAGCATCGCGCCAAGCTGGACGACAATGCCGAGTTGCTCCGTTTCGCCGAGACGCTCGAGCGCGTGGTGGTCGATACGATCGAGTCGGGGTTCATGACCAAGGACCTCGCGCTTCTGGTCGGCGCCGAGCAAAGCTGGCTGTCGACGAGCGGGTTCCTCGACAAGATCGACGACAATCTCAGGAAAGAGATGGCCGACCGCGCCGCGGCCTAAGTCGTGGTCTTGGTTGTGCGCTTGCGCCCTTCGCCGGCGGCAGCCATGTCGGCCGCTTCCCGCGCTTCGGCGACCTTGCGGATGCGCTTCATGATCTCGGGGTGGCGACGCTCGAGCCGTGCCAATGACTGGCTGTCGAGCACATAGACGCGGCAGTTCGTCTTGGCGACAACGTCATGCTTGTGACGGCGGCGCTCCAAAAGCGCCATCTCGCCGAAGAAGTCGCCCTCCTTCAGCGTCACGTGATGGCCTTTGCCGGTGTCCACGCTCGCCTCCCCGCTCGCGATGATGAACATGGCATCGCCCGCGTCATGGGTGCGCACCATGGGCACGCCGGGCAAATAGGTTCGCGTGTAGAGCAGCTTGGTGATCTCGGCGACCTCGCTGTGGTCCATGGAGGCGAAAAGCGGCACGCGGGCGACCATGCTCCACGTGACCACGAATTGATGACGGCCCGATTCCTGGCTGAAGCCGGTGGCGATAATGGCGACGGGAAGCGCGATCATACCGACGCCGAGAAGCATCACCACGCCGCCGAGCAACTTGCCCCAAGGCGTGACCGGCACGACGTCGCCGTAGCCGACGGTGGTGAGCGTCGCCAGCGCCCACCAAGCCGCATCGGGAATCGAGCCGAACTTATCGGGCTGTGCCTCGCGCTCGAGGTAATACATGGCGGTCGCCGAGAACAGCAGAAGCACGAGAATGACAAGGAGCGCGCCGAGCAGCGCGCGATATTCGTCGGCGATCACGCGACCGAGCGTCTGTAGGGCGGGCGAGTAGCGCACGAGCTTGAGCAGCCGGAACAGGCGGAAGAGCCTGAGGACCCGAAGATCCATCGGGTATATCCAGTGCAAGTACCAGGGAAAGAAAGCGAGCAGGTCGATGATCATCATCGGCCGCGTCGCGAATCTGAAGCGCGCCTGCCAGCGCGGCAGCCGGCTCAGCATCGGGATCTCGACCGAGCTCCACACCCGCAAAACATATTCGATGGTGAACACGATCACCGAGAAGACGTTGAAGACCTCGAACTCAACCGCATAGCGCTCGGCGAGAGCGGGCACAGTGTCGGCGGCAAAGGCG
Source organism: Methyloceanibacter sp. (assembly GCA_035319265.1). GTDB lineage: Bacteria > Pseudomonadota > Alphaproteobacteria > Rhizobiales > Methyloligellaceae > Methyloceanibacter. Next base: position 9,621 of record DATHCZ010000197.1, on the reverse strand, counting down.
ATGGCATTGAGGATGATGAGGACGATGATGAAGGCGTTGACCAGACGCCCGGCTGGATGCGCGTCGCCACCGACCTCGAGGAGGTCGTTGACCTCGCGCCGCCAGCTCCGCCAGGCGGTCGTCGCAGTCATGCCCTAGGCGCGCCCGGCGCGGCGCTTGGCTTCGGCACTCTCTGGCCCCGCAGCCGCTGCACCGGCGCTGCCCGCGATCTTCGCCGCGATCGCCTCGAGTGCCTGGTCGGCGCGGGCCCCGTCTGGGCCGCCCGCTTGCGCGAGGTCGGGACGGCCGCCGCCGCCCTTGCCGCCAAGCGCCTCGGCGCCGATCCGGGCGAGTTCGACCGCGTCGTGAGCCTGTGCAAGGTCCTCGGTCACGCCGACGACGAGAGCGGCCTTGCCTTCCTCGCTGACGCCGACGACAGCGACGATGCCCGAGCCCAATTGCTTCTTGGCCTCATCGACCAAGCCGCGCAGATCCTTAGGCGCGACGCCATGCACGGTACGAGCGAGCAGCTTGACCGACCCGAGCTCACGTACGCCCGCCGCAGCGCCATCGCCGCCCTTCGCCGCGCCGCCGCCGAGCGCAAGCTCGCGCTTGGCGTCGGCAAGCTGCCGCTCGAGCTTGCGCCGGTCATCGATGATTGCCGCGAGCCTGGTGATCACTTCATCGGGGGAGACCTTGAGCAGCTCGGCCGCCTCGCGCACGCGCTCGTCCTGGGCGGCAAGGTAGCTCCGCGCTGCCTCCCCGGTCAGGGCCTCGATGCGACGGACACCAGAGGCGACCGCGCTCTCGCTCACGATCTTGAGCAGCCCGATATCGCCGGTCCGCCGCACATGCGTGCCGCCGCATAGCTCGATGGAATAAGAATGACGGGCCTTGGCGCTCTTGTCGCTGACGCCCATGCTGACGACACGGACCTCATCGCCGTATTTCTCGCCGAACAGAGCGAGCGCTCCATGGGCGATGGCGGCCTCGGGCGTCATCAGATGTGTCTCGACGGCCTCGTTCTGAAGGATCAGGGTATTGACGAGATCCTCCACCGCGCGGATCTCGTCGCGCGTCATCGGCTTTTGATGGGAGAAATCGAATCTGAGGCGCCCGGGCTCGACGAGCGAGCCCTTCTGCGCCACGTGGGGCCCCAGCACCTGGCGGAGTGCCTCGTGCAGGAGGTGGGTCGCCGAATGGTGCGCGCGGGTTGCCGTGCGCCGTGCGTGGTCGACCTCAAGCTCGACGGAATCGCCGATACCGAGCGATCCCTTCTCCACGGTGCCCTCATGGAGGAAGAGACCGTGTAGCTTCTTCTGCGTGTCCTCGACGCGGAAGACTGTGTCCTTGCCCTTCATGAGCCAACCGCGGTCGCCGATCTGACCGCCGGACTCCGCGTAGAACGGCGTCTGGTTGACGATGACCGTGCCGCTCTCGCCCTGTTTCAGCACCTTGACGCGCGCGCCATCCTTGATGAGAGCGACGATCTCCCCTGACGCGGACTCCATCTCGTAGCCGAGGAACTCGGTCGCGCCGAGTTCCTCCTTAAGCTCGAACCAGAGTCGGTCGGTAGCGGCCTCGCCCGAGCCAGCCCACGACTTGCGCGCCTCGGCACGCTGCTGCTCCATAGCGGCGGCAAAACCCTTGGCATCGACGCCGATGCCGCGGACTTTCAGCGCGTCCTCGGTGAGATCGTAAGGAAAGCCGTAAGTGTCGTACAGCTTGAAGGCGACCTCGCCCGGCAACGTGTCGCCACGCTTCAAGTGCCTCGCCTCTTCGTCAAGCAGCTTCAGCCCGCGCTCGAGCGTCTCGCGGAAGCGCGTCTCTTCGAGCTTCAACGTCTCCTCGATGAGGCTCTGGCCGCGCTCGAGCTCGTGATAGGCGCGGCCCATCTCTCCGACCAGAGTGGGTACCAGGCGGTGCAACAGCGGCTCCTTGGCGCCCAGAATATGCGCGTGCCGCATGGCGCGGCGCATGATGCGGCGGAGCACATAGCCCCTGCCCTCATTGGACGGCAGAACGCCATCGGCGATGAGGAAGGAGGACGCGCGCAAATGATCGGCGATGATGCGATGGGAGGGCGCATGCACCCCTTGCGCCGGCACGCCGGTCAGATCGACGGAAGCCGCAATGAGCGTGCGGAACAGATCGATCGCGTAGTTGTCGTGCGTTCCTTGCATGACCGCGGCGATGCGCTCGATGCCCATGCCGGTGTCGATCGAGGGACGCGGCAGCGCCACGCGCTCGCCGCCGGCGAGCTGCTCGAACTGCATGAAGACGAGGTTCCAGATCTCGACGAAGCGGTCGCCGTCAGCCTCCGCGCTGCCGGGAGGGCCGCCCTGAACGGTCGGTCCGTGATCGTAGAAGATCTCCGAGGAGGGGCCGCACGGGCCGGTATCGCCCATCGACCAGAAATTGTCGGAGCCCGCGATCCTGATAATCTTCTCATCGGGGAGGCCAGCGATCTTACGCCAGAGCTTCGCCGCCTCGTCGTCATCGGCGTAGACGGTGATCAGGAGCCGCTCCTTGTCGACGCCGAAGTCGTGGGTGAGCAGCTCCCAGGCGAGCAGGATCGCGCGCTCCTTGAAATAATCGCCGAAGGAGAAATTGCCGAGCATCTCGAAGAAGGTGTGATGGCGCGCGGTGTAGCCGACATTGTCGAGATCGTTGTGCTTGCCGCCGGCGCGCACGCATTTCTGCGCGGAGGCCGCGCGGGGGTTCGCGCGCTTCTCCTGGCCGGTGAACACGTTCTTGAACGGCACCATGCCAGCATTGGTGAACATCAGCGTAGGATCATGGCGCGGCACGAGCGGAGCGGAGGGCACGACCTCGTGGTCGTGCTTGGCGAAGAAATCGAGAAAGGCCGCGCGAATGTCGTTAGTGCGCGAGGGCCTCGCGCCGGACGGCGCGGCTCCGGACGCGACCTTGGCCACTTGAGAGACGGGTTTTGCGCGCGAGGGGTTTTTCGGCTTCGCAGTCGAGGATTTGGCTGGGCTCATGATGGCGCGATGCGGGAGACCTTGTTGGCGCAGGGACAGGGCGTTTTACCAGACCCTCGTCGCCAAAAGCATAATCCTGTCCGAAAAGTCGCAAAAACCTTTCGCCGGTATGCTCTAGCCGATTCGGGGCCGGTCCGGACGCCGCTTCAGTCCTCGTCTCCCGAGGGGAAGAAGACTTGCGGTCCCGCGCCAGACATAGAGTGAGGAACGGCGCCTGGCAAGCGGCCCCCTTATCCTCCCGCTCGCCTGGGTTAAGCCCCGCGTTTGCCGCGCCTCGCCGCGCTGCCGGGGAGAGGCGTCACGCCCTCGCCTTCGGCAAAGCCAGTCGGGGCCGGGCCTCCGGGGACGGAGCCCTCATCATCGCCCAACACCTCGCCGCCCCCTTCCAGAATCTGGCCCGCAAGCAGACCGGCATTCTGGCGGATGGCTCGCTCGATCTTCTGGGCCATCTCGGGATGCTCCTTGAGATAGGCCTTGGCGTTCTCGCGGCCCTGACCGATGCGCTCCGAATCGAAGGAGAACCAGGCGCCGGACTTCTCCACGATGCCCGCCTTGACCCCGAGATCAACCAACTCTCCGGTCTTGGAGATGCCCTCGCCATACATGATGTCGAACTCGATCTGCTTGAAGGGCGGGGCGACCTTGTTCTTGACCACCTTCACGCGAGTCTGATTGCCGACGACCTCCTCGCGCTCCTTGATGGCACCGATGCGGCGAATGTCGAGACGCACCGAGGCATAGAATTTGAGCGCGTTGCCGCCGCTCGTAGTCTCGGGGCTGCCGAACATCACACCGATCTTCATGCGGATCTGGTTGATGAAGATCACCATGCAGCGCGATTTCGAGATCGAGCCGGTGAGCTTGCGCAAAGCCTGGCTCATCAGCCGCGCCTGGCTGCCCATTTGCATCTCGCCCATCTCGCCTTCGAGCTCGGCCTTGGGGGTGAGGGCCGCAACCGAATCGACCACGAGCACGTCGATGGCGCCGGAGCGCACCAGAGTGTCGGCGATCTCAAGCGCCTGCTCTCCGGTGTCGGGCTGGGAAATCAGAAGATTTTCGAGGTCGACGCCAAGCTTCCGCGCATAGATCGTGTCAAGCGCGTGCTCCGCGTCGATGAAGCCGCAAATGCCGCCCCGCTTCTGCGCCTCGGCGACGACATGCAAAGCGAGCGTGGTCTTACCGGATGATTCGGGGCCGTAAATCTCGACGACGCGGCCGCGCGGCAGCCCGCCGATGCCGAGCGCGATGTCGAGCCCGAGCGAGCCGGTGGAGATCGCCTCGACCTCGACCGCCTTCTCGTTCTGGCCGAGCCGCATGATGGAGCCCTTGCCGCAAGCGCGCTCGATCTGGGAGATCGCGGCTTCGAGCGCCTTCTCTTTATCCACTTCAGCTCCTTCGACGAGGCGCAGCGCGACGTTCAACATGGAAGGTCTCCCTTATTTCACAAGCAAGCTTCGAGTCGCAATCGGCGGTCTTACGCTCGCACCCCCGCCCGGCGTTCCGTTCAGCCTTCACGGGCTCGTTGCGGGGCGAAGGTGCGGCAAAGGGCAATGTACACGTTTTGTTCTCATCCCGCAAGTTCACAATCTGTTCTTCTGTCGGCATCCATGAAAAAAGGCCGCCTCCTAACGGCGGCCTTGATCCAGGAATTGGAAGCGTGACGCCTCAGGCCTGCTCTAGCGATAGAGTCTGCTGCAGCGGGCGCAGAAGCAGTCGAACAGCCGGCACACCATGACGTAGCCTGGCTTGCAGAAAGCGTCATATTTGCAGGCGATCTGGTCGACCGGCGAATAGGCCTTCGCCGCCCGCGCGAAGTCGGCAGACGTGCCGACCACCGTCGCATCCGCCTTCCAAGCCAACGATCCGGCGAACAGCAGGAGAGCCGCCGCCGCAAGCGCTAACGCGACTTTACGCATCTTTCCCTCCTCTTGGGCTTGCACTCCGACACCCCCCGCGGATGTCGGATCCTGTGCAAGCCGTCATCATAGCGCAACCCGGCTGCTCTGCCAGCGCATCGAGGGCTCGGCCCCGCGAATCGCTCTGGTCCCTGTGGCATGTCGAACACGCCGAAACGATGGAGCAGGCACCAGGACAATCAGGCGATCGGCTCGCCCATGAACTGAGCCTTTGCCAGACCGGCGAAAATGCCGCCTTGAGCGACCAATTGGTCGAACGTGCCGCTTTCGACGATACGGCCATGGTCAAACACGAGGATGCGGGTCGCGCGGCGCACAGTGGCAAGGCGGTGGGCGATGACGAAGGTCGTGCGTCCTTTCATTGTCTCGTCGAGCGCCGCCGTCACTTTGGCCTCGGTCGCGGCGTCAAGCGCGCTCGTGGCCTCGTCGAGGATCAGGATCGGCGGGTCCTTGAGCAAGGCGCGGGCGATCGACAGGCGCTGACGCTCGCCACCCGAGAGCGCCCTGCCCCGCTCGCCCACTACCGCGTTCAAGCCCCCTTCATGGCGTTCGACGAACTCGATCGCTTGAGCCCGCTCCAATGCCCGCCGAATATCGGCTTCGGTCGCTTCGGGATTGCCCACGCGCAGATTGTCGGCAATCGAACGGTTGAACAGCAACGGCTCCTGAAAGATCACCCCGATGTTGCGGCGGAGACACGCGAGCTTGATGTTGCGAATATCGCGGCCGTCGATGCGGATGGTCCCCGATTGCGGCTCGTAGACCCGATAAAGAAGCGCCATGGCGGTCGACTTGCCCGCGCCGGTGGCACCGACAAGGGCCACGACCTCGCCAGGCTCGGCGGTAAAGGTCAAATCTTCCACCGCCGGCATCTTGGCGTCATAGGCGAAGGTGATGTGCTCGAATCGCACCTCTCCGCGGACCTCATCGAGGGTCACGGCGTGCTTTCGGTTGCGCACCCCTGAAGACAAATCGAGCACGCCGAAAAATTCCCGCAAGCGCGGGGCGTCCATGAACAGGCGGCTGATAAATCGTGCTGCCTGCTCTAGCCGCTGGATCAGCATGCCGGCAAAGCTCATGAACATGACGATGCCGCCGACCGTCGTAGCCCCGCGCGAGAACAGCACGATGCCGAGGATGAGGATCGCGAGCATGGTCAAGGTGGTTGCTGCCTTGGTGAGCGTGGAAACGAGCGCCCACCACGACAGCACCGGGATCTGCGCCCCGAGCAAACGGTCAACCACGTTGCGCAGGCTGCGCACTTCGAGCTCGACGCGGGTGAAACTCTGCACCAGAGCGACATTGCCGAGCGTGTCGGAGGCATGCTCGGCGAGGTCCGAGTAATAGCGCTCCACCGCTCTTTGCAGGCTATCGGTCCGGCGCAGCACCCAAACGTTCAGGAGAACAAAGACGAGGCAGAGGCCGATCAACAGAAGCCCGAGTTGCCAATTCAAATAGAGCGACATCGGCACCAGCACGAGAATGGAGGCGAGCGCCACCAAGTCCTCGCGGAAGAAGCCGAGCCAAAGTCCCCACAGCGTGTCGGTGCCGCTCAACATGACCTTCATGAGCCGCCCGGAATGAGTCGCTCCGTGGAAGCTCAAGGGAAGCTCGAGCACGTGCTCGAAGAACTCGGTGAGAACCACCTGACGCTGGCGGTGGGCCAGCCGGTCGGCATGGAGCGCGACGAGCGCGCTGCAGGCGATCATGAACAGACCGAAGCCGACCCAGGCGCCGACCAATGGCAGCAGCTTGGCCCAGGAGAGCGCTGAGCCGCCGCCTTGCGCATGCGCGAGTGAGTCGATAATGCGTCCGAACAAGACGGGCTCGGCGAACTGCGCGCCAGCGAGCAAGACATTGGCGAAGGCAAGCAGCCAGCCCAGCCTGATCTCTGATCCGAGCAGACCGAGGACACGGGCATAGAGACGAAGGATGGACATGCGTTCGTGCGTCGCGAGTTCCAGCGACGGGGTTTACATCAAGATGGCTCTTTCTCTCGCGCGGGTGCCTTGGCGATCGTCTCTGGCATCCGTTCGACTGCCGCGCGATAACCGAACCGGTCGATATACGGCTTCAGACGGTCGATGACCTTGCGCTTCAGTTTCTCCGGGAGCTCATAGTGGGACACGCGGTGCTCCTTGCGCTCACCGATGAATTCGCGCATGGGCGCCTCGGCCTGGTCGAAGCCCTTGATGTCGAGACGTCGATAGATGTCGCGCATGGTCGCCACGGGGTCCCTGACGAAATCCTCGTAGCGAAGCTCGACGAGATGCCCCTCGGGGATCAGATGGCGATCCTCCTCGTAGTCCTCGGTCAACCGCGCGAACATGTCGAGCACGTAGTCGTCGAGCCAGGGATCGAGACGGGGCGGATTGTGCAGGCCTTGGGTCGAGTAAAGCGCGCGCCACAGCTTGACCGTAGAGGGGAATACGTCGAGCGGATTACGCGCCAGATACACGTAACGCGCGTCGGGAAAAAGCTTGGTGAGGAGCTTGAGCCGCGCGGCATTGGCCGGCGTCTTCATAACCAGCCGCTTTTCCCCGTGCTTGAGATAGAGCCGGCGATAGAGCCACATATAGGCGTCGACCCATGTCTCCTTGTCCTTCTCGGACAGGCCCTTGAAGTCGAGATAGTCCGTGTCGGCAGGACCGAAACGCGGCCAAGCATGAGTGATGTAGGGCGTCCCCGCACCCAGCATCATCATGGCGAATTCCTCCTCTTGCGGTCGATCGAAGCCGACGGGGACGTCGTCCTGAGGGCGCTTCTTCGGCAGGAGCACCTTCATCACCTTGGGAAGCGTGTCCTCGGTCAGAAGGAAGTGGTGCGGGAAGAAGCACTCGAAGGTCGTGGGGTAGGCAAGGCTCGGATCGACGGAGAAGAGATCGTGCAGGAAGGTCGTGCCGGTCCGCCAATGGCCGATGACGAAGATCGGCGGGTTGTCGAGCTTCAGGCTCTGGGCCGCGCGGCGGTATTTCGCCTCGGAGATCCAGTAGAGCACCGAGTTCCACGGCACCCATAGGAACAACGCGAGCACGTCGGGGATGCAGTTCAGAGTGAAAGAGTAACGCCCGCGCGCGAATAACTTCATCAGATCGCCGAAGCGCATGCCGAACCAGAAATAGATGAGCCGCCCGCCATAGCGCTCGATGGTGAAGGCGGGCATGCGCGGCTTGGCACGGCGGCGCCTGCTGACCTTGCCGGTTTCTTCTTCGGGTACGACCTCGTAATCCGGCACGCGCTACTCCAACCGATCGGCGTCTATAAGGTGTCTTGCCCGCGCAAGCGGGCCTCCAGTAACCAAGGGATTCCCGATTCAAAATCCGCCGGTGGTTACTAGATTGCCCGGTCAAGCCGGGCAATGACAAACATTAGACGGCTTGTCAGTCTTGCAGCGCGGCCTTCACGGCGGCCGCCAGCTCCTTCAGATCGAAGGGCTTCTGCAAGAACATGAAGTCCTCGTTCTCGGCGAGGTGCTTGCGGAAGGCGTCCTCCGCATAGCCAGAAATGAAGATGATCTTGAGGTCTGGGCGCTCGCGGCGCAGCGTTTGCATGAGGGTGGGGCCATCCATCTCCGGCATGATCACGTCGCTCACCACAAGATCGACGTCGCCCTTATGGTTGGCGAAGACTTCAACCGCTTCGGCGCCGGTCGTCGCCTCGAGCACGTTATAACCGCGCTGGCCGAGCGCGCGCGCGGCGAAGCTCCTGACCGCATCCTCGTCCTCGACGAGCAGCACCGTGCCGTGCCCGGTCAGGTCCTTGGGCTTCTCTATCCTCCGCTCGGTCTTGGCTTGCTCGACCTCGTGCGCGCTTTCGATATACCGCGGCAGGTAGACGCGCATGGCCGTGCCCCTACCCTCCTCGCTGTCGGCGAAGATGAAGCCCCCGGTCTGCTTGACGATGCCGTAGACGGTGGAAAGCCCGAGTCCCGTGCCGCGGCCGATCTCCTTGGTCGAGAAGAACGGCTCGAAGATCTTCTGCATCACGTCGGCGCTCATGCCGGTGCCGGTATCGCTCACTTCGATCAGGACATATTCGCCAGGAGGGATATGCTTCTGGCCGAGCTCGCGCGAGGTCGCCTCATCGATATTGGCGGTGCGGATGCGGAGCTTGCCGCCGTCAGGCATGGCGTCGCGCGCATTGACGGCCAGGTTCACGATCACCTGCTCGAACTGATGCAGGTCGGCCTTGACCGACCAGAGATCGCGCCCGGGCTCGAGCTTGAGCTCGATATTCTCGCCGAGCAGGCGGCCAAGGAGGATCGACAGCTCAGAGAGGACATCGCCGAGCTGGAGAACTTGCGGCCTCAGGGTCTGCTGGCGCGAGAAGGCAAGCAGCTGGCGCACGAGCCCCGCGGCTCGGTTCGCATTCTGCTTGATATTCATGATGTCCTGGAAGGCGGGATCGGTCGGGCGATGATTCATCAACAGGAAGTCGGAGAACCCAATGATCGCCGTCAGCATGTTGTTGAAGTCGTGCGCGATGCCGCCGGCAAGCTGGCCGACCGCCTGCATCTTCTGGCTCTGCGCGATCTGCATCTCAAGAGCGCGTTGCTCGGTCGTGTCGATGGCATAAGCGATGGCGGCTTCGCCCTCGCCTTCGGCCTGCTCGATGGGGCTGAGATAAATCCTGCCGCTGCGCTCGCCGCCCCCGGCAAAAGCAATGTCGACCGGCTCGATCAGGCCCTGGTGCCCGAGAGCCGCATCGATTGCCCTGCGAAGCGC
>DATHCZ010000196.1:0-6352 GCA_035319265.1 Methyloceanibacter sp. | reverse complement strand
CCGCGGAAAATCATGCGTCCGCCGCGCCCGGCCTGGGCGCGCAATTCGGCGTAGGCGCGCGCAGCCGCGCCGAGATCGGCGCCGGCGAGCTTCACCGCGGCGAGAACGGCGAGCGAGTTCTGCACGAGATGGCGGCCCGGTGCGCCCAGCCGATAGCTCACCGTGTCGCCGAGAATGTCGGCCGTCACCTTGGAGCCGTCGGGTTGCAGCTCGATCGCAAGCAAGCGGGCGTCGGCGCCTTGGCCTTCGCCGAAAGAGACCACTTTGGCTCCATGCTCTTCGGCGTGACGCTTCATCCGCTCGTAATAGGGATTGTCGCGATTGATGATCGCGCTGCCGCCCGGCTCGAGCCCGTGGAAGATCTCGGCCTTGGCGTCGGCGATCTCCTCAACCGAGCGGAAGAAGCCGAGATGGACCGGCGCGATCGTGGTGACGATGGCGATGTGCGGCCGGACCAGCCGCGTCAGAACATCGATCTCGCCCGCATGATTCATGCCGATCTCGAACACACCGAAGCGCACGTCCTTCGGCATGTTGGCGAGCGAGAGCGGAACTCCCCAATGGTTGTTGAACGACTTGATGGAGGCGTGCACCGAGCCTGACGGCGCGAGAGCGAGCTTCAGCGCTTCCTTCGTGCCGGTCTTGCCGGCGCTCCCCGTAACCGCGATCACGATCGTATCGCGCGCGCGCGCACGCGCAGCGCGCCCGAGAGCATTGAGCGCCTCGAGCGTGTCGCCGACGCGTACCAGACGCTCCTCATCGCCCGACGGAAAGCTGCGATCGACGATGGCGCAGGCGGCACCCGAATGGAGCGCAGCATCAACGAAGCTGTGTCCGTCGCGATTTGGTCCGCGAATCGCGACGAAGCATTCGCCCGGGGCGAGGCTCCGGCTGTCGATGGAGAGTCCGGTGACGGGCGTCGTAGCGGCGCCGAGACAGGAGCCGCCGGTCGCTGCCACGATCTCCCCTATCGTCCACAGCGGCTCAGCCATGTCTTGCCTCTTTCCGCAATGCCGCGGCCACCGCCTCATGATCGGAGAAGGGGACGATCGTCGCCCCGATGGTCTGGCCGGTCTCGTGTCCTTTGCCGGCGACGAGGAGCACGTCGCCTTTGGCGAGCAGGGCAACAGCTTCGGCGATGGCCGTGGCTCGGTCGCCGATCTCGCGCGCCCCGCTCGCTCCAGCAAGCACTTGGCGGCGTATGTCGGCGGCGTCCTCACTGCGCGGATTGTCGTCGGTGACGATGGCGAGATCGGCCTTGGCCACCGCCACACGCCCCATCTCAGGCCGCTTGCCCTTGTCGCGGTCGCCGCCGCAACCGAACACCACGACGAGCCGGTTCTCGACGTAAGGGCGCAAGGCGTCGAGCGCCTTGAGCAGAGCATCGGGGGTGTGAGCGTAGTCGATGAAGATCGGCGCACCGGTTCTCGCTGTGCCGGCCAGATCGAGTCGTCCGAGGGCGCCGCGCAAATTCGCCAGCATCGGCAGCGCGGTCTCCGCCGCTCCGCCGGTCGCCATCACGAGGCCTGCGGCAACCAAGGCGTTGGACGCCTGGAAGGCGCCGACGAGCGGAAGCCTCACTCGGTATTGGTTGCCGTCGTGCTCGACGATGAGGTCTTGCGAGAACCCGTTCGCCGCGGCCGAGACGAGCCGCAAGGTCTTGCCGGCGCGTCCGACGGTGATGAGTACGAGCCCCAATGCCTTCGCTTCAGCGGCAACCGCCTCGCCCCACTCGCTGTCGACATCGACGACGGCGCCGGCGCTTTTCGGCAAGAGTTCGCGGAACAGGCGGAGCTTCTGCGCGAGATACTGATCGAAGCTCTCGTGATAGTCCAAATGGTCGCGCGAGATGTTGGTGAAGGCGCCTGCCGCAAGCGTGATGCCGTCAACACGGCGCTGTTGCAGGCCATGGCTCGACGCCTCGATCGCCAGATGGGTGACGCCGTCCTTTGCGAGAGAAGCAAGGATCGAATGCAGCTCGATCGGATCAGGCGTCGTGTGGTTCAGCGTCCTGGTGCCGTGCGGGCCGACGACCCCGACCGTGCCGAGGCTCGCGGCGCAAAGCCCCTCGCCCGTCCAAATCTGGCGCACGAAGGAGGCGACCGATGTCTTGCCGTTGGTGCCTGTGACGGCGACCACCGTCTTGGGCTGGAGGGCGAAGAAGCGCGCGGCGATCAGTGCAAGGCGATGGCGGGGATCCTTGTCCTCAATGACCGGGAGCGAGGTCGAGGGAGGGCTTACTCCCTCGGGGATGAGGATTGCCGCAGCGCCCCGCTGCACGGCCTCGTCGATGAAGCGCGTGCCGTCCGTCTTCACGCCGGAAAGCGCAGCGAAGAGATAGCCCGGCATGACCTTGCGGCTGTCGGCGGCGAGCCCCGCTATCGGGACGCCGGACCACCACTGCGGCAGCTTCGCCTCAGACCCGATCAACTCACCCAGAGTCATTCCCACACGCGACCCAAAAAAGCGCCCGTTTCCTTGCAAAACTCAAGGGCTTGGCTAATCCCAAACGAGGGACGCGTCCTCTAATAGGAGGCGAGCACCTTGGCGTCAAACTTGCGCTGATCGTCCTCGCGTCGCGGTGCAACCTCGAGGATCGGACCGATCCGCTCGATGATCTTGCTCGCGGTCGGAACGGCATTGGTGCCGGCAGTCGCCTGGAAGCGGGTTGCCTCAACCCTTTGCGGCTCATCGAGCATGACGAGCACGAGATATTCCGGAGCATCGGTTGGGAAGGTGCAAAGGAAGCTCGTGAGCACGGCAGTATTGGAATAGTGGTGTCCCACCACCTTGTCCGCCGTCCCCGTCTTGCCGCCGACGCGATAGCCTTCGGCGTTGGCGCGCTTGCCCGTGCCCTTCAATACATTGAGCCGCATCAGCTTCAACATCGCGGCGCTCGTCTCGGCCTTGAGCACGCGCGGAGCGTTGACGATTCCCTCCTCACGGGAGCGCGGCAGGAAGGTTGGCTGCACCGCATAACCGCCATTAACGAGCGGGAGGGTGGCGGCGGCAAGCTGGAACGGCGTGACCGAGAGGCCGTGGCCGAAGGCTATGGTCATCGTGTTCAGCTTTTGCCAATGCGCCGGGACGATCGGAGCCGCGGTCGCTCCGATCTCCGTCGAGACGCGATCGAGCAAGCCAAGCTTCTTGAGAAAGGCGCGATGGCGGTCGACACCCATCTGCATCGCCATCTTGGCGGCGCCGATATTCGACGAATAGATGAAGACCTCGGGCAGGCTCAAGGGCCGCCCCTGGCTGTGAAAGTCGTGGATAGTGAATGACGCGTAATGGATGGGGCTCGAGGCATCGTAGACCGAGTGCAGATTGGCGAGACCTGAATCGAGCACGCCCGCCACGGTGAACACCTTGAACACCGAACCCATCTCGTAGACGCCGAAGCCGACGCGGTTCAGCCGGTCCTTGTCCAGAGCCTGCTCGCGGTGGTTCGGATCGAAATCGGGAAGAGAGACGAGCCCGACCACCTCGCCGGAATGCACATCGACTACGAGGCCGGCAGCGGCCTTCGCGTGGAAGGTCGAGATCGCATTGGAGAGCTCTTCGCGGAGAACGTGCTGCACGCCGAGATCGAGAGAAATCGTGACGGCGTCGTCCCCCGCCATAGTTTCAGGGTGCGACATGGCAAGCTGGGGATTGTCGTCGATGAACTTCTCGATACCCGAGAGCCCCTTCGAGTCCACATCGACCAGACCGACCACGTGGCTTGCGGTCGCGCCCATCGGATAGATGCGGCGATATTCGTCGATGAAGGCGAGGCCCGGCAGGCCAAGCTCGTGGATTTCCTCCTGCTGCTTCGGTGTCAGTTCGCGCTTGATGCGCACAAATCTGCCCCCGGCAAGTATCCTCTCGCGAAGCTCGGCGACGTTGAGGTCGGGAAGAATGCTCGTAACCTGCTCGACGAGTTCATCCACGTCGACGACCTTGGCGGGATCGGCGTAGAGAGTGGCGCCCTTGATGTCGGTCGCCAGCAGCCTGCCACGCCGGTCAAGAATATCCGGACGGTGAACCGTCGAGGAGATGTCGCGCAGGCTGCCGGAGACGAGTTCCTCCTCGGCGAAGCCGAGCGTGACAAGCCGGCCGCCGATCAGCACGAAGGCAACGGCAAACGAAAGGCAGGCGAGGCGAAAGCGATAACGGCAGCGCGCGAGGTAAGCTCGCTCGGCGCGCGATGTGGCGGCATCTGATTTGGCGGTGTCGCGCACGGGGACGGATCTATTGGGCGGCGGCCTGAAGCGGGGCGACGATCTTCGCCGTGGGCCACGGCGCAGCGGCGTGAGTTGCAGAGGTTACCTCAGGCAAGGTGGCGCCTGACGCCGTCACCTTAACGGTCTGCTTGCCCCCGTGCCCTGCCGCTTCGGCAGGGGTGGGTGCCGATGCGGCGACCTCCACGCGCGATCGGGTGAAGTCGCGGTCCGTCACGCTGTCGAGCGTGACGAGCTGGCGCGGCTGCACCGGAGCGAGCTTTAGATATTTCTCGGCGAGCCGCTCGATGCGCTCCGGGCGATTGAGCAGACTCCATTCGGCGCGGAGCACGGCCAGACCGTCGCGCTCGGTGTCGATATCCTTGTTGAGCGAGGCGATCTCCTCATCGAGCGCACGCGCCTCGTACTTCACCTGATAGATCACATAAGCGAGGGCAACGAGGCCGAGAACGAGGCAGATATTCACGAAACGCAACATCTTGATACTCGCGAACTGGACGTCTTTTCCTCACGCGCAAAAACCAAGCCGCGGGACGCCGAGAGCGGCAAGGTCGAGGGGATGGGCGGGCGAAGCGGTGCGCTCGGCGGCCCTGAGCCGTGCCGAGCGAGCGCGCGGATTCGCGGCAATCTCCCTCTGATTCGGTTCTAACGGACGCCGGTTAAGAAGCCGGAAGCTTGGCGCGAAGATCTCGCTTTCGGAGCGAGGCAGATGACGCGACGGCTGGGCGGGAGGGGCGCTGCGGCTGGCAAAAAACCGCTTGGCGATGCGGTCCTCAAGCGAATGGAAGGTGACGACGACGAGCCGGCCGCCGGCCTTGAGCAGGCGCTCGGCGGAGGAAAGACCTTTGGCCAGTTCGCCGAGCTCATCGTTGAGGTAGAGCCGGAGCGCCTGGAATGTTCGCGTCGCTGGGTGCTTGATCTCATCGCGCTTCCGGCCGAGCACGCGCACGACGATGTCGGCGAGTTCGCCGGTGGTGGCGAAGGGCTGCTCGCTCCGGCGCGCGACGATGGCTTTGGCGATCGCGCGGGCCCGCCGCTCCTCGCCGAGCTTGCCGACGATCTCGGTAAGCTCCTGCTCGGACAATGTGTTGACGACATCGGCCGCGGTCGGGCCTTGCCGGCTCATGCGCATGTCAAGCGGTCCCTCTTTCATGAAGGAGAACCCGCGCTCGGCCTCGTCGAGCTGCATCGAGGAGACGCCAAGATCGAGCACGACGCCAGCGACGGCGCCGATCGCCTCATGGGCCGCGACGTCTTGCATTTCGCTGAAGCGCGCGTGAACCGTGAGCAATCGCTTAGGATACGCCTCGACGAGAGCCGCGCTCAGGCGAAACGCCTCGGGATCGCGATCGATGGCGATGACCTTGCAATTGGCCGCTTGGAGGATGGCTTCGGTGTAGCCCCCTGCCCCAAAGGTGCCGTCGACAATGATCTCGCCGTCTTTCGGCTCAAGCGCCTGAAGCACCTCCGAGAGCATCACGGGAATGTGGCGGGCCGGTCCGCCGGCGGCAGACGAAGTTCTGCCGCGACCCGCCATCATTCCCGTGCTCCCTCTGGCCCGCCGCTTCCGCGGCGCCCCGCGCCGAGTAGTTTGCGGAGATCGCGCACTTTCTGGCGCGCTTCCGACAAATGGGTTTCAAATCGTCTTGGTTCCCACATCTGGAACTTCTCGCCGAGCCCGACGAAGGTGATGTGGGTGGAGATGCCAGCGTGCTCGCGCAACCGTTCGCTGAGAATTGTGCGGCCGTCCTGATCGATGGAGAGAATCTCGCTCGTACCAAAGAGCGCAGTCGCGAGTTGATCCTTTTCGTCAGAATAAGGTGCAAGGTCTTCGACGAGGGCGTTGATCTTGTCGACCAACCTCTGGCCTCCTGCATCGAGCGCAGGGGCGTCGAGCGACGGGTAGCAATAGATGCCCTCGAGGCCGTCTTTGGCGAGCACCGTGCGGAAAGAAGCCGGGACCGAAACGCGGCCTTTGGTGTCGATCTTATTGGTGAATGTCGACACAAACTGGTCCATCTCCCCCTCATGCGCGCCCGGACCGACGAGTGACTAGCGAGGCTTGGGTGCGTGGCCCCCGTGGGTCTTGCGGACCCTTAGGTCTGAGACGATTGGTCCCAAGACCCCTCCTG
>DATHCZ010000195.1:0-26589 GCA_035319265.1 Methyloceanibacter sp. | reverse complement strand
GGTCTCGTCATATTCCTTGATGCTGTAGCCGACGATCTCGGCGCCCTGGTAACGCCCGACCAGTGGATGATCGCCGCTTCCGAGTATGTCGGACGCGCCCGTGTTGCCGAGCGTCAGCATAGAGGCGAGGGCAAGTGCCGTGACAACGGTCGCGTACCGCTGGACCTTGCAACAACTCATATTCGCTCTCCTGAGATTTGACGGCAGAGTGGCGGGACTAAGGGCGGGGTATGAAGAACGGTTTTCTCGATCTGCGAGGACAGCTCTCAACACCGGTGAATGCGCAGACCAAAAAGCACGCCTCTCCCCAAACGACTATGCCGCAAAACCGTTTTGAAAACGAAGGGAATTCCGCGAGAACCGAGCGCACGACGCCGCTCCATGCTAAGCTCATCAGCCAAGCGAAAAGAGGGGCTTAGCGATGGACCTGTTGCCTACGCCTGAGGCGCGCGCTGCCCTGATCAGCCGCGTCAGGGACCTCCTGCTCACGCCCAAGGACGAATGGCCGAAGATCGCGGCCGAGCCTGCGACGGTGGGCAGTCTCTACGCGAACTATGTCGTCTACCTCGCCGCTATCCCGGTGCTTTGCACGCTGATCGGCAGCCTTATCTTCGGCTACGGAATGGGCGGCTTCACTTACCGGCCGTCGTTCCTCGGAGCGGTCGTGACGGCGATCCTGCAATACGCCATGCAGCTCGGCGGGGTCTATGTCTTTGCCCTGATCATCGACTGGCTGGCGCCCCGGTTCGGCGGCCAGGGAGATCGCCTCAGCGCCTTCAAGCTTGCCGCCTACTCCGCGACCGCGAGCTGGCTCGCAGGCGTGTTCTACCTGCTTCCCGTGCTGCACGTTCTCGCCCTGCTCGGCCTCTACAGTCTTTATTTGCTCTACACCGGCGTTCCCATCCTGATGCGCGTGCCGGCCGACCGCGCACTTTCGTTTACCGGCGCCCTCATCGTCATCGGGCTCGTCATCGGCTTGGTGGTTGGGGCGCTCGCAGCCGCCGTGCTGCCGTCGCCACGGCCGGCAACGGACGGCAAGATGGGCGGTACGATCAGCCTACCGGGCGGCGTGAACCTCGATATGGACAAGCTCGACAAGGCCGCCAAGCGGCTGGAGCAGATATCCAAACAGGCCGGACAGCCCTCCGAAGGCGGCGGCGAGGGCAGCGAAGGCACAGGCCCGCGCCCAATCGCGCCCGACGATCTCAAGTCGCTGCTGCCGGCGACCCTTTCCGGCGGTTTCCGGCGCACCGACACATCGACGGCTTCCGGCGGAGCAGCCGGCTTCGATTTCGGCAACGCCAAAGCCGTTTACGCCAAGGGCGATGCCCGCATCACGCTGTCCTTGACCGACATGGGCGCGATCGGGGCGCTCGCCGCGCTCGGCAGCGCCTTCGGGGCGAACACAAGCGAGGAGACCGCGACCTCCTATTCTAAGATGGGCCAGGCCGACGGCCGCATGACCATGGAGGAGTTCAACCGGGAGACCGGGGTCGGCAAATTTGCCGTCATCGCCGGCGACCGGGTCATGGTGGAGGCCGAAGGCTCGGGCGCGAGCATGGATGCCCTCAAATCGGCAGTCGGGTCGATCGATCTCGGCCAAGTCGAAGCCCTCGCCAAATAGGTCCGGATTTCACGCTCTGCTGCGGTCTCGCGCGTCGACCGCAACCAGCACCTTGCGCACGGAAAGGATTGCATTTAACCAACCCTTCTCATGAACTAGCCCCTGCGGGGCAGGTCTTGGCGTCGAACAAAGGGGGTTCGTATGGCGCGTAATCGCATTGCGCTCGTCGGCGCGGGCCAGATCGGCGGCACGATCGCCCATCTCGCCAGCATCAGGGAACTCGGCGAGATCATCCTGTTCGACGTGGTCGACGGCGTACCGCAGGGCAAGGCGCTCGACCTGTCCCAATCGGCCCCGGTCGAAGGCTATGTCCCCAAGATGCGCGGCACCAACGAATATGCCGAGCTCAAGGACGCCGATGTCGTGATCGTGACCGCCGGCGTGCCGCGCAAGCCCGGCATGAGCCGCGACGATCTCATCGAGATCAACCTCAAGGTCATGGAGCAGGTGGGCGCTGGCTTGCGCAAATACGCGCCGGAAGCCTTCGTCATCTGCGTCACCAACCCGCTCGACGCCATGGTGTGGGCGCTGCAGAAGACGAGCGGGCTGCCGCGCAACAAGGTGGTCGGCATGGCCGGCGTCCTCGATTCCGCGCGCTTCCGCTTCTTCCTCGCCGAGGAGTTCGACGTCAGCCCCGAGGACATCGCCACCATGGTTCTCGGCGGCCATGGCGACACGATGGTGCCGCTGATCCGCTATTGCTCGGTCGCCGGCATTCCCTTGGCCGATCTCGTCAAGATGCGCTGGATCACGCAGAAGCGCCTCGACGAGATCGTGCAGCGTACGCGCGACGGAGGCGCCGAGATCGTCGGCCTGCTCAAGACGGGCTCGGCCTATTACGCACCGGCCGCTGCCGCTCTGGAGATGGCCGAGTCTTATCTCAAGAACCAGAAGCGCGTGCTCCCTTGCGCCGCCTATCTCAACGGCGAATACGGCGTGAAGGGCATCTATGCCGGCGTTCCCGTCATCATCAGCGCCAAGGGTGTCGAGCGCGTCATCGAGCTCGATCTCACCTCCGCCGAGAAGGACGCCTTCCTCCACTCGGTCGAAGCCGTCAAGGCGCTCGTCGAGCTCTGCCAGAGGATCGCGCCGAGCCTCGTTTCATCGAGCTGATCATAACCTCGCCCAACCTCGTCTCATGCACCCGCGATCCGGGCACCAAAGAGCGTTGCCATGAACATCCACGAATATCAGGCCAAGGACCTCTTGAAACAGTATGGCGCGCCGGTCGCCGAAGGCCGCGTCGCCGCCACCCCGCACGAAGCCAAGGCGCATGCCGAGGCGCTCGGCGGCGGCGCGCTCGTGGTGAAGGCGCAGATCCACGCGGGCGGACGCGGCAAGGGCGGCGGCATCAAGCTGGTCAAGACGTTGCAGGAGCTGCACGCCGAGGCCGACCGCATGCTGGGCAAGCCTCTCATCACGCCGCAGACGGGCCCGAAGGGCCGCGTGGTCCGGAGCGTCTATGTCGTCAAGGACACGACCATCGCGCGCGAGCTCTATCTCTCGCTCCTCGTCGACCGCGGCATCGGCCGCATCGCTTTCATCGCCTCGACCGAAGGCGGGGTCGATATCGAGAAAGTCGCCGCCGAGACGCCCGAGAAGATCGCCACGCTCAGTGTCGATCCCGCCTCGGGAATAAGCGCCTTCCACGGCCGCGTGATCGCGTCCGCCCTCAAGCTCGAAGGCGTGCTCGCCAAACAATGCGCGAGCCTTGTCGCGAGCCTGTATAAGCTGTTCATCGACAAAGACGCGAGCCTCATCGAGATCAACCCGCTGGTGGTGACGAAAGAGGGCAACCTGCTCTGCCTCGACGCCAAGATGGGTTTCGAGGACAACGCTCTGTTCCGCCACCCCGACATCGCCGCGCTTCGCGACATTCACGAGGAGGATCCCGCCGAGGTCGAAGCCTCAAAACACGATCTCTCTTATGTGAAGCTCGACGGCACGATCGGCTGCATGGTCAACGGCGCCGGTCTCGCCATGGCCACCATGGACATCATCAAGCTGTATGGCGGCGAGCCCGCGAATTTTCTCGACGTGGGCGGCGGCGCAACTAAAGAGCGCGTCACCGAGGCCTTCAAGATCATCCTGTCGGACCCGCACGTGAAGGGCGTGCTCGTCAATATCTTCGGCGGGATCATGCGCTGCGACACCATCGCTGAAGGCATCATCGCCGCGGCGCGCGAAGTCAAGCTCGCGGTGCCCCTCGTGGTGCGCCTCGAAGGGACCAATGTCGAGCTCGGCAAGGAGCTCTTGGCGAAGTCGGGCCTTGCCATCATCCCCGCCGACGATCTCGACGACGCCGCCAAGAAGGCCGTGGCTGCCGTCGACGCCGCGGCCTGAAACTTGCAAATCCGGTCCATCACCCATGTCAGTTCTCGTCAATAAGAACACGCGCGTCATTTGCCAGGGCATTACCGGCGCGCAAGGCTCTTTCCACACCGAACAGGCGATCGCCTATGGCACGCGCATGGTCGGCGGCGTGACCCCCGGCAAGGGCGGCACCAAGCATCTCGGCCTCCCCGTGTTCGACACTGTCAAAGAGGCGGTGGCCGAGACCGGCGCCGACGCGAGCGCCGTCTATGTCCCGCCTGCCTTCGCCGCCGACGCGCTCCTCGAAGCGATCGACGCGGGCATCGGGCTCGTCGTGTGCATCACCGAGGGAGTCCCCGTGCTCGACATGGTCAAGGTGAAGCGCGCGCTTTCGGGCTCGGAAACGCGCCTCGTCGGGCCGAACTGCCCCGGCGTCATCACCCCCGGCGAATGCAAGATCGGCATCATGCCTGGCCATATCCATCGGCCCGGCAAAGTCGGCATCGTCTCGCGGTCCGGCACCCTCACCTATGAGGCGGTGGCGCAGACGACAGCAGCGGGGCTCGGCCAGTCGACCTGTATCGGCATCGGCGGCGATCCGGTCAACGGCACGAATTTCGTCGACGCGCTCAACCTTTTCCTCGCCGACGACGCGACCGAGGCGATCATCATGATCGGCGAGATCGGCGGCAGCGCCGAGGAGGAGGGCGCGGCCTTCCTCGCGGCCTCCAACATCAAGAAGCCGGTGGTCGGTTTTGTCGCGGGCAGCACCGCTCCGCCCGGGCGCCGTATGGGCCATGCCGGTGCCGTGATCTCGGGCGGCAAGGGCGACGCCAAGCACAAAATTGAGGCAATGCGCGACGCTGGCATCGTCGTCGCCAGCTCGCCCGCAGCCCTTGGAACAACCCTTGCACGAATATTACATGAAAGGTGAGGCGCGCGCCCAAAGCTCGCCTTGTTTGCCCGGCACGCCGGTGGCCTTCAAAGACCGGCAAGGTTGACCTGATGACCAGACACGAACTGAACGACGTGTTTGCCAACACGTCGTTTCTCGACGGCGCCAACGCCACCTATCTCGCAGAACTCCACGCGCGCTACCAGGAGCAGCCTCATTCGCTCGATCCTGCGTGGCGAGAGTTCTTCGCCAGCCTCGACGACGACCCCGCCGACATCCTCGCCGCCGCGCGTGGGCCATCCTGGGCGCGGCCCGATGGCCGAGCGCTCCTGCCGGCCGCCCTTGCCCAGCTTCCCGCCGATTTCGCCGCCGACCAGGACGCGGTCGCTGCCGCCCGCGATTCCATCAATCTGCGCCTCCTGATCCGCGCCTATCGCACGCGCGGTCATCTCGTTGCCAAGCTCGACCCGCTCGAGCTCGTCACCCGCCGCGAGCATCCCGAGCTCAAGCCCAAGACCTACGGCTTCACCAAGTCCGACTACGACCGGCCGATCTATCTCGGCGGCGCGCTAGGGCTTGAATTCGGCACCGTGCGCCAGGTGCTCGACATTATAAGGCGCACCTATTGCGGCACGATCGGCGTCGAGTACATGCACATCTCGGACCCAGAGCAGAGGGCGTGGATTCAGGACCGCATCGAAGGCCGCGAGGTGACCTTCACCCAGCGCGGGCGGCAGGCGATCCTCAAGAAGCTGATCGAGGCGGAGATCTTCGAGCGCTTCCTCGACGTAAAATACACCGGCACCAAGCGCTTCGGACTCGATGGCGGGGAGTCGATGGTGCCCGCGCTCGAGCAGATCATCAAGCGCGGCGGCCAGCTCGGCGTGAAAGAGATCGTCATCGGCATGCCCCATCGCGGTCGCCTCAACGTGCTGGCCAACGTCATGGCCAAGCCCTTCCGCGCCATCTTCAACGAGTTCAGGGGAGGTAGCGCCCACCCCGACGAGGTCGAGGGCTCCGGCGACGTGAAATATCACCTCGGCGCGTCCTCCGACCGCGAGTTCGACGACAACCGCGTGCACCTCTCGCTGACCGCGAACCCCTCGCATCTCGAGATCGTCGATCCCGTGGTCCTGGGCAAGGTGCGCGCCAAGCAGGACCAGCTTCACGATAAGGAGCGCGATCAAGTTCTGCCGCTCCTTCTTCATGGCGATGCGGCCTTCGCCGGCCAAGGCGTAGTCGCCGAATGCCTCGGCCTGTCAGGCTTGCGCGGTCACCGCACCGGCGGCTCGATTCATTTCATCGTCAACAATCAGATCGGCTTCACCACTGCGCCGCGCTTCTCGCGCTCCTCGCCCTACCCTTCCGACGTCGCCAAGATGATCGATGCGCCGATCTTTCACGTGAGCGGCGACGATCCCGAGGCCGTCGTTTACGTCACCAAGGTCGCCACCGAGTTTCGCCAGCGCTTCTTGAAGCCGGTGGTCATCGACATGTTCTGCTACCGCCGGCACGGTCATAACGAGGCCGACGAGCCGGCCTTCACCCAACCTCTGATGTACCAGCGCATCGCTCAGCATCCGAGCGTGGTCGAGGTCTACTCGGATCGTCTCGTCAAGGAGGGTCTGTTCACCCGTGCCGAGATCGATCGCATGCAGGCCGAGTTCCGCAACTTCCTCGAGGAGGAGTTCGCGGCCGGCGAGGCCTATCGCCCGAACCGCGCCGACTGGCTCGACGGCAAATGGTCCGGCATCGGTCATGCGGAGGAAGGGGCGCGGCGCGGCGTGACCGGCGTCGACCTTGAGCTTCTCAAGGAGGTCGGCCGCAAGATCACCGCCATCCCCAAGACCTTTCACCCCCACAAGACCATCGCCCGCATCATGGCCGCGCGCCGCAAGATGATCGACGATGGCGCCGGGCTGGACTGGGCGACGGCCGAATCGCTCGCCTTCGCGACGCTCCTCGTCGAGGGCTATCGCGTCAGGCTGTCGGGCCAGGATACGGAGCGCGGCACCTTCTCGCAGCGCCATTCGGTGCTGATGGATCAGGAGAACGAGAAGAAATACACCCCGCTCAAGCACGTCTCGAAGGAGCAGGCCGAGTTCGAGGTGATCAACTCGATGCTGTCCGAGGAGGCCGTGCTTGGCTTCGAATATGGCTATAGCCTCGCCGAGCCGAATGCGTTGGTGCTGTGGGAAGCGCAATTTGGCGACTTCGCCAACGGCGCGCAGGTGATCATCGACCAGTTCATCTCGTCCGGCGAGCGGAAGTGGCTTCGCATGTCCGGGCTCGTGCTCCTGCTCCCGCATGGTTACGAAGGTCAGGGGCCCGAGCATTCCTCGGCGCGGCTCGAGCGCTATCTCCAACTCTGCGCCGAGGACAATTGGCAAATCGCGAACTGCACCACGCCCGCCAATTATTTCCACATCCTGCGCCGCCAATTGCACCGCGGCTTCCGCAAGCCGCTCGTGCTGATGACGCCGAAATCACTGCTGCGTCACAAGCGCGTGGTGTCCAACCTTGCCCAGTTTGGTCCCGATACGAGCTTCCATCGTCTGTTGTGGGACGATGCCCAGTTCCTTCCCGACCAGGCCATCAAGCTCGTCGCCGACGACAAGATCAGGCGTGTCGTGCTCTGCTCGGGCAAAGTCTATTACGACCTCTACGACGAGCGCGAGAAGCGTGGTCTGAACGACGTCTACCTGCTCAGGATGGAGCAGCTCTACC
This sequence comes from Methyloceanibacter sp., assembly GCA_035319265.1. GTDB lineage: Bacteria > Pseudomonadota > Alphaproteobacteria > Rhizobiales > Methyloligellaceae > Methyloceanibacter. The sequence continues at coordinate 19,030 of DATHCZ010000195.1, read as the reverse complement.
CCTTCCCGGCCCGCGCCCTCATCCAGGAGCTGTCACGCTTCAAAGATGCGGAGATGGTATGGTGCCAGGAGGAGCCGAAGAACATGGGTGCCTGGAGCTTCGTCGAGCCGAACCTCTCCTGGGTGCTCGATCATATCGAGGCGAAGCATAGGCGGGCGCGCTATGCGGGCAGGCCATCGTCGGCAGCGACGGCGACTGGGCTGATGAGCAAGCATGTGCGCGAGCTGAAGGCATTTCTCGACGAGGCTCTGGGTTAGAGCATTTGAGGATTTGACGAAACAAGAACACGTCATCGCCGGGCTTGACCCGGCGATCCAGGGCCGCTCGCTCAGCGCCTGTTGCCCTGGATACCCGGATCAAGTCCGGGCATGACGACGAAGGGGCGAGAAATGGCGACTGAGATCCGCGTGCCGGTTCTGGGAGAGTCGATCGTCGAGGCGACGGTCGGCCAGTGGTTCAAGCAGGCGGGAGATGCGGTCTCCGCCGCCGAGCCCCTGGTCGAGCTCGAGACCGACAAGGTCACCGTCGAAGTGCCCGCGCCGACGTCCGGCGTGTTGTCGGAGATCGCCGTCAAGCCCGGCGAGACCGTCGCCGTTGGGGCACTCCTTGGAGCGATCATCGAGGGCGATAGCAAGACAAAGCCGGGCAAAGCCAAGCCCGCTGCCACAGCCACGCCTGCCTTGGTCGACCTCACCACCGCCGAGGCTGCGCCCATTGCCGATGAACCGGCCTTGCGGCCAGCGAAGCCGATACCGGTTGAAGCGAAGACGCTCGAGCGCGAGCCGATGCGCCGCCAGGAGATCAGCATCGACGAGATGCCGCCCTCACCTGCCGCGCGGAAGCTGCTCGCCGAGCGCCAGCTTGCGCCGAACGAGGTCAAGGGATCAGGCCGGCGCGGACAAGTCCTGAAGCACGACGTGGCCCAAGCCGCCGAAGCGCTGCTCGCACGCGAGCGGAAGCCTAAGGCTCCGCCGGCGCCGCGCGCACCCGTGCCCAAGGACGACGCCGCGCGCGAGGAGCGCGTGCGCATGACGCGGCTCCGCCAGACCATCGCCAAACGCCTCAAGGAGGCACAGGACACCGCCGCGATGCTCACCACGTTCAACGACGTGGACATGAGCGCGGTGATGGAGCTTCGCCGCGACTATCGCGATGCCTTCGAGAAGAAGCACGGGATCAAGCTCGGGCTGATGGGCTTTTTCGTAAAGGCGGCGGTGCAGGCCCTGAAGGACATCCCCGCGGTCAATGCCGAGATCGACGGCGAAGACATCGTTTACAAGAATTACTACCACGTCGGCGTCGCCGTCGGCACCGAGCGCGGGCTGGTCGTGCCGGTGCTGCGCGATGTCGACGCGATGAGCCTCGCCGAGATCGAGAGGGCGATCGCCGATTTCGGTACGCGTGCGCGCGAGGGCAAGCTCGCGCTGGAGGAAATGCAGGGGGGCACCTTCACGATCTCCAATGGCGGCATCTACGGCTCTCTGCTTTCGACCCCGATCCTGAACGCGCCGCAGTCCGGCATTCTCGGCATGCACAGGATCGAGGAGCGCGCCGTGGTGCGCGACAAGCAGATCGTGGCACGGCCGATGATGTATCTCGCCCTTTCCTACGACCACCGCTTGGTCGACGGCAAAGAGGCGGTCACCTTCCTGGTGCATATCAAGGAAGCGATCGAGGACCCCAAACGCCTGGTGCTCGACCTTTAACACCTCGCCAACCGCTTCTCGCGCATCCATTGGACGGCTTCCCTCGATTTGCTGCATGGTGGCCCTTGCCAGGCAATCGAGCGGTCTCCTTCCATGCATCTCTTCGGTCTTCTCCTAAGATCTCTCGCGCTTCTCGCCACCCTTTCTCTGGCCCAAGCGCAAGCTCCGGCGCCCCGCGCGGCGCTCGTCATCGGCAATGCCGACTACTCCTTCGGCGCTCTCAGGAACCCTAAGAACGACGCCGAGGCGATGGCCAAGGCGCTCGAGGAGGCCGGCTTCGACGTGACGGTTGCAACCGACGCCAATCAAACCGCGATGGAGAACGCGGTCCATGAGTTCGGCGCCAAGCTCAAGGCGAGAGGCGGCGTCGGCCTGTTCTATTTCTCCGGCCATGGCGCGCAGATCGACGGCGAAAACTATTTGATCCCGGTGAGCCTCACCTCTGCTGACGAGATCAAGAGCGGTTCGGTGAGCGCGACCGAGATCGTCAACGCCATGGCGAACGCGCATAACGGCCTCAACATCTTCATCCTCGATTCCTGCCGGACCAACCCGTTCGACCCCAACGGCGCACATGGACTGTCGCGCATCGATTCCAATGCAAGCCTGTTCGTCTCCTATGCGACATCGCCGGGAGCGGTCGCGCTCGACGGCGCCGGCCATAACAGTCCCTACACCAAATATCTCTCGGAATGGATCGCAGCGCCCAATCTGTCGATCGAGGACACCTTCAAGCGCACATTGAAGGGAGTCTATGTCGACACCCATGGCGAGCAGACGCCTTGGATCTCGTCCACCTTCTTCGGCGACTTCGTGTTTCGCCCGGAGGACGCCGAGGCAACCGAGGAGGACGATCAGGCCGGAGAGGGAGAGGCCGAAGAGGCCGAGGCGCCGACGCTGACCGGCGTCTATCGCGCCAACGGCACCAACCCGAGCGGCAGCAATTATACCGGCATCGTCGCCCTCCAAGAGGATGGCGAGGATTTCAAGCTGACCTGGTGGATTGGCAAGGACGAGTTCCACGGCAGCGGCCATTACGCCGGCAAGATGCTGGTGATCAATTGGGGCGACAAGACTCCCGTGATCTATAGCTTCGGCGATAGTGGCGCGCTCGACGGCGAATGGGCCGATGGCTCGGGGAGCGAGACACTAACGCCGGTCGGCACCGCTGCCTCCTCCGATGACGACGTGTCGCCGCCAGAGGGCGAATATCGCGTCGCGGGTAAGAACGCCGATGGCAAGCCCTATGAGGGAACCGTGGACATCGACAAGAGCGGAGACGCCTATCACCTGACCTGGAAGGTCGGCGACTCCGAATATGAGGGCGACGGCACCTTCGCCGACAATCTCCTGACCGTGAATTGGGGAAGCACGACGCCGAGCGTCTATGCTCTTGCCGACGACGGCAGCCTGACGGGACTATGGGACAGCGGTCATGGCGAGGAGACGCTGACGCCCGAGCAGTAGGGGGATAGACTGCCGATATGACTTACGACCTTGTCGTCATCGGCACGGGGCCTGGTGGCTATGTGTGCGCGATCCGCGCGGCGCAGCTCGGCATGAAGGTCGCCGTGGTCGAGAAGCGCGCGATCCACGGCGGCACCTGCCTCAATGTCGGCTGCATTCCGTCCAAGGCGCTGCTGCATGCGAGCGAGGCTTACGCCGAGGCCGGCCACGCCTTTGCCGGCATGGGCATCAAGGTGAAGCCTGAGCTCGACCTCGCCGCCATGCTCGCCTTCAAGGATGCCGGCGTCAAAGGCAATGTCGACGGCGTCGCGTTTCTCCTGCGCAAGCATAAGATCGACCATTTCCATGGCTCAGGCCGCATCCTCGGCCCCGGCAAGGTCGAGGTGATCTTCATCAACGGCGAGAAGCAGGTGGTCGAAGCGAAGGCGATCGTCATCGCCACCGGCTCGGAGGTGGCTGCCCTTCCCGGCATAACCATCGACGAGGAGACCGTGATCTCCTCCACCGGCGCGCTGTCATTGAAGAAAGTGCCGAAGCGGCTCGTGGTGATCGGCGGCGGCTATATCGGGCTCGAGCTGGGCTCGGTCTGGTCTCGCCTCGGATCGCAGGTGACCGTAGTCGAGATGCTGCCGCGGCTCGCGCCAGGTCTCGACGCCGAAGTGGCTAGGGCGCTCCAGCGCGTGCTGGAGAAGCAGGGCATCGCCTTCAAGCTCGGGACCAAGGTCGTCAAGGCCGACGGCAAAGGCAAGACCGTAAAGCTCACGCTCGAGCCGGCTGAAGGCGGCAAGTCGGAGACGCTCGAATGCGATGTTCTGTTGGTGTCGGTCGGGCGCATCCCTAACACGCAAGGCTTAGGTCTCGCCGAAGCCGGCATCAAGACCGACAATCGCGGCCGCATTGTCGTCGACAAACAATACGAGACGAGTCTCCCCGGCATCTACGCCATCGGCGACGTCATCAAAGGCCCCATGCTCGCCCACAAGGCCGAGGAAGAGGGAATCGCCGTCGCCGAGATCCTCGCGGGCCAAGCTGGTCACGTGAACTACGAGGTGATCCCGAGCGTGATCTATACCGCGCCTGAGGTGGCCTCGGTCGGCAAGACGGAAGAGGAGCTGAAGGAGGCGGGCATCGCCTATCGCGTCGGCAAGTTCCCCTTCACCGCCAACGGCCGCGCCAAGGTGAACCGCACCACCGAGGGCTTTGTGAAGGTGCTCGCCGATGAGGCGACCGACCGCGTGCTCGGTGTGCATATCATCGGCGCCGATGCCGGCACGATGATCGCCGAAGCCGGCGTGCTCATGGAGTTCGGCGGCTCCGCCGAGGACCTCGCGCGCACCTGCCACGCGCATCCCACGCTCAACGAGGCGGTCAAGGAAGCTGCCCTCGCCGTCGGCAAGCGCGCGATCCATATGTGACGGAGTGCGCGTGGTTCGAGGCCCGGCCGTCATCCTGAGGTGCGAGGGCGAAGCCCGAGCCTCGAAGGACGGCCGGGCACCTCACCATGACGTTCCTGCTACTTCGAGTTATTCCGCGGCGTGTCGGCCAGCACCGAGGCGATCAGCGCCGCAAAGCCCAGCAGCTCGAATAATGAGATCGTCGCGTGTCCCCACTCCCAGCGCGAACGGTAGGTCGTCCAGTCTGACGGCACCTGTCCATTCACCCATTTGGCGAGCTCGACATTGACGGGATAGACGAGCACCCACCACAGCAGAAGCCCGATCGCGAACAGGAGCGCGGCCGAGAGCGCCAGCCGAACGCCTGGCCGATGATGCTCGCGCACGAGATAGGTCAAGAGCCCAAGACTGATCACCGTCAAGATATCGATCACCGCACCGGCCGAGCCGAACAGGCCGTAGAGGCCGCCCTGCACTGTCGAGCCGACCCAAAGATACTGGTCCCAGCCCATGCGCGCGGGCAGCTGCAGCAAATGACAAAGCCCCATGCCAAACGTGAGCGCCGCAAGCATGAGAGCCGCGAAGCGGACCGCCTTGAGCGTCATGTTGGGGACTCGTTTCTGAATCGAAGACGCATTTTCTGTCGTCATGGCCGGGCTTGTCCCGGCCATCCACGTCTTTTGAACAAACAAATTCGTGTGTGCCCGGCACAAGGCCGGGCATGACGAAGACGATTAGGGAAGGACCCCTAATCCAGCGTGCGGCGGAAGCGGAGCAGCGCAAGCCCCATCGCCGCCAGCATGAAGATGAAGAGAGCAAGCACGTCCATCTGCATGTCGCCGAGCCCATTCCCTTTCAGCATGATGCCGCGCACGATGCGGATGAAATGGGTGAGCGGAAGCGCTTCGCCGATCGCTTGCGCCCATCCCGGCATGCCGCGGAAGGGGAAGGCGTAACCCGAGAGCAGGAAGTTCGGCAGGAAGAAGAAGAAGGTCATCTGCACGGCCTGGAGCTGATTCTGCGCGACGGTGGAGAAGGTGTAGCCGACCGCGAGGTTCGACGCGGCGAACAGGGTCGAGACCGCGATCAACAGCCATACATTGCCGAAGATCGGCACATCGAACAAATAGCGCGCCGCGACCAAAATGATGACCATCTGGACGAAGCCGACCAGCACGAAGGGTGCGATTTTGCCGATCATGATCTCGACCGGCTTGATCGGCATCGACAGCAGATTCTCCATGGTGCCGCGCTCGATCTCACGCGTAACCGCGAGCGCCGTGTACATCATCATGGTCATGGTCAGCACCACGCCGAGCAGCCCCGGCACGATGTTGAGCTGGGTGAGGCCTTCGGGATTGTAGCGATTCTGCAAGGTGATATCGAAGGGCTCCGTCGTATTGGTCACCGACTCATCAGGCCCGCGCAGCTCGCGCCTGAGCGCGCTATCGATAACGCCGTGCAAGCTGGCGACGGCCGTGCCCGTCGCCACGGGGTCTGTGGCATCGGCGATGACGAGAATGGCGGGACGATCGCCCCGGCGCACGTCGCGCTCGAAACTCGCCGGAATCTCAACGCCGAATTGCGCCGTGCCTGACCGGATCAGCTTGTCGAGCTCCTGCGGATCGCGCACCTGCCAACGGAAGTCGAAGCGGTCGGTATTGCGCAGCGCCGCCAGTACGGCGCGGGTGAGCGGTCCGTCGTCGCGCGTCAACACCACCGTCGGAAGGTGGCGAGGATCGGTGTTGATGGCATAGCCGAACAGCGTGAGCTGAAGCACGGGCACGAGCATCATGCTGGCAAATGTCATGCGGTCGCGCCGCATCTGGACGAATTCCTTGACGATCATCGCCCAGGTGCGCCGAAGGAAGCCGGGATCGCGATTGGCAGAGCCGTTATTCTGGGGCGAGCTCATGCAAAATTGTCCTTGGACTGATCCATCAGGAGGATGAACACGTCCTCGAGGCTTGGCTCCCCATGCATCCAGTGATGAGCACCATCGGCCTTCTTGGCCGCCTCGATCGCCGCATCGAGCGCGTGCTTGTCGCGCCCCGACACGTGCAGCTCGGCGCCGAACGGCGCCACCATGTCGATGCCGTCGCAGGTTTCGAGCTTGGTGGCGAGACGATGCAGATCGGACCCCGTCACGATCCACGTGGAAAGGCCCGACTGGGCCACGACCTCTTTCGCCGTGCCCCGCGCAAGCAGCTCGCCATAGGCGATATAGGCAAGCTCATGGCAGCGCTCAGCCTCGTCCATGTAGTGGGTCGAGACCAGCACGGTGATGCCTTCAGCGGCGAGATTGTGAATCTCGTCCCAGAATTCACGCCGCGCCTTGGGATCGACGCCTGCGGTCGGTTCATCGAGTAGAAGCAGCTTGGGTTGCGGCAGGATGCAGGCGCCGAGCGCAAGCCGCTGCTTCCAGCCTCCCGACAGTTCTCCAGCGAGCTGGTCTGCGCGGGTCGAAAGCCCGAGCCGGCCGATCGCCTCGGCAGCCGCCCGGCGCGGGTTGGGCACGCCATAGACACGCGCCACGAATTCGAGATTCTCGCGGATCGAGAGATCATTGTAGAGGCTGAAGCGCTGCGTCATGTAGCCGACATTGCGCTTGATCTCGTCGGCTTGGGCGAGAATGTCGTAACCGAGGCAGGTTCCGGTACCCGAGTCGGGCGTCAGCAATCCGCACAGCATGCGCAGCGTCGTGGTCTTGCCGCTGCCGTTCGGACCGAGGAAGCCGTAGATTTCGCCCTTCGGGACTTTGAGGCTGAGGTTGTGAACGACGACGTGGCCATCGAAGCTCTTGGTCAGGCCGGAAGCGTCGATGGCGATTTCCTTCTCACTCATCGCCGCACCACTTGCTGACCTGGTACGAGCGTCACCGTCACCGGCTGGCCCGCGGTGAGCGCGGCCGCCTCTCCTTCCGGCCGCGCCTCGATCAGGAACACGAGCTTCTGGCGTTGCTCGCGCGAGAAGATCACGGGCGGCGTGAACTCGGCATCGCGTGAGATGAAGCTGATCTTGGCCTTCAGATCGGGCGGACAGCCGTCGCAGGAGACCTTCACCGTCTGATCGAGCTGGAGCTTGGTGCGCACCGGCTCGGCCACGAAGAAGCGGACCTTGAGATTGCGGGGCGGCAAGAGCGCGATCACCGCCTGGCCTTCTTTCACCACTTCGCCGGGACGGAAATAGACCTCCTCGACGGTGCCGTCGGCGGGCGCGAAAACTTGGCGCTTGGAGAGATTCTTCTCGGCTTCGGCGAGTGCGTGCCGCGCGGCCTCGGCGTTTGCGGTCGCGGCGTCGATCAGGTCTGAGCGTCCGGGAAGCTTGGCCGCGGTGATGCGCTTCTCGGCCTCCACCACGGCAGCCGCGTTCCGGTCATGCTGAGCAACGGCGTCGTCGAGCGCCGCCTTGGTCGTCCAGCCCTTATCGTAGAGCGCCTGCGCGCGCTCGAGATTGTTGTTCGAGACAACAAGCATCGCCTTCGCTTCGTTGAGCGCGGCCTCGAGCACCGTGATCTCCTCGGGCCGCTGGAGCTCCGCCTTGACGTCGGCGAGCTGGGCCTCGGCCTGCTCAACGCGCGATTTGGCCGCCGCGACCGCGGCTTCTTGCTCGGAACTTTCCAGCGTGAAGATGGGATCGCCCTGCTTGACATGATTGCCTTCCTCGACGGTAAGCGTCGCCACTCGCCCGCCCTGCTCGGAGCCGACGAGAACGAGGTCGGCCTCCATGTAGCCGGCGAATTCGTCGTCCTTGTTGGCCGGAAGCGTGAACAGAGCGATCGCAATCACGATCGCCGCCAGTCCAGCGAAGAGGAGCCAAGCTCTCTGCTTCATCGCGCCTCTCCCGTAGAGGATTTCGGCGCGAGGCCCGGCGCCCTGATTGCATCGGTGATGATCTCGATATTGGTTCGCAGCAGCCCATCGGTATCGAGGTGGCGGTACCGCTCGAACAGCCCGCGCCAGATGATGGCGGTGAGCATTGGCGCGATAAGGAGCTGGGGATAGTCGCGCAGCGGCGTCGCCTTGAACTCGCCGCGCGCGATGCCGCGATCGATAAGCCTCGTCAGCGTCTCGATGCCGCGCGAGACAACCTGCTCGTAATAGAAGGCAGTGAGCTCGGGGTGCTTGTGGCCTTCGGCGATGAGGAGGCGCGCGATGAAAGCGCGCTTCGAAGAGACCAGCTCCTGGATGAAAGACAGGAACGGACCTTTGAGGAAGGCCTCGACGGGCAGGTCGGTCTGTTCCATCTGCTCGCGGATGACGTCGAAATGCGCGGTGATGACGCTGCGCACCACCGCCTTGAACAGCTCTTCCTTGGTTTTGAAATAGAGATAGGGCAGGCCCTTCGACACGCGCGCGCGCGCCGCCACGTCCTCGACCTTTGTAGCCGCGTAACCCTTCGCCGCGAATTCCTCGAAGGCGGCGGCAACGATCTCTTGCGGCCGGCTGTCCTTGCGCTCGCGCTTTCTCGGTGTCGCGACCGCGCTCTTCTGCTGCTCCGATTTTGTGTCAGCCATCGCCCTGTCTTTCACGGTTGTCCGACGCTAATATAATGACTGACCGGTCAGTACCGCAATGGGGTAACGATAGCCCCCGTGGCAAGAAAACCGGCAAAAAAAAGAGGATAGCGGGCGCTAGGTCCGGGGATGAGCGCTTTGGTAGGTCTTGAGCAGATGCTCGCGATCGACCTCGGTATAGCCTTGCGTGGTCGAGAGGCTCGCATGGCCTAGAAGCTCCTGGATCGAGCGCAAGTCCGCGCCGGCGCCCAAGAGATGCGTGGCGAAGGAGTGGCGCAGCGCATGCGGCGTCGCCGTCTCCGGCAGGCCGAGCACGGCACGGGCCTTCGCGATTCTGAGCTGGATGATGCGGGGGGAGAGCTGCTTGCCATGCGCGCCGACGAAGAGCGGATCCTCCGACCCGAGTCCCATCGGGCAGAGCGCAAGATAAAGCTCGACTGCCTCGCGCGCGATCGGCAGCACCGGTACCACGCGTGTCTTGCTCCCCTTGCCCGTCACGCGCAGCATGTCTCGCCCCTTGGTCGGCGCATCCTTGCGCTTGAGCGACAGCGCCTCAGAGATGCGCAATCCCGAGCCGTAGAGCAGGGCGAGCACGGCGGTGTCGCGCGCGACAATCCACTCGGGGGCATCGGGCGCGGCGATGTCGGCGCCGTCGACGAGGGCGGTCGCCTTGGGCGCGGTGAGCGGCTTCGGGACCGAATGCGGCAGCTTGGGCAAAGCGACGGCGCGGATCGCATCGTTCTTGCCGTAGCCCCGCCGCTCGAGGAATTTGTAGAACATGCGGAGCGCCGACAGCGTGCGCGAGAGGCTCCGGCTTCCCACCCCCTCGCCCCGCCGCGCGGCAAGAAACGCGCGCACGTCGCGCGCTTGTAGAGCGAGCAGTTGAGGCATATCGGGCAGGCGATTGAGATGCACGGCGAGAAACGCGAGGAACTGGCTCACGTCCCGCTCATAGGCCTCCGAGGTCTTGGCCGCGAGCTGGCGCTCGGTGCCGATATAGGCGAGCCAATCCTCGACCGCCTCGCGCACATAAGGCGACCCCATATATCGAGGGTGTGAGGCTTCTTCCGCCACGTCCGCCATCCTTGAATGCGCCTGAAGGCGCCAGCGCGCGAAGCGCTACTATGGGTATCTGAGTCGTTAACTGCCGCCTAACCAGACGAGCGACCCCTGACGCGAACCGCGACCAAGACCAAGCCCGCCAGAGCTGCGGCGCCCGTGACCGTTCCGGTCATGCTGCCGCTCGCGCTTCCCGCGCCATACGACTATCTCGTGCCCGAGGGAACGCACGTCGAGCCTGGCCGGTTCGTCGTGGCCCCACTCGGGCCGGTCGAATATCTCGGCGTGGTGTGGACGAGGCCGGAAGATGCACCGCCGCCGGACATCAAGCCCGAGAAGCTGCGCGCCATCATCGAAGTGATCGACGACGTGCCGCCGCTCCCGCGCGTCAGCCTCGACTTTGCCGATTGGGTCGCCAACTACACGCTATCCTCTCCCGGCATGGTCTTGCGCATGATGATGAGCGCGGGCCGCGCGTTCGATCCGCCGGCGCCGCGCTACGGCGTGCGCCTCGTAGGCTCGCCGCCTTCCCGCATGACGCCGGCCAGGGCGCGCGTGATCGAGGCCGCATCGAACGGGATGATCTGGGTCAAGTCGAGCCTCGCCGAGGCCGCCGGTGTGAGCGCGAGCGTGATCGACGGCCTGGTCGATTCCGGCACGCTGATCGCCGAGCCGCTTCCGGACTGGCATGCCATGCCGCTCGACGTCGGACGCCAGCGTGCCAAGCTCACCAAGGAGCAGCAGGACGCCGCGCGCGAGTTGCTTAGCCATACGCGCGATGACTTCACCGTCACCCTCCTCGACGGCGTCACCGGTTCGGGCAAGACCGAGGTTTATTTCGAGGCGATCGCGCAAGTCCTCGCGCGCGGGCAACAGGCGCTCGTGCTGATGCCGGAGATCGCGCTCACCAGTCAGTTCATCGCCCGTTGCGAGGAGCGTTTCGGCGCCAAGCCCGCCGAGTGGCATTCCGGCGTTCCCGCGCCCCAGCGCGGCCGCGTGTGGCGCGCCGTGGCCGAGAACAAGGCGAAGCTCGTGGTCGGCGCGCGCTCCGCCCTGTTCCTGCCCTTCCCCGAACTCGGCCTGATCGTCGTCGATGAGGAGCATGACGCGGGCTACAAGCAGGAGGAGCGCGTCACCTATCAGGCGCGCGACATGGCGGTGGTACGGGGCGCGCTCGGCAAGTGCCCCGTCGTGCTCAGCTCGGCGACGCCGTCCATCGAGAGCCTGGTCAATGTCGAGCAGGGACGTTACCGCCATATTCGGCTCGGCACCCGCTATAAGGCTGACGGACTGCCCGCCATCGCCGCCATCGACATGCGCGCCAGCCCGCCCGAGCGCGGTAAGTGGCTCTCGCCGGTCTTGATCGACGCCGTCGGCGAGACCTTGGCGCGCGGCGAGCAGGCGCTTCTGTTCCTGAACCGCCGCGGCTATGCGCCGGTCACGCTCTGTCGGAAATGCGGGTTCAAATTCGAATGCCCAAACTGCTCGGCCTGGCTCGTCGAGCATAGGTTCCGCCGCAGGCTCGAATGCCACCATTGCGGCACGTTCGTCCCCATTCCCGAGAAGTGCCCGCATTGCCAGGCGGAGAATTCGCTCGTCGCTTGCGGGCCTGGCATCGAGCGCATCGCCGAGGAGGTCGCCGGGCTGTTTCCAGATGCGCGCCGTGTGCTCTTGTCGAGCGACCTCACCCCGAACATCGCCGAACTTCGCCACACCTTGCGCGAGATCGAGGAGCGCGAGGTCGATATCGTCATCGGCACGCAGCTCGTGGCCAAGGGCCATCATTTCCCGGGGCTCGCCCTCGTCGGCGTGGTCGACGGCGACCTTGGGCTCGCTCAGGCCGACCCGCGTGCAGCGGAGCGCACCTTCCAGCTTCTCACCCAGGTGACGGGGCGCGCCGGCCGCGACGCGATTCCGGGCCGCGGCCTGATCCAGACCTATATGCCTGAGCACCCGGTGATCGCGGCGCTCGTCTCGGGCGACCGCGACACCTTCCTCGCACGCGAGATCGAAGAGCGGCGCAAGGCGACCATGCCGCCGTTCGGGAGGCTTGCCGCGCTGCTCGTGTCGGCGAGCTCGCGCGAGGCGGCTGAGAGTTACGCGCGTGACGTCGCCCGTGCCGCGCCGGCTGCGGCAAAGATCGAGGTGCTGGGTCCTGCCGAGGCGCCGCTCGCGGTGATCCGCGGCCGCTACCGGTTCCGGCTCCTGGTGAAGGCCGCGCGCGAAGCCGACCTGCAAGCCTATTTGCGCCTCTGGCTCAGCTCAGTGCCGAAAGCCAAGGCCGACATCCGCCTCATGGTCGACATCGACCCTTATAGTTTTTTGTAGCGACGCCGCCGAGCGCGATTCCGAATCTCTAACTCTCGCCGATGTTGTTGGCGGCGCGCGTCAGGATCTCGACGATACGCAATGATGAGATCAGCACACAGATGCAAGCACGCGCTTAACCGCCGGCGACGCGAACGAACCAGGACGTCAGATCGACGAGCGCAAATCCGGCCAGCAAGAGTCCGATCGTGAGCAGAGCGGCGCAAACGACCAGGACCAGTGAAATCCCCGCCAACGCGCGACCCTCCCGACGAAAGAAATGGTCTTGCAATGTGCTCATAGAGCGTGCCTCGAAAGACGCCTCAAGCGGCAACCCCGCTCGCGACCAACATTCCGAGTGTCGCGCCGGTCACCAACCCCATCGCGCAACACCACCAGCACGGCATTTCATTCCACCACGTCATTCGCGGCTCGCTAGCGGGGCTCAATTCCTGGATAACAACGCGCCTTTGCAGCCTGTTGCGCCATAGGAATCTCATATACGGGCAACGGCCCAGCCATAAAGGCGGGACACAAGGGGCTGGCCTCGTCATGGCCGCGCGTGGCCCGGCCATCCACGATTTCTCTATAGGGAGTTTACCACTCGTGGATGCCCGGCACTTCGGCCGGGCATGACGGAGTTGCGTTACCGTCGCCCCTAGCTGCCGCGAATCTCTTGGGCGGCGCGCATGAGGATCTCGACGATGCGGGCTTCAGCGTCCTCGCTCGCCTCGAGCCGCTTCGTCGCCGCATCGCGCAGATTCTCGAGCGCGGCATCGACGAGCTTGGGAACGCGCGTCTCCTTTTCCTCGTCGTCCTCGCTACCCCATCTCTTGCGCATGCGCGCGAGCTTCTCGCCGATGGCCGCGAGCCGCGCCAGCACCATGTCGGCGATGTCGCGATTCTCCTCGAGATAGGCACGGCCCTCTTCCGTGATGGTGTAGCGCTTCTTGGCGCCTTCGCTCTCGGCGGTGACGTAGCCCGCCTCCTCGAGGAAGGTGAGCGTCGGATAGACCACGCCCGGGCTCGGGCTATAGGCGCCGCGCGTCTTGTCCTCGATCAGCTTGATCAGCTCATAGCCGTGGCGCGGCTGCTCGGCGATCAAAGCGAGCGCGAGCAGCTTGAGATCGCCTTGCGCCAGCATGCGGCCGACGCGGAACCAATCGCCCCGCCCGCCGCCTTCGCCACGCCCGCCCCAACGAGGACCCTCGCCAAACCGTCCGAACCGGCGTGCCGCCCAGCGCTTTCCGCAGGGCTCGCCGTGATGTCTCATTCCATGCATCTATTTGGTCTCCTATTAAAAAGATATATCGCAAGATAGTACGTTACCGAGGGTATCGCAAGATATATCTTACAAATCACCGTCATTCCGGCTGACGCCGGTATCCAGCGCCGGATCTCCAAAGATTCTTTCCGAGTGTCGGCTTTCGCCGATATGAGCAGCGGCGGTGAGGCCCGGCGTCAATTGCCGGCGTGGTCGTCGACCTTCTCGCGATGGGCCGTGACCCATTTGGAGTGTTCGGCCGAGGCGAGCGCGCCGACGCGCTCGGCCAGGACGCGATGCGCTTCCTCAGGCGGAAGCTTGGCGTAAGGGCCGGCCTTCTCGTTGTAGAGATGCTGTTCGTTGCGCAGGCCCTCGCACGTCGAGCGGTAGAGAATCCAGTTCTCCTGCCATTTGTTGAGCTGCTGCATGCTCTCGAGCAGAAGGATGGCGCCTGCGGCGACGATCACCGCCATGGCCGAGAATTCAGCGACGATGGGAATGACGATGGCGCAGAGGATGATGGCGATCTTCGACGCCTTGAAGTAGCGCTGGTTTGCCTTGGCTTTGGCGTCGTACCAGTCGATCTGCGACTGGAGGCGGTCCCAGAGTGGCGGCAATTTCGCGGTCGCGGCCTGCTCGGCTTTCTTCGTTGCCATGTCGTCCCTCCGGCTCAAGCAAGCATCCAAGCGCCGCTGACTTACATCGGCCGGAAGCGCCCGGCCAAGCCCAATTCTACGGCAAAATGGCCCTTCCGAGGTTGCACCCCCTCCCCCTCTATGTTACAGCCTGCCCGGGCTTCCAGGGGACCGTCGAGCGGGCGCTCAACCTGTTGACGTGGGGGCGCCAATCCCAGAATTTCTCGGGTCCGTGGACGAGGCTGCTCAAAAATGCGCCCGTCGGGAGGAAAGGCGTTTTACGGTGGCGCGTGGTGAAGTCGATACGAGTTCGGGCGTAGCGGGCCGCTATGCCACCGCACTGTTCGAGCTGGCCAAGGAAGAGGCGGAACTCGAAAAGGTGGCGGCCGATCTCAGCCGCCTCAACGAAGCGCTCGACGCCTTCGAAGACATGAAGCGGCTGGTCAAGAGTCCCACCTTTTCCGCCGAGGAGCAGGGCCGCGCTCTCGCCGCCATCCTCGACAAGCTCGAGATCGAAGGCCTCACCAAGAATTTCCTACTGCTTGTCGCCAAGAACCGCCGCCTGTTCGCGACCCCCGACATGATCCGCGCCTTCCGCGCCATGCTCGCGCGCGAGCGGGGCGAGACCGGCGCCACGGTCACCTCCGCGGCTAAGCTGACCGAGAGCCAGATCACCGCGCTGACGCAGGCGCTTCAGGCCGCGCTCGGCCAGAAGGTCATGCTCGACGAGCAGGTCGATCCCGCGCTGCTTGGCGGGCTCGTGGTCAAGGTTGGCAGCCGCATGATCGATACGTCGCTGCGCACCAGGCTGAATTCGCTCAAAGTTGCCATGAAAGAGGTTGGCTGATGGATATCAGGGCCGCAGAGATCTCCGCGATCCTCAAGGAGCAGATCAAGAATTTCGGACAGGAAGCCGAAGTCGCCGAAATCGGCCAGGTGCTTTCGGTCGGCGACGGCATCGCCCGCGTCTACGGCCTCGACAAGGTCCAGGCCGGCGAGATGGTCGAGTTCGCCGACGGCACCCGCGGCATGGCGCTCAACCTCGAGGTCGACAATGTCGGCATCGTGATCTTCGGCGACGACCGCCACATCAAGGAAGGCGACGTCGTCAAGCGCACCGGCGCCATCGTCGAGGTGCCGGTCGGCAAGGCTCTGCTCGGCCGCGTGGTCGATGCGCTCGGCAACCCGATCGACGGCAAAGGTCCGATCGAGGCGAGCGAGAAGCGCCGCGTGGACGTAAAGGCGCCAGGCATCATTCCTCGCCAGTCGGTACACGAGCCGATGCAGACCGGGCTCAAGGCGATCGACGCGTTGATCCCCATCGGCCGCGGCCAGCGCGAGCTCATCATCGGCGACCGCCAGACCGGCAAGACCGCCATCATCCTCGATACCATCCTCAACCAGAAATCGGTCAACGCGCTCGACGACGAGAAGACCAAGCTCTATTGCATCTACGTCGCCATCGGCCAGAAGCGCTCGACCGTCGCCCAGTTCGTCAAGGTGCTCGAGGACAACGGCGCGCTGCCCTACTCGATCGTCGTCGCCGCCACCGCCTCCGACCCCGCGCCGATGCAGTATCTTGCACCCTTCACCGGTTGCGCCATGGGCGAATATTTCCGCGACAACGGCATGCATGCGCTCGTCAACTATGACGATCTTTCCAAGCAGGCCGTGGCCTATCGCCAGATGTCGCTCCTGCTTCGCCGTCCGCCGGGACGCGAGGCCTATCCGGGCGACGTGTTCTATCTCCATTCGCGTCTGCTCGAGCGCGCCGCCAAGCTGAACAAGGACAACGCCTCCGGTTCGTTGACCGCGCTTCCCGTCATCGAGACCCAGGCGAACGACGTGTCGGCCTATATCCCGACCAACGTGATCTCTATCACCGATGGGCAGATCTTCCTCGAGACCGACCTTTTCTATCAGGGCATCCGGCCCGCCGTGAACGTGGGTCTTTCCGTGTCCCGCGTGGGCTCCGCCGCGCAGGTCAAGGCGATGAAGCAGGTCGCCGGCAAGATCAAGGGCGAGCTCGCCCAATATCGCGAGATGGCGGCCTTTGCCCAATTCGGCTCCGACCTCGACGCTACGACCCAGCGCCTGCTGAACCGGGGCGCGCGGTTGACCGAGCTGCTCAAGCAGCCGCAATTCTCCCCGCTCAAGGTCGAGGAGCAGGTGGTCGTGATCTATGCCGGGGTGAACGGCTATCTCGACCCGCTTGCCGTCTCTTCGGTGCCGCGCTTCGAGGCCGAGCTGCTCCGCTTCATGCGCGCCGAGAATGCCGACCTCCTCGCCACGATCCGCGACCAGAAGGAAATTTCCAAGGAGACAGGTGAAAAACTCAAGGCCGCCGTCGACAAATTCGCCAAGGCGTTCGCGTAGAGCTCTGCCATGCCGTCGCTAAAGGACCTGCGCAACCGCATCGCCTCGGTCAAGGCGACGCAGAAGATTACCAAGGCCATGCAGATGGTGGCCGCGGCGAAGCTCCGTCGCGCGCAGAGCGCGGCCGAAGCGGCGCGCCCTTACGCCTCGCGCATGGAGGCGGTGCTGGCCAATCTCGCCATGGCGCTGAAGGGCCGCGAGGGCGGCTCGCCTTTGATGGTCGGCACGGGCAAGGACCAGGTCCATCTCCTCATCGTCTGCACCGGCGAGCGCGGTCTCTCGGGTGCCTTCAACTCGGCCATCGTGCGCCTCGCGCGCGAGCACATCATTCGTCTGCTGAACGACGGCAAAGAGGTGAAGATCCTCTGCGTCGGCAAGAAGGGCTTCGACCAGCTCAAGCGCTACTATTCGCCCTTGATCATCGACACGATCGAGTTCCGCGGCGTGCGCCAGCTCACCTTCGAACATGCCGAGAAAGTGGCCGAGAAGGTGCTCGCTCTCTTCGCCGACGGCGCGTTCGACGTCGGCACGCTGTTCTACTCCCGCTTCCGCTCGGTGATCAGCCAGGTGCCGACGGCGCAACAGATCATTCCCGCCACCATCTCCGCCGAGGCGCCGGCACAGGAGGCTGCGCTTGGTGGCGCCGTCTACGAATACGAGCCCGACGAGGCCGAGATCTTGACCGAGCTTTTGCCGCTCAACATCGCCGTGCAGATCTTCAAGGCGCTGCTCGAGAACGGGGCCTCGTTCTACGGTGCGCAGATGACGGCGATGGACAACGCCACCCGCAACGCCGGCGACATGATCGGCCGGCTGACGCTTCGATATAACCGCACCCGCCAAGCCATGATCACCAAGGAGCTGATCGAAATCATCTCCGGCGCGGAAGCCGTATAGTCATTCGTGAGACATTGAGGAACGAGAGATGGCAAGGAAGTCCCCCGTAATCGCCGAGACCAAGAAGCAGCAGGCGAAGGTCGCCGCCTATGAAGGCTCGATGGGCCACGTGCGCCAGGTCATGGGTGCCGTGGTCGACGTGCAGTTCGACGATAAGTTGCCGGAGATCCTGAACGCGCTCGAGACGCAGAACCACGGAAACCGGCTCGTGCTCGAGGTCGCCCAGCATCTCGGCGAGAACACGGTGCGCACCATCGCCATGGATTCGACCGAGGGTCTGGTGCGCGGCCAGGAGGTTGTGGATACTGGCGAGCCGATCGCCGTCCCCGTGGGCGACGAGACCCTGGGCCGCATCATGAACGTGGTCGGCGAGGCGGTCGACGAGGCCGGTCCCATCAAGACCGCCGATAAACGCCCGATCCACGCGCCCGCTCCGTCCTATGTCGATCAATCCACCGAGGCCGAGATCCTCGTCACCGGCATCAAGGTGGTTGACCTGCTCGCGCCTTACGCCAAAGGCGGCAAGATCGGCCTGTTCGGCGGCGCCGGCGTCGGCAAGACCGTGCTGATCATGGAGCTCATCAACAACGTCGCCAAGGCGCATGGCGGCTACTCGGTGTTCGCCGGCGTCGGCGAGCGCACGCGCGAGGGCAATGACCTCTACCACGAGATGATCGATTCGGGCGTGAACAAAGATCCGCGCAAGGGATCGGTGGAAGGCTCGAAATGCGCTCTCGTGTATGGCCAGATGAACGAGCCGCCCGGCGCCCGCGCCCGCGTCGGTCTCTCCGGGCTCACCGTCGCCGAATATTTCCGCGACCAGGGTCAGGACGTGCTGTTTTTCGTCGACAACATCTTCCGCTTCACCCAAGCAGGCTCCGAGGTGTCGGCGCTGCTCGGCCGTATCCCCTCCGCCGTGGGCTATCAGCCGACGCTTGCGACCGATATGGGCGCGCTGCAAGAGCGCATCACCACCACACAGAAGGGCTCGATCACCTCGGTGCAGGCGATCTATGTTCCGGCCGACGATCTGACCGACCCGGCGCCCGCCACCTCCTTCGCCCATCTCGACGCTACCACCGTGCTGTCGCGCGGCATCGCCGAGAAGGGCATCTATCCCGCCGTGGACCCGCTCGATTCCACCTCGCGCATGCTCTCGCCCCTCATCGTCGGCGAGGAGCATTATGCCGTGGCGCGCCGCGTGCAGCAGATCCTCCAGCGCTACAAGGCGCTCCAGGACATCATTGCCATTCTCGGCATGGACGAGCTCTCGGAAGAGGACAAGGTGACGGTGGCGCGCGCGCGCAAGATCGAGCGCTTCCTGTCCCAGCCCTTCCACGTGGCCGAGGTGTTCACCGGCTCGCCCGGCGTGTTCGTCGAGCTCGCCGATACCATCAAGGGCTTCAAGG
>DATHCZ010000194.1:0-21234 GCA_035319265.1 Methyloceanibacter sp. | reverse complement strand
GGCCGGAAGGAAGTACCCCTCACCCCCGAAATTTGCGGCGGCGACAATGAATGCACCAACCTGCCCGACGGCGAGATCTACCGCTATGCGGCGAGCGTCCCCGGCAAGCGGCTTGCGATCGACATCGCCGACAAGGGCGAGGCGATCAGCCTCGATGCGCCTGGGGCAAAGATCTTGGCACCGCGCGATTCCACGGTGTTCAAGAAATTCTCGGCCATGTGCCTCAATTGGTGAGGCGCCTTGAGCTTACGCTCAAGGATTCGCGGCGGAAGCCCGTATCCAGCGCCTTTCGCACAAATCTCGATTCCGCTTTCGCCGAACGACGCAAGGGGGAATCCCCTTTTTCCAGGGACGGGACCCTCTTCCCAGGCGAGAACAAAACGTGTACATTGGCGAGTTGTGGGCTAAGGAGGGAGTCTTCCCATGCGTGCCATGCCAATCGTTCTCATCCTGTTCTCGCTTTTTGCCGTATCACCCGTCTTTGCCGACGATGCCTGCCGCTGCCAGGGCTGCGGCTGCAAAGGCGGCGCCGGTTGGCGCGGGCCCGATGGGGCCTGCGTGCCGAGGGCCTCACTCGCGCAAGTCTGCGGATCGCCTGCGGGAGCGCCGTGCAAGCTGGAAGACGCGAAGCGCATCTGCTTCGGCAAGCAATCGGCGCTGGTCTCGCCGAAACCGAGGACACAAGCGCAATAGGCTCAGGCCAGCGATCCGGCCCTGCTGAACCCGTCGGCGAAGCCGGCGGCACGATCTTGTGGATTTGATTGTGAACGGGTCGCTCGCCTAAGCTCGGCGCCATGCAGGCTCTGGTCGACAGAGTGCCCTCTCGCCGGGCGGTCGAGAAGAAGAAGCCAGCGAGCGCTCCGGCTTTGCGCCGCTTGCTGGCCGATGGACTGGTGCGCGCGGACGCGGCAGGAAACCTGACCGCGATCGGGCCGGAAGAGGCCCGCGCTCATCTCGACCTTCTGTGGGACCGGCTGTTCGACGTCGACACGCTCGACCAAGCCGCTCCGTCCGGCACGGCATGAGCGAGGAGAGCGCGACGGCAGCCTATCAGGTGACCCTCTTGGGCGAGGCGGGAGAGGCTGAGGCGATCGCGTCCCGCCTCGAGGAAACGATCGAGCCGCGAGCGCTTGCGGTGTCGCTGTTCGACCGCGGAATGGGACGCTTCGAGGTCTCGGCGCTCTATGCCGAAAGGCCGCACGAGGACGCACTTGTCGCGGCATTGGACGGCGCCGCGCATGGCGCGGTCAGCATCGAGCCGCTCGCAGCGGCGGACTGGGTGACGCTCTCCCAAGGGAAGCGTGGGCCTGTCCAGGCCGGCCGGTTTCTTGCTCATGGCAGCCATGACAGGGACCGCGTGCCCAAGCGGCGGCTTGCAATCGAGATCGACGCGGGTCAAGCGTTCGGCACGGCCCATCACGCGAGCACGCGCGGATGCTTGCTCGCCCTCGATGATCTTTTGAAGCGCGAGCGCCCGCGCGTGATCCTCGATGTCGGCACCGGCACCGGCATTCTCGCCATCGCCGCGGCAAAGGTGCTTCAATGCCCGGTGCTCGCGAGCGACGAAGATCGGCTGGCAGCCGCGATCGCCGCCGCCAACGCCCGCAAGAACCGAGCCGGCGCCCTCATAAGCACCGTTACCGCACGGGGCTTCGCGCACCCAAGCCTCAGGCGGCTCGCAGCCGATCTGCTGCTCGCGAACCTTGTCGAGCGTGCCCTTTACGCTCTGGCGCCCGAGCTCGCGCGGCGGGTGAAGCCGGGCGGAACGGCGATTCTTTCCGGACTCACCCAAACCCAGGCGCGAACAATCGAGGCGCGCAATTCGGCGTTCGGCTTCATCCTCGAAAAGCGAATCGTTCTCGATGGATGGACGACTCTCATGCTGAGGCGTCGCAAGGGCCGAGCGGTCGGCGATTGATCGGAGCTCCGCTTTAAGCTTACAAGACGCCGATGTATCAGAGTTTCGAGGAGGCACCCGCGCCTGCCGCAAGCGGCGAGCGGATCAAGGCGCTACAGCGCGAGTTGCGGGCGCGGAAGCTCAAGGGCTTCCTCGTGCCGCATAGCGACGAGCATCAGGACGAGTTCCTGACGCCCTCCGCCGAGAGGCTGGCCTGGCTGACCGGCTTCACCGGCTCGGCCGGCGCAGCCATCGTGCTCGACAAGGCGGCGGCACTGTTCGTCGACGGCCGCTATATCCTGCAGGCGCGCGCGCAAGCCGATCCCACCTTGTTCGAGGTGTTGCAGACTCCAGACGCCAAGGCTTCGAGCTGGATCACAGAGAAGCTCAACAAGGGCTCGGCCATTGGCTATGACCCCGCGCTGCACACCATCAGGGAAATCGAGCGCCTCACCGAGACCTTGGGGCGGAGCGGCATCAAGCTCGTGGCGTTGGAGACGAATCCCATCGACGCGTTGTGGGAGGATCGGCCAAAACCCTCGGCCGCTCCGATCGTGCCGCATGGGCTCGAATATTCCGGGAAAAACGCCAAAGAGAAGATCGGCGATGTGCAGGATGCGTTGAAACAGGACAATGTCGACGCGGTCCTGCTCACTATGCTCGATTCGATCGCCTGGCTGTTCAATATCCGCGGCGGAGACATCAGACACACCCCGGTTGCGCTAAGCTTTGCGCTGGTGCCGACGGACGGGCGCCCTACCCTGTTTATCGACATGGCCAAGGTCGGCGACAATGTGCGCGGTGACCTGCGCGACGTGGTCGATTTCGCCGAGCCCAACGCGCTCGCCGACAAGCTCAAGGCACTCGGCCAGGCGCGCGCCCGCGTGCGGCTCGATCCCGAGTCGGCGCCGATGCGCTTCGCCAAGCTGCTCGAGGCCGAAGGCGCGAAGTTCGTTCCTGGCACCGACCCCTGTACCCACCCCAAGGCCATCAAGAACACAGTCGAGATCAAGGGTGCGCGCCAGGCGCATTTGCGCGACGGCGTAGCGATGGCCCGCTTCCTCTCCTGGCTCGACGAGACGGGCGGTTCGGGGCGGATCGACGAGGTGGAGGCGGCGATAAAGCTCGAGGCCTGCCGCCGCGAGTCGGGACAGCTCAAGGATATCAGCTTCGACAGCATCTCGGCCGCCGGGCCTAACGGCGCGGTGGTGCACTACCGCCCGACATTTGCCGGCAAGCGCGCGCTCAAACCCGGTGCGCTCTATCTAATCGACTCCGGCGGTCAATATCTCGACGGCACGACCGACGTCACGCGGACGCTCGCGATCGGCACACCAACGGCGGAGATGCGCCGGCACTACGCCATCGTGCTGAAAGCGCATATCGCCATCGCCACGGCGCGCTTCCCGAAGCATACGCGCGGGCAAGATCTCGATCCATTCGCTCGACGCCCGCTGTGGGATGCCGGGCTCGATTACGATCACGGCACCGGACACGGCGTCGGCAGCTATCTCGCGGTGCATGAGGGTCCGCAGCGCCTGTCGCGCCTTGGCGGCGCGGAGCTCGAGCCCGGCATGATCCTGTCCAACGAGCCCGGCTTCTATCTCGAAGGCCAATACGGCATCCGGCTCGAAAATCTCATGCTGGTGACAGCGCCGGAGCCGATCACGGGCGGAAACCGGGAGATGATGGGATTCGAGACGCTTACCCTCGTTCCCTTCGACCGCCGTCTGATCGATCCTAAACAGCTCCTCCCGTCGGAGCTCGCCTGGTTGAACGCCTATCACGCGCGGGTCAGGCGGGAGATCGAGCCGGTGCTGAGAAGCGACGACAGGGCCTGGCTCCGCCACGCCACCGCGCCGATCGGTTAAGTCCACAAACGAGGACGCGATGATCGAGCTTCGGCCGAACTGCGAATATTGCGACAAGGATCTCCCGCCGCATGCGCTCGACGCACGTATCTGCTCCTATGAATGCACCTTCTGCGCTGATTGCGTGGAGACCAAGCTGCACAATGTCTGCCCGAATTGCGGCGGCGGATTCGTGCCGCGCCCTATCCGACCCGCGACCGAGCGGCGCCACGGCTTATGCCTCGCCAAGCGCCCTCCCTCGCGCGAGCGCGTGCATCTCTCGTACCCCAAGGAGGAGGTGGCGCGCTTTGCCGCGATGCTGCGCGACATCCCCGCCGATAAGCGCTAGTCAGGCTTCATGTCGCTCGAGATTCTCGTGTCGGCCACGGCGGCGACCCTCACCACCGCGGCGTTCGTGCCGCAGGCGCTGCACATCATCCGCTACAAGGAGACGCGGGCGATCTCGCTCTTCATGTACGTGTCGTTCGCGGTCGGAGTAGCGCTCTGGCTCGTGTTCGGCTGCCTGATCGGCAATCTGCCGATCATCGTGTCGAACGCCATCACGCTCGCCCTCGCCCTCGCCATCGTCGCCATGAAGCTGAAATATGGGTGAGCGACGCTCAATCGATCAGCTTGAGCCATTCATCCTCCGTCAGGACTTGGACTCCGAGAGCCTCGGCATTCTTCAGCTTGGAGCCGGCGCCAGGGCCCGCTACGACATAATCGGTGTTCTTGGAGACCGAGCCCGCGACCTTGGCGCCGAGGCGCTCAGCCTTCGCCTTGGCCTCCGAGCGGGTCATGCGCTCAAGGGTGCCGGTGAACACCACCGTCTTGCCGGAAATAGGAGAGGCATGGTCGATCGCCTCGAGCGGCTCCGGCCTCACCTCTTTCAGCAACTCCTCGACCACGGCGACATTGTGCGGCTCGGCGAAGAAATCGGCGATCGCGAGCGCCACCGCCGGTCCGATCTGCTCGATATTGTCGAGCTCGGCAAAGGCCTCGCCAGCGCGGTTGGCAGCAGCGTCCTTCATCGCGGCAAGGAAGGCTTCGGCCCTACCGTAGTTCCGCGCAAGCAGCTTCGCCGTGGTCTCACCCACGTGGCGAATGCCGAGTGAATAGATGAAGCGGTCGAGCCTGATATTGCGCCGCGCCTCGATCGCGCCGAACAGCTTGGCGGCAGAAGTCTCGCCCCAGCCCTCACGCTCGGCGAGCTTGGATGAAGCGCGCTTGTCCCGCGCTTGCAGCGTGAAAATGTCGGGCGGAGACTGGATCAGCCCGTCCTCGTAGAAGGCTTTAATGTGCTTCTCGCCGAGGCCTTCGATGTCGAAGGCATTGCGCGAGACGAAATGCTTCAAGCGCTCAACTCTCTGCGCCGGGCAGATCAACCCGCCGGTGCAGCGCCTGACGACGTCCTCCTTGCCGGTGTTGGGATTGATCTCGCGTGTGGCATGGCTGCCGCAGGCCGGGCAGACCTCGGGAAAAATGAATCGTCTCGTACCCTTAGAGCGCTTTTCTTGAACCACGCCGAGAATTTGCGGGATGACGTCGCCCGCGCGTTGTACGACCACGGTGTCGCCGATGCGGATGTCCTTGCGGGCGATCTCGTCCTCGTTATGCAGCGTGGCGTTCTGCACCACGACGCCGCCGACGGTTACGGGATCGAGCTTGGCGACCGGCGTCAGCGCGCCGGTCCGGCCCACCTGAATGTCGATGTCGCGCAGGACCGTGGTCGCCTTCTCGGCGGGAAATTTGTGAGCCAGCGCCCAACGCGGCGTGCGGGTCCGGAAGCCGAGACGCTGTTGAAGATCGAAGCGATTGATCTTGTAGACGACACCGTCGATATCATAGCCGAGTCCCGCCCGCCGCTCCTCGATCTGCCGATAGGTCGTGAGCATTTCCGCGACGCTGCTTGTAAGCCGCATCAGCGGATTGACCGGAAAGCCCCAAGAACTCAGAGCCTGGTAGAAGCCCCATTGAGTGTCGGCCGGCAAGCTATCGACTTCGCCCCAGCCGTAGGCGAAGAAGCGCAAGGGGCGTTTCGCGGTGACCGAAGGGTCGAGCTGTCTCACGAAGCCGGCCGCCGCGTTACGGGGGTTGGCGAAGACCTTGAGGCCCTGCTCTGCCTGCGCGGCGTTGAGCCTCTCGAAATCGGCATGGCGCATATAGATCTCGCCGCGCGCTTCGAACGCGGCCGGAAAATCCCTGGCGGAGATGACCTTAGGGATGTCACCGATGGTCCGCACATTCGCGGTCACGTCCTCGCCCTCATAGCCGTCGCCGCGCGTCGCGCCCTGGACCAGCTTGCCTCGCTCATAGCGCAACGTGATCGAGAGTCCGTCGATCTTCGGTTCGGCCGTTACATCGATGGACTCGTCGGGCGACAACCCCAGAAAAGCCCTGGCGCTGGCGAGAAACGCTTCGACCTTTTCCTCGGTGAAGGCGTTGTCGATTGAAAGCATCGGTACGCGGTGCGCCACCTTGCCGAAAGCGCCCACCGGGGCGGCGCCGACCCGCAAGGATGGACTGTCGTCGCGAATGAGATGGGGAAAGCGGGCCTCGATCTCTTCGTTTCGCGCGCGCAGGGCATCATAAGCGGCGTCAGAGATCTCGGGCTGGTCCTTGCGATAGTAGAGTTCGTCGTGATGGGCGATCTCGGCGGCGAGCCTGGCAAGCTCCGCGGCCGCCTCGGCGTCGTCAAGCGCGCCGACCAGCTTGGTCGCTGAAGTGATATCCTTCTTACTCTTGGTCTTACTCATAATCTCGTCACGCCGACCGATTCATCAGCCTTGTCGCTGCGGCCCGCGCTTCGTCGGTGATGGTTTGCCCCGCGAGCATACGGGCGATCTCCTCGCGCCGGTTGGCCCCTTCGAGCACGCTGACGCGAGTCGCCATGGACTCACCCTCGCTGCCCAGTACCGCCTCCTTGGCGATCAGCATATGACCGCCGGCAAGCGCCGCGACCTGCGGCGCATGGGTCACGGCCAGCACCTGAACGCGGGCCGCAAGGGTAGCGAGGCGATCACCAACGGCCGCCGCCGTCGCGCCGCCGACACCCGCATCGGCCTCATCGAAGATCAGTGTCGGCGCCGAGCCGCGCGCGGCGAGAACGACCTTGAGTGCGAGGATAACCCGGGCAAGCTCGCCGCCCGAAGCCACTTTCATCAAGGGGCCGGGCTCAGTGCCGGGATTGGTCCTGACCAAGAAGGCGATGCGGTCGATACCGCTCGGGCCCCCGTCGGTGAGAGGCACAGTCTCCATATGGGTGATGAAGGACGCCTTTTCGAGCCTTAGCGGAGCAAGCTCGCGGGTCACCTCCTCATCGAGCCTTGCGGCGGCCGCCTTGCGTGCCTTGCTCAGGGAAAGTGCGGCCGATTCATAGGACTTGCGGGCGGATGCTGTGGCCTGTTCGAGCTCCGCCGCACGGCCCTCGCTCACGTCGAGGGCGGCAAGCTCGGCCTCCAGCCGATCCTTGAGCGCCGGAAGGTCATCAACCAGGACCTTGTGCTTGCGGGCCGCTGAGCGTAGCCCGAACAGCCGTTCCTCGACGCTTTCAAGCTCCCTTGGCTCGAATGCCGTCTCTCTCATGGCTTCCTCGACTTTGGCGCGGGCAGCATCCGTCTCGGCAATCACCCGCTCGAGAGCCTCTGCGATGGGAGCAAGCAGCCCGCTCGCGAGCTGCGCCTGGCGCTCGATGCGGCGGAGCGCTGCGGCAAGCCTTGCGCCGTCGGTCCCCTCTCCTTGCAAGACATCGAGCGCCTCGGCGAGCTCCGCGGCGATCTTCTCGGCATGCATCATCAACTGCCGGCGGGAGGCGAGGGCATCCTCTTCCCCAGATTGGGGGTCAAGCAAGCGGAGCTCTTCAAGCGCATGATTGAGATAGTCGGCGTTGGCTCGGGAAGCGGCGATCTCGCCCGCATGGCGCGCTTTGGCCTCGTCGGCCGCCTGCCAGGCTGCGTAGGCTTCGGCGACGCGCGCGGCATCCGCGGTCAAGCCGCCAAAGGCATCGACGAGGTCCCGATGGCCACTCGGGTCTATCAGAGCCCTCTCGTCATGCTGGCCGTGGACTTCAACCAAGCCGCGCCCGACTTGGCGCAAGAGTTGAACGCTTACGCTTATGTCGTTGAGAAAGGCGCGGCTTCTCCCGTCAGCCCCCTGCACTCTGCGGAGCATGACAGTCCCTTCGGCCTCGATGCCGTTCTCCGCAAGCAGCGCGAAGACGGGGTGCGATGGATCGAGCTCGAAGGTTGCCGTCACTTGGCCTTGGGCCGCGCTACGCCGGACGAGCGACACATCGCCTCTTGAGCCGAGAGCAAGAGAGAGAGCGTCGAGCAGAATCGATTTGCCGGCGCCGGTCTCGCCAGTGAGCACGGACAATCCCGGTCCGAATTCAAGATCGAGCTTGTCGATCAGGACGATATCGCGGATCGAGAGTGCCGCTAGCATGGCGGGAGGATCAGGCCGGTGGGGCGTTGCCCTTCCAGGTCTGCGTGATCCACGACCCCTCGTGCTCCTGCGGCTGCACGCCGTATCGCTGCAGGATGTCGTAAGCGTGGCCGTACCACTTGCTGTCCGGAAAGTTATGGCCGAGCACGGCAGCCGCCGTCTGAGCCTCGTTGACGATGCCTAACGCCATATAGGCCTCGGTCAGGCGCATCAAGGCCTCTTCCACCTGCTCGGTCGTCTGGTAGGAGGTGACCACGGTGCGGAAGCGATTGATGGCCGCAAGATAGTTGTTGGTGCGAAGATAATAACGCCCGACATTCATCTCGCTCGCGGCGAGCAGGTCGCGCAGGATGCGGGCACGGTTGGCGGCCTCGGCCGCATAGCGCGAGTCAGGATAGCGCTGCAGCAGAGTTTCGTAAGCGGTAAGCGACTTGCGGGCGAATGTCTGGTCGCGCTTCGGATCGAGCGCCTGGTCGTAATAGGACATGCCGATGATGTTCTGGGCGAGGTCCGATTCCTGAGTGCCGGGGTGGAGGGTGAGGTAGCGATCAGCGGCGGCGACTGCATCCTCGAATTTGCCTGCCTTGTAATAGGCATAGGCGGCCATCACGATGGCCCGACGGGCTTCCTGCGAATAAGGATGATTGATGTCGACTTCTTCGTATTCCTTCGCGGCGTCGCCATAGGCCCCCTTGTTGATCATGACCTCGGCCTTGCCGTAAATGACGTCGGGCGGGTCGTTGTCCTCGGCGACCTCCTTCTTGCCCCAGAAGGAGCTGCAGCCCGACAGCACGCTTGCGGCCAGTACCACGCCGAGCAGCGCCGTAGGCAACCGCAGGGTCCGCGCCCTTCGTGCGAAAGGCGTCGGAGCCCGCCCCTTCCCTGCCTGACCGGACATGCCACCCCTCAAGACCCGTCCCCCGCGCAAAATGCCGTGCGCGCCGGAGATCATCGCCGCCGGTGAAACTAGCGCAGACTACCGCCAACCAACTAGCTGATTATGGTGTTTTTTTGCCCGATTCTCAGTGATCCGCCCGAAGCAAGCGGGCAAGACCCTTCGCGGCGCGAAAACGCGCTTTCATTCTTGCAGGGCTACCGCCAAGAGCGCGAAGGGCCGTTCAGCTCCGCTCTGCCGCGAAATTGGCCGCGGCGAGACGGTGGCTGAGCTCCGCATGACGAACCTCGCGATAACGCGGGGCTTCGATCATGGTCCAAGCGTCGGTATCGG
Organism: Methyloceanibacter sp.; assembly: GCA_035319265.1. Lineage (GTDB taxonomy): Bacteria > Pseudomonadota > Alphaproteobacteria > Rhizobiales > Methyloligellaceae > Methyloceanibacter. Next base: position 11,816 of record DATHCZ010000194.1, on the reverse strand, counting down.
CGAACATAGCTTTGAGCACGAGCGTGTTCAGGCGGTGGCCGCCGCGACGAGAATGGAACGCGCCGAGAATGGGCGCGCCCGCAAGGGCGAGGTCGCCGATCGCATCGAGCGCCTTGTGGCGCACGAACTCGTCGCGATAGCGCAGGCCTTCACGGTTGATGATGCGGTCGTCGCCGATGGCGACGGTATTTTCGAGCGAGGCGCCGAGTGCAAGGCCGGCAGCCCACAGCCGCTCCACGTCCTTCATGAAGCCGAACGTCCTGGCGCGCGACAGCTCGCGGCGGAAGGAACCGGGATTTACGTCGATCTCGATCCTCTGGGTGCCGATCAGCGTGGTGTCGAAGTCGATCTCGACATCGAGATGGAAGCCGTTATGGGGTGCAAGCTCGCCGAAAGCGCCATTCTCCTCGACGCGGATTGGCTTCAGCACCTTGAGGAAACGGCGCGGAGATTCGAGCTCGGCAAGGCCGACTTCGTCGATCGCCTCGACGAAGCGCGCGGCGCTGCCATCCATGATCGGAACTTCGCAGCTATCGATCTCGATCATGGCGTTGTCGACGCCGAGACCGCGCAGAGCGGCGAGCAAATGCTCGACCGTGGCGATCGAGGCGCCGTTGCCGTCGCCGAGCACGGTGCACAGCGTTACGCCCGTCACCGAGCGCTGGTCCGCAGCAATCTCAGTGCCTTCAGCGTCGCCATTGGAAAGGAGGAAGCGTATTCCGGTGTCGCCGTCGGCGGGACAAAGAACGATGGAGACTGGCGCTCCGCTATGGACTCCGGTACCGGTTAGTGAAATTTCTCCGGCAAGCGTTGTTTGCCGCGCCCCGATGAAACCCTTCATGGCCCCCGATGGCCCCCAAGCCGTCTTTTTGAGTTCCCTAGCTCGAGGAGAACCCCGAGCCCCCCATCGATCGCCGGCCCTGGCTTGTGCCTTTTTGGTCCTGTCGATCAATCTGTGAAGAACCTTAACGCTCGGACCTGGGAGCGACAAATCACGGTTTCTTTCACTGTATTACCGTCCACACCCCTCGTTAATTAGTTGATTTTTCTTGCTTTTCTCCGATTTCTGCGATCGGCTCACGCGTCGCCGTTAACCTATTGCACGGCATCTAGTTCACTCTCCTGCGGAGGAAGGCCGGAATCTCGAGGTCGTCGTCGCCTTGTGATTCGTCCACGGCACCAGCGGTTTCCAGTTGGGCCAGGCGCGGCTGGGGCTCGACGCGTTTCGGCGCCAATGCAGCTGGCGCAGCTTGTCGCGGACGCTCGATCCGCACCCCTCTCGGGGCCGCTTGCGCCTGCGGTTGGGGGTCCGGGTCGGGCTGGGCCTGGGCCTGCATCTGCGGCGGCATCCTCGGCGTCGTCTCAAGCGACTGCCATTGCTGGCCGAACTCCGGCTCCCGCTTCACGGGGCGCATCTCGGGCTCAGGCTCCTTGCGTGCGCGACCGACGCCCGCGAGCCGCTCGAGAAAGCCTACGCGCCGCTTCTGCGCGGCAAGTCCAAGCTGAGGCGCTTGGCCCGCTTGCGCCTTGATCTCGTTCTGGGCCACCAGCGGCAGCTCCTCCACGGCAGGCATGCGCCGCACTGGGCGGCGGATCATGGCGGGTGGGGCAGGCTGGAAGGTCATCTGGGGCGCGGCGGGTTGCGGCTTGGCGGCGCCGAGCGGGAGCGACGCTGCCTGCATCTGAAGGGGGCGCTTCTCGATCGTCACATTGCCGGGAGCGCGCCACACTTGCGGCTCCTTCACCATCTCGTTCGCGCCGAGGACGAGACTTGCCTCGTCGGCATCCATGGACGAATGGGGCGGCATGGCGGTCAACCCCGCGAGTCGCTCGCTCAGCCTCCCGCGATCCTGAGCAACGGCGGCCTGAAGGGGCATGGGCGGTGCGTGGTGCTGAACTTGCGGCGCAAGCCCGATGCCGGTCGCTACCACCGACACGCGGATCGAGCCATCGAGCTCGTCGTCGAAGGTCGCACCGACGATGATGTTGGCGTCGGGGTCGGCCTCGGCGCGAATGCGGCTTGCCGCCTCGTCAACCTCGTAAAGGGTGAGGTCGTTGCCGCCGGTGATGGAGACGAGCAGTGCGCTTGCCCCCTTCATGCACACATCGTCGAGCAGCGGATTGGAAATGGCAGCTTCGGCCGCCTCGATGGCGCGCCGATCGCCGTTCGATTCGCCCGTGCCCATCATCGCTTTGCCCATGCCCGCCATGATGGTGCGAACATCGGCGAAATCGAGATTGATGAGGCCTTCCTTCACCATCAGGTCGGTGATACAGGCAACGCCGCCACGAAGCACGTCGTCGGCCATGGCGAAGGCGTCGGTAAAGGTGGTCTTCTCGTTCGCCACGCGAAACAGATTCTGGTTGGGGATGATGAGCAGCGTGTCGACGTATTTCTGCAACTCTTCGATCCCGACCTCTGCCGCGCGCAGGCGACGCGTGCCCTCGAACTGAAACGGCTTGGTGACGACGCCGACGGTGAGGATGCCTTCCTCGCGCGAGGCGCGCGCGATCACGGGGGCAGCACCAGTGCCGGTGCCGCCGCCCATGCCGGCGGTGATGAACACCATATGGCAGCCGACGAGGTGGGCCTTGATGTCGGCCATCGCCTCCTCCGCCGCCGCCGCGCCCACCTCGGGCTTCGACCCCGCGCCGAGACCTTCGGTGACGTTCGCGCCCATCTGGATGCGGCGCTCCGCGGTCGAGCTCGCCAAGGCTTGCGCGTCAGTGTTGGCGACCACGAACTCCACGCCCTTGAGACCGCATTCGATCATGTTGTTGACGGCATTGCCGCCGGCGCCGCCAACACCGAAGACGGTGATGCGCGGCTTGAGTTCGGTCAGATCAGGAACTCTGAGGTTGATAGTCATGGTGGCCTTCCGATCGTTCATTGCTCTTGCTCCGGCTCCCTAGCAGCGCTTCCCCACGATGCGCTCGCCCCGAGCCTCCTCGTCCGATTAGAAATTGTCCCTTATCCACTCGCCAACCCTGGCGAAATAGCCAGTGCCGGTACGCAAGAAACGCTGCTCGGCGCGGGTGCTCAGCCTGTCGTCGCCGCGCGACCATTGCAGGAGGAGACCAATCGCCGCCGCAAAATCGGGTGCTCCCGCCGCCGCGGGCAGCCCACTCATGGCGCGCGGGCGGCCAAGCCGCGCCGGGCGCCCAAACATGTTCGCAGCAAGCTCGGGCAGTCCGGTGAGCTGGCTGCCGCCGCCGGTCAGCACCATATGCTGCGTGACCTCGGCCGCCAGGCCGCTCGCGGCAAGCCGGCGCCGCATCAGATCGAGGATCTCCTCGATGCGCGGGCGGATGATCACCGCAAGCTGGGCCTTGGTGATCTGGTTCAGACTTCCCTGCCCCATCCCGCCGACGCAAGGATAGGTGATGATCTCGCGTTCGTCTGAGAGCGTGGCGAAGGCACTGCCATGCAGCGTCTTCAGCCGCTCGGCGTGCTCGATCGGCGCGCCAAGAGCGCGCGCGATGTCGGTGGTGATAGAATTGCCGCCGAGCGCGATGGCGTCGGCGTGAACGAAATGACCGTCGGCGAACACCGAGAGCGTGGTGGTGCCGGCGCCGAAATCGATCAGCGCGACACCGAGCTTGGCCTCGTCGGAGGTGATGACGGAGAGCGCGCTCGCATAAGGCGCCGCGATCAGGCTCGCGACGCCGAGATGGCAGCGCTCGACGCACAGCATGATGTTGCGCATCGCCACGTCGTCGGCAGTGACGGCATGGAGATCGACCGACAGCCGCTCGCCGCACATGCCGTGCGGCTCGCTGATGCCGCCATTGTCGTCGAGGCGGTAGCTCATCGGCAACGCGTGCAGCACGGTGCGCTTGTCGCGGCCGGCATATTGCCGTCCGCCGGCAAGCAACCGCATGACGTCGTCCTCTCGCACGGCGCCCGAGGGCAGCGCGACGCTTGCCGAGAAGCACTCGCTCTTGATACGGCCGCTGGTGACGGCGACGTGCACGTCCTCGACGGTGACGCCAGCCATGCGCTCGGCGGAGTCGACGGCCTGGCGGATGCAATGCTCGACGCTGTCGAGATGGGCGATCATGCCGGCCTTCAGGCCCTCGGCGCGGCTATGGTCGCAGCCCAGAACCTCGAACTGCACCGCATCGCCTTTGCCTTCGAACCAGTCAGGCGACGGGAAAGTCTTGGCGATCAGGCAGCAGATCTTGCTCGTGCCGATGTCGAGCGCGGCAACGACGCGCTGGCGCTTGCTCCTGATCGTGGTCGTGTATCCCATCCCCCTGCCCCTTGATTCAGGTCTTGCCCTTGCCGGGCGTCTTGGTGCTCGAAGTCGGCGGCTCTTGTGCGGCTTCGGCGGCCGGCGTAGAGGCATCGGCCTCCTCGCGCAGCCGCACCGTGACGCGATCGAGAAGCCTAAGATCGATCGAGGCGATGTCGCGCTTGAGCACGCCGCGCTCCTCATCGAGCTTGGTCAGCGATGCGAGCGCCTGGTCGATATTGTCGTCGGGCAGCATGATCTCGAGGCCAGAGGCGAGCTTCAACGTCCAGCGCCGGTCGCCCACTCGGAGCGCCGCGATCATCTTCTCTTTCAGATCGCCGTAAGGTTTGAGCGCATCGTAAAGGGCGGGAGCGGCCTTGGCGGCTCCTTCGCCCACGACGAGCGGAAGGTCGGGATAAGCCTCGCGCAAGGCCGGAGAGAGCATCACCCCTTCCGCGTCGACCACATAGGTCTGACCGTGATTCTGCCAGATGGCATAGGGGACGCGCTCCTCGAGAAAGACCTGGAGGGTCGAAGGGAGAAGGCGCATCACTTGCGCGTGCCTAATCCACGGCACTGCTTCGAGCCTCGCCTTGGCGGCATCGGTGTCGAAGCCGAGCATCATCGTGTCGGGACCGGCATGCAGCGCCGCGGTGATCTCCGCATCGGTCGCGTGTTGTTGGCCTTGGACGGTGATGCGCTTGACGCCGAAGCCCGCGGTCACCGCGAGCTTCTCGACGCCGCCGCCGAGCGCGTCGAAAAGCCGCTCCGTCTCACCGCCGATCCAGGCGCCGTAGAGGAGCGCGCTCACCAGAAAGAACACGCAGACGAGGAGCCATTTCCCCCGCACGCGATCGCGGCCGAGCTTACCGAGCCGCACAGATCTCGGGCTTCTTATGATGAGGCGCCGCGCTCCGGCGAGGACGGGCAGGCCACGAGAAGCGGTGCGCGGCGCGGCGATGCCGCGCTGAAGAAGCGCATCGGCGGATCTCCTCCTCCTGGCATCACCCCTTGCGGAGCCTAGCGATTGCACGACGCATCCTCCACGATCCAGCCGACCAGCTCGGCGAACGAGCGGCCGCTATGGGCAGCAAGCTCGGGCACCAGCGACGTCGACGTCATGCCAGGCTGGGTATTGACCTCGAGGCAGATCAATTCCCCGGTGCCTTCTGGCCGGTCGTCGTATCGGAAGTCGGAGCGACTGACCCCCCGGCAGCCCAGTGCCCTATGAGCCGCTAGCGACAGCTTCTGTACCAATTGGTAAACATTTGGTTTAAGCGGGGCTGGGAGGACGTGAATTGAGCCCCCCGGCGCATATTTCGCGTCATAGTCGTAGAAGGCGAGCCCTTCAGCCGGACGTATTTCAATCACCCCCAAAGCCTCGTCCCCCATAACCGCGCAGGTCAGCTCGCGGCCGGCGATGTAGCGCTCGACCATGACCTCATCGCCAAGGGTCCAATCGGCGCTCGTCAGCTCCTGGGGCGGGTGGCGTTGGTCCTCGCGCACGATGAAGACGCCGACGCTCGAGCCTTCCGTCGGCGGCTTGATCACGTAAGGGGGCTTCATGACGTGGGCTTTGGCCGCCTCGGCGCGCGAGACGATCATACTCTCCGCCACCGGGACGCCACCGGCAGCGAGCACGGCTTTGGCGCGTTCTTTGTGCATGGCGAGAGCCGAGGCGAGCACGCCGGAATGGGTGTAGGGGATGCCGAGGGTCTCGAGCACGCCCTGGATGCAGCCGTCCTCGCCGTAGCGCCCATGCAGCGCATTGAAGCAGACATTGGGCTTGATCTCGGCAAGCCGGGCGGCGACGTCGCGGCCGACGTCGAGGCGGGTCACGCGGTAGCCCTCACCTTCGAGTGCCGTCGCGCAGGCGGCGCCAGAGCGGAGCGACACCTCCCGCTCGGACGACCAGCCGCCCATCAGAACGGCGACATGAACTTGCTTATCAGGCATGTGCCCCTCCCTTGAACGCGTCATCGCCCGCTCGAACCGGGCGTGGCGATCGTTGGATATTGGATTAGCCGCTTCGCATCCGCTCGTCATGCCCGGCCTTGAGCCGGGCATCCAGGACCAAACGCTCCAGGCCAGTGGTTCGGGATCAACCGGGTCAAGCCCGACGACGACCTGGTGCAATGAGGAAAGGCCTTTTCAGCGGGGGACGCCGAGGCGCTTGATCTCCCATTCGAGGTCGACGCCGCTATCTTCTTTCACCCGCGCGCGCACCGTCTCGCCGAGCTCCTCGATATCGGCTCCGCTCGCGTTCCCTTCGTTGATCAGGAAGTTGCAGTGCATCACGGAGACCTTGGCGTCGCCGACGGCAAGACCCCGGCAGCCGGCCGCATCGATGAGCTGCCACGCCTTCTTGCCGGGAGGGTTCTTGAAGGTGGAGCCGCCCGTCCTGCTCTTGATCGGCTGCGCCTGCTCGCGATAGGCGGCGATGCCGTCCATCTCGGCGAGAATCTTTGCAGGTTCGCCCGGCTCACCTTGGAACAGGGCCTCGGTAAAAATGAAATCTTCGGGCGCGCCGCAATGGCGGTATTCGTAGTGAAGCTCCGCGACGGGCAGCACATGCACCTCACCCTTGCGGTCGACGGCGCGCGCTTCGATGACGACCTCCTTGGTCTCGCGCCCATGCGCCCCGCCGTTCATGCGCAGCGCGCCGCCGACGCAGCCCGGAATGCCACGATAAAACGAGAGGCCCGAGATGCCGGCATCGGCCGCGGCGCGCGCGACCTTGACATCGGGAACCGCGGCGCCAGCTCTGAGCCGCGAGCCGTCCTCGATTTTGATCTCACCGAAGCCCTTGCCGAGGCGAATGACGACACCCTCGATGCCGCCGTCGCGCACGAGAAGGTTCGAGCCGAGCCCGATCACGGTGATGGGGATGTCGGACGGCGTCTCTCGCAGGAAATACGCAAGATCCGCTTCGTCGGCCGGCGAATAGAGCACCTGCGCCGGTCCGCCCACCCTGAACCAGGTGAAGTCCTTCAGCGGGGCATCCGATTTCAACTTGCCGCGCAGCTCAGGAACGCTCGCGGCCAGCCGGTATTCGAGGTCGACCCCGCTCACGCCCGCGCCCTCTGCTCGGCGAGGCGCGTCGGCAGGGCGTTCATCCAGTCGGTGATCGTACCGGCGCCAAGTCCGACCACGAGGTCGCCGGATTGCACGACAGAGGCGATCGCCTCGACGAGAGTCGCTTCGTCATCAACGGTCATCACCTGCGGATGACCGTGACGGCGGAGCCCTGAGGCAAGCTCATCGCGGTCGATCCCGGGGATAGGCGCCTCGCCGGCCGAATAGACCGGGGTGACGAGGACGACATCGGCGTCATCGAGACAGGCCGAGAACTCATTGAACAGCGACTGGAGGCGAGTATAGCGATGGGGCTGGATCACGGCGATGATGCGTCCCTTGCCGGCTATGCGCGCGGCGCGGAGCACCGAAGCAATTTCGACGGGATGATGGGCGTAATCGTCGTAGACCGCCGCGCCGTTCCATTCGCCGACGCGGGTGAAGCGCCGCTTGACGCCCGAGAAGGCCGCAAGCGTCCTGCGGATGACCTCATCGCTCACGCCAGCCTCGGTCGCGGCGGCAAGCGCGGCGAGCGCATTCAGCGCGTTGTAATGGCCGAGCACAGGAAGGGTGAGATCTTCGAGCTTGCGGGCGCCGCCTTTCACCGCCGGGCCGAGATCGGCGTCGAAGGTGATCCGGTTGTGATCGGGGCGAAGATTGCTCAGCCTGATATCGGCATCGCGCGCCACGCCATAGGTCAGCGTGCGGCGTCCGTTAGCAGCGCCGCCGAGCTTGGCGAGGAGCTCGCGCACCACCGGATGGTCGATGCCGGCGACCGCGAGCCCGTAGAAGGGAATCGCCTCGATGAACTGGTGGAAGGCCTGGTGCAGCGCGTCCAGCGAAGGCCAATAGTCCATGTGCTCGGGATCGATATTGGTCACCACGCCAATCTGGGTCGGAAGCTTGAGAAACGTCCCATCAGACTCGTCGGCCTCGACCACCATCCACTCGCCCTTGCCGATGCGGGCATTGGTGCCCCAGGCATTGATGATGCCGCCGGCGATCACCGTGGGATCGAGGTCTGCGCCCTTGAGGAGATCGGCGATGAGCGAGGTCGTGGTGGTCTTGCCGTGGGTGCCGGTGATCGAGACGGTAGCGCAGGGGCGCATCAGCTCGGCCAACATCTCGGCGCGGCGAATGATGGGAATGCCCCGCTCCTTCGCCGCCTCGAACTCAGGATTGCCGGGCTTGACCGCGCTCGAAATGACGAGATGTCCCGCGCCCTTGACATTCGAGGGGTCGTGGCCGATCAGGCAGGCGATGCCCCGGCGGCGCAGGCGATCGAGATTGGCGCCGTCCTTGAGGTCGCTGCCCTGCACGTGATAGCCGCGGGTATGCATCACTTCGGCGATGGCGCTCATGCCGATGCCGCCGATGCCCACGATGTGGAACAGGCCTGCTTCGTCGGGATCCGGGAGATGCATGCTCGAACTCTACACCACTTGGGGACTCTCTCGCGCGAGCTCCTCGGCGAGATCGGCAAGTTTCTTGACCGCTCTCGTCTCCGCCATCGCCTTCGCCTTGGCGGCCGCCTTGGCGAGAAGCTCGGGCGAGCCGAATAACCGTTCGACCTCCCTCGCCAGCCGTTCAGGCGTCAGGTCGTCTTGCCGGATGCACCAGCCACCGCCGCCGTCCTGCAGCCGAGTTGCATTTTCGAGCTGATCATTGTCAAGGGCGTGCGGCAGGGGCACGAGAATGCAAGGACGGCCGATAGCCATCAGCTCGGCGACCGTCGAGGCGCCGGAGCGGGCGATGACGAGATGGGCGGTAGCGATGCGCTCGGGGAGATCGCGAAAGAAGGTGGCAACATGCGCGGCGACATTGATGTCCTTATAGGCTTGGCGCAATGAGGCGAGATCCTCTTCGCGCGCCTGTTGCACGATGGTGAGGCGCCAGCGGAACGGGGACGGCAGGCGACCGAGCGCCTGCGGCAGCACCTCGGAGAAGAAATGGGCGCCCTGGCTTCCGCCAAAGATCAGGATGAGGAGGCGGCTCGCGGGTTCCGGCGCGGTGTAGGCGACGTCGCGATAGGCGGCGACGGCGTCACGGACAGGCGTGCCGGTGACGCGCGCCTTGGCCTCCGCGCTGCGGTGCAACTTCTTGGTCTCTGGAAACGAGAGCGCGACGCGATCGACGATGCGCGCGAGCAGCCGATTGGCACGCCCCATGACCGCGTTCTGCTCATGGATCGCCGTTGGAATCCTCAAACTGCGCGCGGCGATGATCGGCGGCAGAGTGGGATAGCCGCCGAAGCCGATCACGGCCAGCGGCTCAACGCCTTTCAGAAGATTGCGAGCACCGAGATAGCCCGTGCCGAGCTGCCAGAACGTTCGCGCCAGCGCGACCGGGTTTTTGCTCGTCATCGTAGCAGAAGGGATGCGGTGAATGGCCCGCGCGGGGAACTCGATGCCGTATTTCTCGGCGCGGATGTCGGTTGCAAGCTCGATCGAGTAGCCGCGCCGCGCAAGCTCCTGCGCAAGCGCCGCCGCGGGGAACAGATGGCCCCCAGTACCGCCGGCGGCGAGGAGGATCGGACGGAGACTCACGCGGCCTTCTCCCTTACGCTCTGCGCTTCGCTCTCGGGCTCGCCAGGGGGGCTTCGTTTCAGTTGCCCCGCCATCGGCCGCTTGCGCGTCAACCCGAGCGCAAATCCCATGGTCAGGGCCATGGCGAGCAGCGATGAGCCACCGTAGGAGATGAAGGGCAAGGTCATGCCCTTGGCCGGGAGCAGCCCGACATTGACCGCCATGTTGATCAATGTCTGCAGGCCGAACATCATGACCAGTCCCGCCACCGCATGCCGAATGAAGCCGTCAGGCTCCTGCGAGGCTTTCGACAGGCCGCGCAGCACAATAAAGGCAAATAGCGCGAGCAGGATGAGGCAGGCGATGAGCCCATATTCCTCGGCCGTGACCGCGAAAATGAAATCGGTGTGAGAGTCGGGCAGCACATTCTTGACCGTGCCCTCACCGGGGCCGCGCCCGAACCAGCCGCCATGAACAAAGGAATCGATCGAGCGATCGGTCTGGTAGGTATCGCCCGAGGCCGGATTGAGGAAGCGGTCGATGCGCGAGGCGACGTGGGGGACGAGGAAGTAGGCCGAGACGATTCCGGCCATCCCGGCCGCGCCCAATGCGCCAATCCACACCATGTTGATGCCGGCCATATAGAAGAGCGCGCCCCAGACGAGCGTCACGAGCAGCGTCTGGCCGAAATCCGGTTGCATGATGAGGAGCACGGCGAAGATCGCGTAGAGCGCAATCGCAAGCTCAAGGCCGGGAACGTCGCGGCGTTTCTGACTCTCGTTGAACAGCCAGGCGGTGAGGATGACGAAAGCGGGCTTCACGAATTCAGACGGCTGAATCGAAATAACGCCGATCTGGAGCCAACGCTTGGCGCCCTTGATCTCGGGGCCAAACCCGAGCACCACAACCATCAAGGCGATGCCGACGATAAAAATGACGAGGCTCGCCCGCCTGATCTGCTTTGGGCTCAGCGTCGAGGCGGCGAACATGATCGCCACGGCAGGCAAGAGCAGCGCGGCATGGCGGCGCACGAAATAGAACGACTCGAGGTGATATTTGGCGGCAATCGGCGGGCTTGCGGCCAGCGAGAGCACCAGGCCCGCGCCCATCAGCAAGAGCAGGGCAAAGAACATCAGCCGGTCGACGGTGAACCACCAATCGGACAGAACGCTGCCATCGGCGCGGGTCAGCCTCATGCCGCTTGCCCCTGCCTCACCCTTTCGGCGCCATCGAGCCCCAAGACCAGCTCGCGAAAGGCATCGCCGCGCTTGGCGAAATTGTCGAACTGGTCGTACGAGGCGCAAGCCGGCGACAACAGCACGACCGGCTCCTTGGCTGCCGACCGGCTTGCATCTTTCGCCGCCGCTTCGACCGCGTGCGCAAGTGTGCCGCAATGGACATGATCGACCGCACCGCCAAGTTGCCGGGCGAAAGCCCCCGCCGCCTCCCCGATGAGATAAGCGCGAGCGATTCTCGGATAGAAAGGTTCAAGTCCCGCTAATCCCCCTTCCTTCGGCCTGCCGCCGATAATCCAATAAATGTCGGTGAAGCTCGCAAGCGCCTTGCTCGCGGCATCGGCGTTGGTCGCCTTGGAATCGTTGACGAACAGCACCTTGCCTCGGCGGGCAACCTGCTCCATGCGGTGCGACAGGCCGGCAAAGCTCTTGAGCCCCGCGGTGATGGCGGCGGTGCTCAGCCCTTGCGAGCGGGCAAGCGCACAGGCCGCGGCCGCATTTTGCCAATTATGCGCGCCTCTGAGCGAGCCGATGCCCGAGAGATCAATGCGGGCCCGTTCGTTCCCGCCCTCCATTTCGTGAAGCACACCATCCATCACAAAAATGCCCGTCTCAACCTCGTGGCCGACGGCGATGCATTTCACTGCGAAAGACCCTTTGAGGCGGTCGGCGATCGCGCGCGATGCCGCGTCATCGACCCCTATGACTGCGGTCGCATCCGGAGCCAGTCCGGCAAAGACCAGAGA
>DATHCZ010000193.1:0-8717 GCA_035319265.1 Methyloceanibacter sp. | reverse complement strand
CGATCCCATCAAGGAGACCGCCGCCGAGGCGATCCGCAAACTGCACGCTCAGGGACTCAGCATCGTGATGGCGACCGGCGACAACGAGACCACGGCGAAAGCCGTCGCCGCCGAGCTTGGCATCGATGAGGTGCATGCCGGCTTACGGCCGGAAGAAAAGCTCGCCCTGATCGAGAGCTTGCAGAACAAGGGCGCGACGGTCGCCATGGCTGGCGACGGCATCAACGACGCGCCGGCGCTCGCCCGCGCCGATGTCGGCATTGCCATGGGCACCGGCGCCGACGTCGCCATGGAGAGCGCCGGGTTGACCCTGCTCAAGGGCGATCTCCGCGGCGTGGTGCGCGCGGTCAACCTCGCCAGCGCCACCATGCGCAACATCAAGCAGAATCTGTTCTTCGCTTTCGTCTATAACGCGCTCGGCGTGCCGATCGCCGCCGGCGTGCTCTATCCCGCCTTCGGCATCCTGCTCTCGCCGATCATCGCCGCCGCAGCCATGAGCTTCTCGTCGGTCTCAGTGGTCGGCAACGCGCTCCGTTTGCGCAACCTCGACCTCGACTAGCCTGGGTCCTGCTCCCTTGGTCCCGTAGTACTCAGCCGAAGTCTCTTATTCAACCAAATGGTTGACTAAATTCCTGGCCCGAGTATATTCAACCACATGGTTGAACACCGAACCGACCGTCTTGACGCCGTCTTTCACGCACTTGCCGATCCGACGCGGCGGGCAATGTTGAGGAGCTTGACTCTCTCAGAGCGCAGTATCGGCGAGCTCGCGGACCCGTTTCGCATGTCGTTCGCCGCAGCCTCCAAACATGTGAAGGCGCTCGAGAAGGCGGGGCTGGTGCGCCGCCGAATCGAGGGGCGTACGCACATGTGCCAATTGGAGGCGAAGCGACTTGCCGAAGCACATGATTGGCTCGGCTTCTACGAGCGTTTCTGGACCATGCGGTTGGATGACTTGGAGCGAGAACTGCGCAAACCCGAACGACGAAAGAAGAGGAGCAAGCAATGAACGAGTATGGCGTCGTGACCGAAGCCAGGACCATTCGGATGGAACGTCTCTTGCCCGGACCCATCGAGCGCGTGTGGGATTATCTCACCGACTCGACGAAGAGAGGAACGTGGTTCGCCACCGGCAAAATGGAGCTTCGCGCCGGCGGACGCATCGAGTTTTTCTTCAACCACGCCGATCTTTCCGCCGAGAAAACACCCCCGGAGAAGCATAAGAACAAGGCCGCGGGTGTGAGCGTCAATGGCACGGTTACAGCTTGCAAACCCCCGTACCTGTTGAGTTTCAAGTTCGGTGAAGCCGGCGAAGTGACATTCGAGCTGGCGCCTAAGGGGAAGGACGTGCTGTTGGTGCTGACGCACAGCAAACTCAAGGACCGCGCCATGATGGTGGGCGTGGCGAGCGGTTGGCACAGCCATCTCGCTATCCTGATCGATGTCCTCAAGGGCGATGAGCCCCACCCGTTCTGGACCACCGTCACTAGGTTGGAGACGGAATACGAGAAGCGGATTCCACAGTCTTAGGCCCTAGGCCATCGCGACGCATTCGGTCAGGGCACGATGCCGATGCCGTCGCCCGCCGAGGGACCAGCTGTCGGTGCAGGACCCCGCGGCAGGCGCGGCAGATAGGTCGAAAGCGTGGCGAGCCTGCGCCAGGTGGTGAACGCGTTGAACCGCGACCGCTCGATCAGAGCGAGGCCGACGGCCGCCAGGAACGGAAGGCTTTGCACGAACAACACGGCGCTGAAGATCGAGATCTCATGCACTTGCTGATCGTTCGTGTAGTGAAGCGTAAGCGAGCCGACCACCAGCAGCGTGCCGAGCACCGCTTCCCACATCGCCGGGAAACGAGCCGACCAGCGTGACACTCCCTTTGCCGTGCGAACAAAGGGAAGCTCGTCGCGGATGACACCGTCGGCCACGGCGCGGCCGACGGTGAGCTGCAAGGCCATTGCCGAGATGGCGGCGCCGAGAGAGGCAAAGATGGGCGCCTGCACCCGAGTGCGATAAAGCACCATGAAGTGAACCAGCATCACCGCGAAGGTCGCAAGCACGGGAAGCGTCAACACGGCTTCGGGCACGGCGATGCCGAAAAAGGCCACGAGAGGCATCCAGATCAGGTTGAGAATGGCAATGACCACGCCGAGCGACTCTGCCCCGAGCCAAGTGAGCCAGCCGACCAGGAACGCCGCCTTCTGCTGCGCCGTGAGCCTGCTCCCTCCAGGCAAAAACGCGCGCCAATGCTTCTTGATGAGCTGCACCCCGCCGTAGGCCCAGCGATGGCGCTGGCGCTTATAGGCGCCGAAGTCCGAGGGCAACAGGCCCCAACCATAGCGCGCATTGGTGTAGTGGGCGCGCCAACCCCGCTCGAGTAGCGAAAGTCCGAGGTCGGTGTCTTCGACGATTGTGTCGCTCGACCAGCCGCCGGCATCGGCCAGCGCCGCGCGGCGTAGCAGGCACATTGTGCCGTGCGTCACGATGGCGTTCACCTCGTTCCGTTGCACCATGCCGATATCGAAGAAGCCGGCGTATTCCCGGTTCATCACCGCTTGCGAAATGTTTCTATGACACTCGCGATGGTCCTGCGGCGCCTGTACCAGGCCCACGGCCGGATCGGCGAAAGCGGGAACGAGGTCCTTGAGCCAGTCCGGATGCACCACATAGTCGGCATCGAGCACGCCGATGACCTCCGCCTCCGGCGCGGTGTGCTCGAGCGCGAGCCGGAGTGCCCCTGCCTTGAAGCCCTGGAGACGGTCGGCGCGCACGAATTTGAAGCGCGCCCCGAGCGTCTGACAACGATGCTCGATCGGCTCCCACATGGCGGGATCCGGCGTGTTGTTGACGACCACCACGCATTCGAAATTCGGCCAGTCGAGCTTGGCAACGCTGTCGAGCGTCTGGCGCAGCATCTCCGGCGGCTCGCGGCAGGACGGAATGTGAATCGATACAAGAGGCGTCAGCTCGGGCAATCCCCCTGCGCGCTGAAGCAGCCGGACAGGCTTCGCCCCGAACATGATGGCGGCAAGCTCCTCGATGCGCTGCTTCATGATCATGATCAGCGGGATGAGGAGTCCCGCGCCGACGAACATGGCGATTTGCGAGCCGAGCACGAAATAATGCGTGACCCAATAATCGACGACGTTCGCGGACCAGGCGCCGATCACGTTGGCGGTAAGCGCGATCACGGCGGCCTGTGCCGCGGTCACCCGCGGGATGGCGAAGATGGGGATCGACAGCAACAGGCCGATGGCGAGCGCAGTCAGCACCTTGAACAGGAAGTTCGGGGCTTCGACGTCGCCCGAGAAAGCGAATTTCGGGTGGCGAGCGGCGTCGAACACGCCCCAATAGGGACCGACGCTTCCCTCGTTGGTCTTCCACGGCTGGTCGAATGCCTCGATGATCGAATAGTCGATGCCCATGGCGTCGGCCCGTGCGATGAAGTCGCGGATGACCTCTGCCTGGATCAGCGGACTCGGCACCGCGTCCTTGCGGTTGAGCCCCGCGGAGGGCCAGCCGAACTCGGCGATGACGATGCGCTTGCCGGGATAGGTTTGCCGCAGCTTCTCGTAGGCATGCATTGCGTGATCGACCGCGGCTGAGCCGGGGATGCCCTCCCAATAAGGGAGGATGTGGACGGCGAGATAGTCGACGGCCGAGACCAGCTCCGGATGCTCGAGCCAGACATTGTACACCTCGGCCGTGGTCACCGGCACCGAGGTGCTACGCTTCACGCGCTGGATCTTGGCGATGAGGTTCTCGACCTCGGCGTTGGAATCGAAATTCTTGCCGGCCAGCGCCGCGAGCGCCTGTCCGCGGTAGATCGTCTCGTTACCGACGACGATGCTATCGATGTTGCGATAGCGCTTGGCGAGCGCGACCGCGCTTTCGATTTCGCGCTCGTTCTGCTCCTCCCAGTCGTTGATCCAGACGCCCTGGGTGACACGCAAGCCGAATTTCGACGCGAGCCCGGGAACCTGCTCGAGGCCGTTGGTCGCGCTATAGGTTCTGATGTGCTGCGTGTAGGGCGCGATGGCGGCGAGATCGTTCTCGATCTGCGACTTCGTCACCGGCGCTGACGCGCTTCCGTTAGGACTGACCGGAGAGAAGGAAACGCTCGCCAGCCCCCCACTATTCGGAGGCGACACGCGTTCATGCAACATGAGCCATGCGGAAGCATGGAGCGCGGTCGCAAGTGCGACCACAATCGCGACGAGAGCGTTGCGCATTGTGTGTGAAGTCTCGGTTCAGAGTCGCCCTGCCCGCCCCCCCTTGGTCGCCGCGCCCAAGAGACGTTCCGCAGTTCCCCTAGAACTTTCTTAGTTGGGAATGGTTCCGTTTCTTGTGGTTGAGCCTGAGGTCGTTTGGTTCGAAGTTGTGGTCGTCTCCTGCGGAGCTATCCAACAATCATGCACGCGCGAGGCGAGCCGATCGGCAGCCTTGGGATCGATCGGTCCCTGCTCGATGATGCAGCGGAACGCGAGCTTCAGATGCTCCGAAGAGCAACCGAAGCGGTCGTAGAGATCGATGTAGCGGCGCGCGGTATCCATGTCGTCGCGCCATAGCAGGCTCGCGATGCGGCGCCCGGTCCAGACGCATTCGGGCGCGCCGGCTGAACTCGGCAGCTTGGCTTCGGCCTCTTTGTATTCAGCGATGGCCTTGGCGGCCTCCTGCTCCTCGGCCTTGGCTTGATCGGCGGCCTTCTGGTCGCCTTCTTTCTTCTCGCCCTGTGGCTGGGCTTGGCCCTGAGGTTGAGCAGGCGCGCTACCCTTGTCCTCTGCCGCAACAGGGAATGTGGACCACAGCAAAACGCCGCCGGCCAGAAGGGCGGCGGCGAAGCGGACAGTGCGGCGCAGCATGGATGAGCACCCGACTCGGGATGAGACCATTTTTGGCGTTAAACCACTAGATTTTGGCAGTTCAACGGCAGAATTCTTCCATATCACTTCGCAAGCGCACAAACCAGAGCAATTGATTCAATCAGAGGGCAGAAGCTGCTATTCGTCGCATCCCTCCTGGCACAAACTTCGCCATGCTCCGTTCCTTCCTCCTCCTAGCACTCGTCGCCTGTGCCATCGTGGCCGTCTGGCACCGCATCGGACGCCCGGTGGCGATGCCAGCTTCTCCGCTTGCCGATGGCGAGAAGCTAACGTGCATCTCCTATGCCCCGTTCCACGGTAACCAAGCTCCCTTCACCTGGGATCTGGATATTCCAGACCAGCAGATCGTTGCCGATCTGGCGCGGCTATCGGCGATCACCTCCTGCGTGCGCACCTATTCCGCGATGGGGCCGCAAGGGCGAATTACAGCGCTCGCCGGTCGGGAGGGGCTGAAGGTAATCCAAGGCATCTGGCTCGGGAGGAATCGTGCCGAGAACCGGCGCGAGATCGAGGCGGGGTTGAGACTTGCCCGGCAGCACCCAGGCGTTGTCGACGCCTTCATCGTCGGCAACGAGGTGCTGCTTAGGGGCGAGCTCTCAGCTACGAGTATCAAGGCCTATGCCGAGGAGGTTCGCGAGCGCTCCGGACTTCCCGTGACCTATGCCGATGTCTGGGAGTTCTGGCTGAGGTCACCCGAGATCGCCTCGTCCGTCGACTTCGTGACCATCCATATCCTGCCCTACTGGGAGGATGATCCCGTAGCGGCCAAGGACGCAGTCGCCCATGTGCGCGAGATCAGGGCGAAGCTCCAGGCGAAGTTCGCCGGTAAGGCGATCCTGATCGGGGAAGTCGGCTGGCCGAGCGAGGGGCGAATGCGTGCCGGCGCGCTTCCCTCCCCCGCCAACCAGGCGCTCGTGTTGAGCGGGGTCGTTGCGGCGGCCAAGAAGGAGGGCTGGAAGGTCAATCTCATCGAGGCCTTCGACCAACCCTGGAAGCGGCTCCTGGAAGGGACGGTCGGCGGCTATTGGGGACTGTTCGGCGATGGAGCGGAGGAGCCGAAGTTCCGCTTCGGCGCGCCCGTGTCGAACGAGCCCAAATGGCGCCTCGTGGCGGGGCTGGGCGTCGGCGCCGCCTGTCTCGTCTTTCTCTCTGCCATGGTCGGCCGGCTTCAGAGCCGCGCCGAGACGAGGACGTGGCGTGCGGACCTCTTGATGGCCCTGATCGCGCTTGCCACGGGTCTCACGGTAGGGCTCGCCGCGATCGGCCTGCCGATGGATGGCGCAGAGCAAGCCGACCGGCTGCGCTCCCTAGGCCTGTTCGCGCTCGCCGTTGCCGTTCCTCTTGCTGCGAGTTTCGCCATCGCCCATGGCGACCGCCTCGCAAGCTTCGATCTCGTCCTCGACCCGTCGCGCTGGCGGCACAACGATCTCATCGGCGTGAAACTCGCGGCGCTGCTGGTGGCAACGATGATCGCTGCCATGCATGTCGCGCTCGGGCTCGTGTTCGATCCGCGCTACAAGGATTTCCCCTTGGCCTCGCTGACGGGACCCATCGCCGCGTTCGCCATCCTCGCTCTCTCGAGTGCCCCCGTCTCTCATCGACCGGGAGTGGCTGAGAGGATCGGCGCACTCGTGCTTGCCGGAGCTTCGGTTTACATCATCGCCAATGAGGGGATCGCCAATTGGCAGGCAGTTCTCTTCGCCTGTCTCCTCGTCGTGCTCGCGCTCACTCTCTTGCAGGTGCGCCCCGTGCGAAACTCAGCACCAGCAACGTGACGGCCAGTGCCGAGGCGCGGGTGTTGTAGAGGACTAGCCCGAGCAACGCGAAGACCAGGCCGACGCCGAGTGCGATCGAGTTCGGCCGCCAGAGTTGCACCCCTGCCGCGATCATCGCCGTCCATCCGAAGCAATCCTGAATGAACATCACGATGACTGCGAGCCTGAGCTTGCAGGTGAGACTGTCCTCGCCCGCCTCGCAAGCCAAGCCGATCGGCGTGTTCTGGATGATTCCGTAGCGGAGAAAGAGCGCGATCCCGAGCGCCGCGAGTCCGAGGACGGCAAGAACCACGACTGCTCGCCGCGACGGGACGAACAGAGGTTTGGATGCGGCCTGGACTTCGGGCTCAACCGTCATGGGAACAGCGGAAACTGATGCAAGTCACGGCAGGCAAAGAGGAATCTTAACTTTTCCGGGTTAGCCCTGCCGGCGGAGCTCAGGCTCCCAACGCAGGCGTCAAACCATGGCAAAAGCCAAATACCACAAATCGCAGCGCGTGTTCGTCAAGCCGGTCGGCACCTGGGCTCATGTCGAGGCCGTCGTTCCGAAATGGGTGAAGGGCTGCGAGGAGCCGATCAAGGTCGCCTATGACTGCGGCATGGGGCGTGAATTCGCTCAAGAGGAGCTCGAGGAGGAATCTGCCGCGCTCCAGGCGAACGGTATCAACGGCCTCGGCGCTTGGCGCATTCTTCGTGGGCACAATCGTTGGAAAAGCGCCGACCAATGCAAGCATCACCCCTTCCCCGGCACTCATCCGACGGTGGTGACCACCGAGCGCGATTGGGGCGGCTGGCGCGTTCCCGGCGCCGAATACGACCTCGATCCCTACCGTATCGAGCATCAAGCCGAACTGATCGTGCGCGCCCCGCTGTTCATGAAGCTGCTCGAGGAGTTCCTTCAACTCGCGGACCAGGAGCCAGAGAACCTGAGCGACGACATGACCAAGCTCATCCAGGTCACTCGCCGCGTCCTCAGCGAAGTCTCGGACTAGCCGAGCGATCCTGCTGCGCGCGTAAGGCGTCTCCTAATCGGAACGAAGTTCGAGGAAGGCTGAAGTCTCTTTGAGCGGCGGCGCAAACGCGCGAAACTCCGGGCGCAAGGACTTTTTCAAGGAACCAGTGGGAGGCCTCATGTCGCGGGCGATTCTGGCTCTCTGCGCCGGGCTGCTGATCGCGCAGCCGGCGGCAGCGAATTTTCTCACCTATGCCGAATGGGCGAGAATGAAGCCGGACATGCGGGCGATCTATATCGCCGGTGCCTTCGATGCTCTCGTTACGTTCGCCATGAACGATGAGCAACGCGCCGTCAACGCCCATTACAACGACTGCGTCACCCGGAGCAAAATGACCGTCGCCCAGCTTGCCGAGAACGTCAGGCAATACGCCAAGGGCAAGCCCAATCTTCAGGACTATGTGGAGACACCGCTCATCAATTATCTCTACGCCTTCTGTGGCGCCCCGCCGCAGTGAAACTGCGAGCATGCTCCGCAGCACCTGGTGCTGACGCCATGCGGCTGACTCGCTGGTATCCGAACATCGCAGTTGGGCAAAGCTTTCGGCAACTTCTCTGGGTGTCTTGCTTGGCCGTTAGCGCTTCAACTCAGGGCAAGAGCCGAGCGGTGGACATGCAGGTGTTGAAACAGCCGTAGACTCCTTTCGGATCGACGGTTGCACTTTTGGAGGGGCACCAGCTTGCTGGGTCCGCACAAGTGCCCGCCTCACAACATTTGCAGTGCTCGTGGCAGTAGTTTTGCTTTTGAGTGATCTCTGTCGTGTCAGGAAGTTGCGGCTGCGGCGCCGTGTTCCAGCGGCTACACGTTAGCCTGCCATACGCGTTTCCAACATCGCCGATGCAGCGGCTGACATGATGCAATGTTGTGTTGTTCAAGCGGCAACCGCTATCATCACACATATACTGGCATTGCGCGTAGAGGACATCATTTTTGACTTTCTCCTGGAAACAGCTCCCGAGGTAGCTTCCTCGCGGGAGCGGTTCGTCAGCGATTGCCGAGGCTCCCGCAAACAAGGCGATCGCGAAAGACAGAAGGGCGATGATTCT
>DATHCZ010000192.1:0-14009 GCA_035319265.1 Methyloceanibacter sp. | reverse complement strand
ATTAACTGTGCGCGAATGGCGAGCGTGGCTTCCTTAAGCAAAGCTGCATGATCGGTTCATGCTGGGTTCAGCCAGGCTAGCGCAACGTCGCAAGCGTCAGATCCCTGCACTGACATAGCGAACCTTCCTCGGCACCGGGCGCGGAGTTCAGGGACTCCGCGCCCACCCCTCCAGCAACCAGCAAGATGCGACCGCCCCGCGGCTTGCCTCATCTAGCCGGAACCTTTAGCTTCGGCCAGCATTTCACCTCAAAATCTGCCGGAGCAACGCCCGTGGCCTTCGAACTTCCCCCGCTGCCTTACGCCTATGACGCGCTTCAGCCCTATATGTCGGCCGAGACGCTGCAATACCACCACGATAAGCATCACAAGGCTTACGTCGACAATCTGAACAAGCTGCTGCCGGGTTCAGGGTTCGAAGGCAAGCCTCTCGAGGAGATCGTTAAAGCGAGCTTCGCAAAGAATCCCGGCATCTTCAACAACGCGGGTCAGGACTTCAATCACATCCATTTTTGGCCGTGGATGAAGAAGGACGGCGGAGGCAAGAAGGTGCCCGGCGCCGTGCTCGCTATGATCGACCGCGATCTTGGCGGCTTCGACAAGTTCCGCAACGATTTCATCGAAGCAGGCAAGACCCAGTTCGGCTCGGGCTGGGCCTGGCTCACGTTGAAGGACGGCAAGCTTGCGGTGACCAAGTCGCCGAACGGCGAGAACCCGCTGGTGCAGGGTGGCTGGCCTCTCCTCGGCGTCGACGTGTGGGAGCACTCATACTACATCGACTACCGCAACGAGCGGCCGAAATACCTCGAGGCCTGGTTCGATCATCTGATCAACTGGAGCCATGTCGAGGAGATGTACACGCTCGCGCCGAAATAGCGAGGCGGTCTAGCCCGCCTTGGCTTGCTCCGCGGCTTCGCTCGCCACGAACCAGCGCTCTTCCGCGGCTTTGACATCGCGCTCGATCTCGGCGCGGATCTTCAACAATTCGCCGACCGGCTTAGCGCCGTTCGCCGGCGGTGAGGATAGTGCCGCGTCGATCTCGTCCCTCCGCAGCCACAGTTGCTTGAGCTCTGCCTCGGCCACGGTAGCGACCTTACGCAATGCTTTGACACGCTCGCTCGCCTCTGCGGCGAGCCGGCGCGCCTCCTTGCGGTCGGGTTGGGCTGGTGATTTTCCGCGCCCGCCGGCGCGGCTTTCGCCGACTCCGAGGACCAGATCGCGATACTCGTCGAGGCTGCCGTCGAATTCTTTAGCAGTGCCGTCGACAACCAGTACCAAGCGGTCGGCGATCAGCCCGAGCAGATGACGGTCGTGACTGACCACCACCACGGCGCCTCGGAACTCGGTCAACGCCTCGACTAACGCGTCACGCGCATCAACGTCGAGATGGTTGGTCGGCTCGTCGAGGATGAGGATATGCGGTGCATCGCGGGTGATGAGCGCGAGCGACAGCCGTGCCCTCTCACCGCCAGAGAGCTCGCGGACGGCGAGGTTGGCTTTGTCGCCAGAGAACCCGAAACGGCCGAGCTGCGTGCGCAGCTCACCGGGCTTAGCCCCCGGCAGCAGGCGCTCCATATGCTGGAGCGGCGTCGCGTCGGGCACAAGCTCCTCGATCTGATGTTGAGCGAAATAGCCAACCTGCAAATTGCCGCTCGCGGCGACCGTCCCGCCAATCGGTTTGAGCTGACCTGCCAGCAGCCTCGCCAGCGTCGTCTTGCCATTGCCGTTGCGGCCGACGAGAGCCAGCCGGTCGTCGGGATCGATGCGCAAATTGAGCCGCGTCAACACTGGCTCGCCGGGAGCATAGCCGACAGAGACATTGTCGAGGACGATCAGCGGCGGACGCAGCTCCTTGGGGCTCGGAAAATCGAACACCAGCGCAGTCTCATCGACGACAGGCTCGGCCACCTCTAAGCGGTCAAGCGCCTTGAGCCGGCTTTGCGCCTGCCGCGCGGTATGCGCCTTGTAACGCCAGCGATCGACATAGGCCTTGAGCTTCTTGGCCCTTGCCTCTTGCTGAGCGCGGAAAGCCTCGGCTTGCGCGCGACGCTCATGCCTCAACCGCGCGAAAGCGTCGTAATTGCCGGAATAAAGCGTCAGTCCGCCTCGCTCCAGATGAAGGATGTAGTCGGCCACGTTGTTTAGGAGATCGCGCTCGTGGCTGACAACGATGAGGCTGCGGCGATAGGACTTGAGAAACGCTTCGAGCCACAGGCCAGCTTCGAGATCAAGATGGTTCGACGGCTCGTCGAGCAGCAATAGGTCCGGCTCCGAGAACAGCAGAGCGGCAAGGGCTACGCGCATGCGCCAGCCGCCGGAGAAAGAAGACAGCGGTTGATGCTGCGTCTCCTCGCCAAAGCCGAGACCGGCGAGGAGGCGC
Organism: Methyloceanibacter sp.; assembly: GCA_035319265.1. Classification (GTDB taxonomy): domain Bacteria; phylum Pseudomonadota; class Alphaproteobacteria; order Rhizobiales; family Methyloligellaceae; genus Methyloceanibacter. The sequence goes on along the minus strand of DATHCZ010000192.1, from coordinate 11,630 downwards.
GATGCGCGCGCCGGCGCGCCATACGCGTCGATCACGTTCAACCGCTCGTGAATTTCGCCGATTCGGTGCGCATCATCGATGCGCTCGGCCTCAGCCAAAAGCTCGGCGCGCTCGATCGCGGTCGCGAGAACAGTTTCGAACGGCGTTGATTGACCGCCCGGCGCTTCCTGAGCGAGATAGCCGATGCGCGTGCCCGAGGGCGCCTCGATCCCGCCCGCGTCGGCCTCGTGCATGCCGGCGATCAACTTTAGCAGCGTCGATTTGCCGGCGCCGTTGCGGCCCACCAACCCAACCCGGGCTTTCGGCGGCAGTGCCGCCGTCGCGTGATCGAGTATGAGGTGACCGCCTAAACGGAACGAGACGTCGTCAACAACAAGCACGCCGACGTCTCACTTGCGGTTCTTGAGGAAGCTTTCCAGAACCCGCGTCAGCATCGGCACGCCGGACTTGACCACCTGCTTGACGACGGTCTCCCCGAAGCTGTCGCTGCGCCCGCCGCCGCCGGTCGTCTTCTTCGCGTCCTTCTGCTCGGCCTGGGCTGCCTTGGCCTTGGCCGCCCCCTGAGCCCATTCCTGGATAGCCTCCTGATCAGCCTCACTATCAGAGGGCTTGTCCGGATATTTGCCCTGTACCGGACTCCCCCCTATCACCTTATCGAGCTCTGCGTCGGTGATGGGCCCGACGCGCGAGTTCGGCGGTCTTACCAATGTCTTCTGCACGATGGTCGGTTGACCCTTATCGTCGAGCGTCGAGACGAGCGCCTCGCCGGTGCCGAGCTCCATGATCGCCTTCTCGGTGTCGAAGGCGGGGTTGGCGCGGAAGGTGGTGGCCGCCGCCTTCACCGCCTTTTGCTCAAGTGGCGAAAAGGCGCGCAATGCGTGCTGGATGCGATTGCCGAGCTGCCGCGACACCGTGTCGGGAATATCGAGCGGATTCTGCGTCACGAGATAGACACCGACGCCTTTCGACCGGATGAGACGCACGACTTGCTCGACCTTATCGAGCAGCGCCTTTGGTGCATCCTTGAAGAGAAGATGTGCCTCGTCGAAGAAGAACACGAGCTTTGGTTTGTCGGGATCGCCGACCTCCGGCATCTTCTCGAACAGCTGCGAGAGGAGGAACAGGAGGAAGGTCGCATAGAGTCTCGGCGACTCCATAAGCTTTTCGGCGGAGAGCACGCTGATATAGCCCTGTCCCGCGCGGGTCTTGAGCATCAGGTCGTTGATGTCGAGGACGGGCTTGCCGAAGAAATGCTCGCCACCTTGCTGCTGAAGCACCAGAAGCGAGCGCTGGATCGACCCGACCGACGCCTTAGTAATATTGCCATACTGGGTGGTGAGCGTGTCGGCGCGCGCCGCCAATCCCTCGAGCATGGTCTGCAAGTTTTTGAGGGTGTTGAGCTGCAAGTTCGCTTCACCTGCGATCTTGAAGGCGATATTGAGCACGCCCTCCTGCGCATCGCTCAGGTCCATGAGCCGCGACAACAAGAGGGGCCCCATCTCAGAGACCGTCGTGCGGATAGGGAGACCCTTGTCGCCGAACAGGTCCCAGAAGATGACGGGATAGGCCTTGAAATCCTGCGTGTAGCCGATCTGCTTGTCGCGCGCCTCGATCCAGGACTTCATCTCGCCTGCTTCGGCGACGCCGGAAAGATCGCCCTTAACGTCGGCGCAGAACACTGGGACGCCCTGATCGGAGAAGCCTTCCGCCAATCCTTGCAAGGTGACGGTCTTGCCCGTACCTGTCGCGCCGGTGACGAGGCCGTGGCGATTGGCAAGGCGGAGCAGGATGAACTCCGGCTTGATGCTCTTGCCGATATAGACGCTGTCGGAGGGTGCGCTTTGCGGCACATCGCTCCCCGCCGGATCGTCCTTCGGCGCCGCCGTCTTGCGCTTCGCCATTCGCCGCCCCTCCTTGGAAACTCGGAGCCGCACTCTAGCTTCTGGCCCGGCCCCCGCATAGGTGGCCGAGACGCGGGTCTTGCTTTGCACCGCTTCCGTGCCGCTTCGCCTTCATGCTAGGAGGGGCTTTGCGCCGCTTGGAGCTTGAGGAGAGTGGTGGAACTGACACTTGCCCGCAACTTCCCGCCCGCCGACGAGGCGGCGTGGAAGGCCCTTGTGGCAGAAGCGCTGAAGGGCGCGCCTTTGGCCTCGCTGCGATCGGAGAGCTATGACGGCATTGCTATCGAGCCCCTCTACGCGCGCGCGCAAGGTGCTGAGCGCATCGCCGGACGCGCCGCAGCCGCCCCATGGTCCGTCATGCAGCGCATCGATCTGCCAGATGCGAAGGCCGCCAACGCGCAAGCCCTCGACGACCTGAATAACGGCGCGAACGGCCTAACCCTCGTATTCGAGGGCGCTGTGGGCGACTACGGCTATACGTTGCCGGCGACCGAAGCCGAGATCGCCCAAACGCTCGACAACGTCTATCTCGACGCCGGCATTGCGGTTGAGCTCGATTTCGGTCCGCCCTCGCGGCAGGTCGCGAAGTTTATGGCCGAATATGTTGCGGCGAAGGGCCTCAAGCCGGCGGTGCTCGATATGCGCTTCTGCTTCGATCCGCTCGGCGCACGAGCGGTACGCGGCCTGTTTCCGATGCCTTGGTCCGAGCTCGCGCCTCTGGTGACTGGGCTGATCGGCGATCTCGTGGCTGAAGGCTTCCGAGGACCCTTCGCGGTTGCCGACGGAAGGCCGGTGCATGCTGCCGGCGGCTCGGAGGCACAGGAGCTCGCCTTCGTCCTCGCTAACGCGCTCGCTTATTTGCGCGCGCTCGAGGCCCATGGCTTCGAACTCGATCAAGCGCGCCGCCTGATCTTCTTCCGCCTAGCGGCCGATCACGACCAGTTCTTCACCATCGCCAAGTTCCGCGCTCTGCGGAAGCTGTGGGCGCGCATCGAGAAGGCGTGCGGGCTCACCCCCCGCCCCGCCTTCGTCTGTGCCGAAACGGCTTGGCGCATGATGACCCAGCGCGATCCGCACGGGAACATCGTGCGTAGCACCATTGCGGCCCTTGCCGCTGCTGTCGGCGGCGCCGACGCGGTGACCGCGCTCCCCTTCAGCGCGGCACTCGGGGCACCCGACGCCTTCGCCCGCCGCATCGCCCGCAACACGCAAACGATCTTAATCGAGGAATCGAATCTGCATCGCGTCGCCGATCCTGCCGCGGGCTCCGGCGCCATCGAAGCGTTGACCGATGCGCTCTGCCAGACGGCCTGGTGGTTCTTCCAGCGCATCGAAAAGGCCGGCGGTGCCGCCCAAGCCTTGGAGAGCGGACTGATCCAGCGTGTCGTCGCAAGAGTCCGTGCCGAGCGCGAGGCCAGCGTCGCCCAGCGCAGGGACGTGATCATAGGCACGAGCGATTTCCCCGATCTTTCCGAGAATGCAGTCTCGGTGTTCGCACCCCTGCGCGCGGAGGCGGCTCCGGGCGGGAGCGCGCTCCCGCGCTATCGGGTCGCCGAGCCCTTCGAGCGTCTGCGCCAGCGGAGCGATGCCTATCTCGCCAAGCACGGCACGCGGCCCAAGATCTTCCTTGCCTGTCTCGGACGCCCCGCAGACTTCAACGCGCGTGCGTCCTTCGCCAAGAGCCTGTTCGAATCGGGCGGCATCGAAGCGGTGGAAGGACGCGGCGACAACCTCGCGCAACGATTCGAGGATTCAGGAGCTGCGCTGGTCTGCCTCTGCTCTTCCGACAAGGTCTATGCGAGCAAGGCGCTCGAGACCGTCAAGGCTCTCGCCGCAGCCGGTGCCAAGTACATCTATCTCGCCGGCAAGCCCGGCGCTGACCGCCCCACGCTCGAAGGCGCCGGCGTTAGAACGTTCCTTCACCAGGGCTGTGATACGCTTGCGATCTTGAATGCCGCCTATGACGAGATCGACCTAAGATGACGCGCATCCCTTCATTTGCCGAGATGGAATTCGACGCCGCAAGCGGCACTGACGCCACCGCACCAGCGAGCGCCAATTCTTGGCAGACGCCGGAAGGGATCGAGGTGAAGCCGGCTTATGGCGCGGGCGATCTTAAGGGCCTCGATTTCCTTGATGGGCTCCCGGGCATCGCGCCTTATCTCCGCGGCCCCTACCCCACCATGTATGTGCAGCGACCCTGGACGGTGCGCCAATACTCCGGCTTCTCCACCGCCGAAGACTCCAACGCCTTCTACCGGCGCAACCTCGCCGCAGGACAGCAGGGCGTCTCCGTCGCCTTCGATCTCGCCACCCATCGCGGCTACGACTCCGATCATCCGCGCGTAACCGGCGATGTCGGCATGGCGGGAGTCGCCATCGACTCGATCTACGACATGCGCACGTTGTTCGACCACATCCCGCTCGACAAGGTCTCCGTGTCCATGACCATGAATGGGGCGGTGCTCCCCGTGCTCGCGCTGTTCATCGTCGCCGGCGAAGAGCAGGGCGTGCCGCCTGAGCAGCTCTCCGGCACGATCCAGAACGACATTTTGAAAGAGTTCATGGTGCGGAACACCTACATCTATCCGCCCGCACCGTCGATGCGCATCGTCTCCGACATCTTCGCCTACACCTCGAAGAAGATGCCGAAGTTCAACTCGATCTCGATCTCCGGCTACCACATGCAAGAGGCGGGAGCGACCGCCGACCTGGAGCTCGCCTACACGCTCGCCGACGGCATCGAATATGTGCGCGCCGGCGTCAAAGCCGGGCTCGACGTCGACGCCTTCGCGCCTCGGCTCTCCTTCTTCTGGGCGATCGGCATGAACTTCTTCATGGAGATCGCCAAGATGCGCGCCGCACGTCTTCTCTGGGCGAAGCTGATGGCCGAGGAGTTCAAGCCCAAGGACCCGCGCTCGCTGACGCTGCGCACCCACTGCCAGACGAGCGGCTGGAGCCTCGCCGCGCAGGACGTGTTCAACAATGTGGTGCGCACCTGCGTCGAGGCCATGGCCGCAACTCAAGGCCATACCCAATCGCTGCATACCAATGCGCTCGACGAGGCGCTTGCGCTGCCGACTGACTTCTCGGCGCGCATCGCCCGGAACACGCAGCTCATGTTGCAGCAGGAATCCGGCACCACCCGCATCATCGATCCCTGGGGCGGGAGCTTCTTTGTCGAGCGGCTGACCTACGACCTCGCGGCCCGCGCACTCGCCCACATCGAGGAGGTCGAGAAATTCGGCGGCATGGCCAAGGCGATCGAGGCCGGTATCCCTAAGCGCATGATCGAGCAGGCCGCGACCGCAACGCAAGGCCGCATCGATTCCCGCAAGCAGACCATCGTCGGAGTGAACAAATATCGCTCCGCCAGCGACGCTGACATCGCCATCCTCAAGGTGGATAACCGCGCCGTGCGCCGCCAGCAGCTCGATAAGCTTACGCGCCTTAAGGGCGAGCGCGACGAGGCCAAGGTCAAGCAAGCCCTTGACGCGCTCACGCGAAGCGCAGAGACAGGCACCGGAAACCTGCTCGAAGGCGCCGTCGAAGCCGCCCGTGCCAAAGCGACGGTCGGCGAGATTTCCTACGCGCTGGAGAAGATCTATGGCCGCCATCGCGCTGACGTTTCGGCGATCAGCGGGGTCTACAAGGCGGAGATCGGTCGCATGGACGGAAGCTTGAACAGGATCAAGGAGCTGATCGACCAATTCGAAACCGAGCACGGCCGCCGCCCGCGTATCCTCGTCGCCAAGATGGGTCAGGACGGACACGACCGCGGGCAGAAGGTGATTGCTTCGGCGTTTGCCGATCTCGGCTTCGATGTCGACATCGGTCCCCTGTTCCAAACGCCCGAGGAGGCCGCCCGCCAGGCGGTCGAGAACGACGTGCATATTGTCGGCGTGTCGTCGCTCGCGGCGGGCCATCTCACCCTCGTTCCTGCCCTGCGCGAGGCGCTGGAGACGCAAGGGCGGGGTGACATCATGATCGTGGTCGGCGGCGTGATCCCGCCGCAGGACTATCCGGCGCTTTACGAGGCTGGAGCCAAGGCGATCTTCGGCCCCGGTACCTCGATCGCCGATGCAGCAATCGACCTGCTTGGCAAGCTCGGCTGCGACACCCGGGGCAAGTCAAAGCAGGCCGCCGAGTAGACCTTTCTTGACCACGCGCGCGTTAGTCGCTGGAGCGCGTCAGCGAACTGTCATATCTCGCGCCTATCGGTGGGCGCCGAATCCGCGCGATAATGCTCAAGCGGTCAGTTTCGCGCGGTGAAAAGAGACATAGCGGCGGAACCTCGAGGACTTGCAGAAGCAATTTTCAATGCCGGTCAAGGACGGTGAAGGGACCGCGAGGCGTAGGATTGCGGCACTTCTCGCAGCCTGGTCGCGCGACGTCTTCTCCGGCCTGATCGCCAGCGTCCTGGCCATTGCCTACGGTCTCTCCTTCGCCGCCCTGATCTTCGCTCCGCCACTCAGCACTTGGATCGCTTACGGGCTCGCGGCGACCTTCATCACCACGGCGGTCGGCGGATCGATCGTGGCCGCGCGCAGTTCGATCCCTTTCGCCATCGCCGGCCCCGATCCCACCACCGTAGCCGTCACGGCCACTCTCGTGACGGCCCTCTTGGCCAGGTTCGCCAAAGAAGGCGCCCCCGACGATCTGCTCGCCCCCGTTGTCATCATCATGGCGCTTTCTGCTGCATTGAGCGGCATCTTGCTGCTCGGCCTTGGCCTTGCCCGCGCCGGCGGGGCGATACGCTTCATTCCCTACCCCGTTATCGGCGGCTTTCTCGGCGCGACTGGCTGCCTAATGGTGAGTGGGGCTGTGCGCGTCATCACCGACCACGGCTTACTGCTCTCGAACCTAGACGCCTTGATCGAGCCCGTTTCCCTCGCCAAGCTTCTGCCGGCTTGCGTGATCGCCGTCGCGATCTACTTCGGCGTTCGCTGGCGCAAGGACAGCCCTTATGTGCTGCCGGTCATCCTGCTGAGCGGGCTTACCGTGGTTCAACTCGCACTGGCCGCGTTTGGCATGAGCCTCGCAGATGCGCAAGGCCAGGGCTGGCTTTTCAAGCCGCCGGCCGCTGTTGGTCTCACACCGACATGGGATGTGAACGATCTCCGCTCTTTTCCCTGGCACGATCTACCCGGCCTCAGCGGCGAGCTCTTCGCGGTCATGTTCGTAACGGCGATTAGTACCTTGCTCAACACCACTGGCATCGAGTTCGTTACCAAGCGTGAAGCCGATCTCCAGCGCGATCTGAAGACGGTTGGCGTCGCCAATTTGGTCGCTGCGGCACTCGGCGGCTATGTCAGCACCATCGCCTTGAACCGCACCTCGCTCAACTACGTGGCAGGCGGACGCGGGCGGTTGTCCGGTCTGACCGTGGCTGCCGTTGCGCTGCTCATGCTCACTGTCCATCCCGGCTTCCTCGGCTACGTGCCCAAATCGGTGCTTGGCGCGCTGCTGCTTTATCTCGGCGCCCAGCTTGTCTACGAGTGGCTGATCGACTCGGCGCGGCGGATCTTGCCGATTGAGTACGTCTCTCTCCTTGCCATCGCCCTGCTGATTTTGCAGGTCGGCTTCATCGCCGGCGTGTTGATCGGTGTGATCATCGGCTGCGCCACCTTTGCCGTCAGCGCGAGTCGGGTCAATGCGATCAAGTTCAGCTTCGACGGCTCCGAATATCGCTCGACGCTCGACCGCGGGCCCGAGGAGCTCACGATTCTTGCCAAGCATGGGCGCCAAATCCAGGGTATGAGCCTGCAAAGCTATCTGTTCTTCGGCTCAGCCAATCGCCTGTTCCAGCAGGTGAAAGCTCTATTCGCGCGCGTGCCCGCGTGCCGCTTCCTTGTTTTCGACTTTCGCCTAGTCACCGGGATCGACTCTTCTGCGATGCACAGCTTCACCCAGATCAAGCGGGCGGCAGAGGAAGCTGGCGCTCGCTTAGTGCTGGTCAATCTCTCGGGCGAGCTCGAACACGCGTTCCGCACCCGCCGATTCATCACCGGCGATGTCATCCTCGCCGACGATCTCGATCGCGCGCTCGAATCTTGCGAGAAGGCGGTGATCGCCGCCCATCTCGCTGAGGGAAGCGGCGGGAGCACCTTGCGCGACTGGCTCAACCGTGCGCTCGGCAGCCCCAAACTAGGAGAGGAGCTGGCGGCGCTTTGCCAGCGGCTCGAAGTCGGCAAGGGCGAGATCATCGCCGAGCAGGGCACACCGGCGCGCTCCATGCATTTCATTCTCGAAGGCCGCATCAACATTCTGGTCAAGATGGACGATGGACGTCTCGTTCGCGTGCGAAGTCTCGGACCCCACACTACGACCGGCGAGATGGGGCTCATCTCCAAACAGCTCCGCAGCGCCACCATCCAGGCCGAGGTCCCAAGCGTCCTTTATGTGCTGAGCGCCGAAGCCTATGAGCGTATCAAGCGCGAGAACGATGATCTCGCCCAGGCGCTTCTCACCTACGTTGTCGGCGTCATGGCCGAGCGCTTGAGCTTTGCCAGCAAGGTGATCGGCGTCCTGCGCCGCTGAACGCTTAGTCTTGCGTCGGTTCGCCGCAACAGCAGGATCTCGTGATCTCTGCAATGGCAGAAATAGTAGACGATTCAATCAATTACATTGATATCGCTGTCTGGAACCATTACAGGGTGAATTAGCATCGTCAGAGCCGCCGTTCACGGGGCTTGCGCCCCCTACGTCGGTGCGTAAATGTTGGGTGCTGGGCAAAGCAACGTCGCACTCTACCGAGTCCGAAGGAGGACCGAATGCGTCTGTTTTGGTTTGCCCTGCTTGTCTCCTTGGCAATGATCTCGCCTTCGCTCGCAGACGATTTCTCCCTGACCATCAAAGATCACCGTTTCACGCCTACGGAGCTTGAAGTTCCTGCCGGCAAGGAGCTCACGCTGAACGTCACCAATGGGGACGCGACAGCCGAGGAGTTCGAGAGCGAGGATTTCGACGCGGAGAAAGTGATCGCCGGCGGCCAGAGCGCGGTGATCAAAGTTGGTCCACTCGATCCTGGCCGCTACGAGTTCTACGGCGAGTATCACGAGGACACAGCCAAGGGAGCTCTCGTCGCGAAATAGGCCATGCTTGGGGCTCTGATCATCGTCTTTCGCGAGGTCGTCGAGGCCGGCCTCGTCATTGGCATCGTGCTCGCCGCGACCCGCGGTATTACCGGCCGCGCCTGGTGGGTTAGCCTCGGCATCCTTGTCGGCGTGCTGGGCGCGAGCATCGTCGCCATCTTCGCCGGCGCCATTTCCAATGCCTTTGCCGGCTCGGGCCAAGAGTTGCTCAATGCAAGCGTGCTCATCATCGCCGTGATCAGTCTCACCTGGCACAACGTGTGGATGGCGGAGCACGGCCGCGAGCTCGTCGCCGAGCTGCGCCAAGTCGGCGTCGACGTCAGCGCGGGACGCAAGCCGCTGACCGCGCTCGCTGTGGTCATTTTCGTCGCGGTTATGCGCGAAGGGTCTGAGATTGTCCTTTTCCTTTATGGGATTGTGCTGGCCGGCACGTCGACGACGTCGCTGCTCACCGGTGGCCTGCTCGGCCTCCTCGCCGGAGCAGCGATGACCGCCTTGAGCTATTTCGGGCTGATTGCGATCCCCACCCGCTACATCTTCCAGGTGACGAGCGTGCTTCTCGCCTTGCTCGCGGCCGGCATGGCGGCGCAGGCGATTCGCTTCCTCCAGGCGGCAGGCGTTGTCACTGCGTTCCAGACACGCTTGTGGGATACGTCCTGGCTCTTGTCCGACCAGAGCATCGCCGGTCGCATGCTCCACGTCTTGATCGGCTACACCGCGAAGCCGACCGGGCTTCAGCTGCTCGCTTATCTCGCCACGCTAGCAACTATTGCCATCCTCATGCGTTTTGCCCGCGGAGCGCGCGAGCCGAGCACGGTTCGCTAGCGACCCCCTCACAACGAACTTGCACTTTGGGGTATTTGCCCCTACCCGCTTGCTCCATGCAGGGCGAGGCCAAAGCGAGACGAGACGCCGACCGGGCCGCTGAGGCCGTCCGCTCGGGGGACCGGGTGGCGCTCGCCCGCGCCATCACCCTGATCGAAAGCGTCAAGCCGGAGGACCAGGCGCGCGCCGGCGAGCTGCTTGAGCGTCTCCTCCCCTATACCGGCAGTGCAATCCGCGTGGGCATTAGCGGCCCGCCCGGCGCCGGAAAGTCCACCCTGATCGATCAACTCGGTCTGAACCTCATCGCTCAAGGCCACAAGGTCGCCGTTCTCGCCGTCGACCCGACCTCATCGCGCAGCGGCGGCTCGATTCTTGGCGACAAGACGCGTATGGGCCGGCTCGCTACCGACCCGTCGGCCTTCATCCGCCCCTCTCCCGCCGGCGACAGCTTGGGCGGTGTAACCAAGACCACACGCGAGACGATCGCTCTCGTCGAGGCTGCCGGCTATGACGTGGTGCTAGTCGAGACGGTCGGCGTCGGACAGTCGGAAACGGCCGTCGCCGACATGGTAGACGTGTTCGTGATCGTAGCCATCCCCGGGGCGGGCGATGAACTGCAAGGGATCAAGCGCGGCCTGGTCGAGCTCGCCGACCTCATCGCCGTCAACAAGGCTGACGGTGACAACGTCGAGCGCGCCAATCGCGCGGCGGTCGAGTACCGCACCGGGCTCCATATCCTCTCCGCCGGTCATGCAAATTGGGATCCGCAGGTATTAACGCTGTCAGCGCGGAGCAATCGTGGCCTCGACGAGCTGTGGACGAAGATCAGGGAGCGCTATCGGGCACTGAGCGACTCCGGCGCGCTGGGATCACGCCGCGCCGAGCAGGCTGTCTCCTGGATGCGCGAGATCTTCGAACAGCGCTTGCTGGCAGCCTTCAAGGGCGGCAAACGCGCCGCGCGGCATTTCCGTGAGCTCGAGGAGAAGGTGCGCGACGGCAAAATGACGCCCAGTGCCGCCGCACGGGAGCTTGCCCATCTGACCGGGATCAAGGAACACGGCTAACCGCTACGGGCAAAATCGCTTCCCTCTAATCCTTCCGGCGAGTAAGCGAGGTCATGGTGCGCGTCCTTCTCACCGGGTTCGGGCCCTTCCCTGGCGCTCCCGTCAATCCTTCGGCATGGCTGGCCGAGATGCTGCCATTGCGTCTCTCCGCAGGAGACGAAGAAGTGGATGCCCGCATCCTTCCCACCGAGTGGGAGGCCGTGGCGGCGTTCACGGAGCAACTACGCGAGACGCTCCAACCGCATGTGATAGTTCACTTTGGTTTGAGCCATCGCGCGAAGGGATTTCGCATCGAGCGCTCGGCCCATAATCGCGCGAGCCTCCGCGCCGACGCTTCGGGCGCTTTGCCGCGCAGCCACGTCATCCTCCCGCAAAGACCCGGGCGGCTCAACACTACATTTCCGGCAACAGCGCTTGCCGCTCATCTCAGCCAACGCGGCATCTCCGCCGCTCCGTCGCACTCGGCGGGAAGCTACCTTTGTAACTTCCTGTATTATCTTTCGCTCGATTGGGCGGCGCGGCAGAGCGGAGGTGCCTCGGTCCTCTTCGTGCACGTGCCGCCTTTCGCCGTCCACGGCGGTTCGCTGAGCGAGGCAGAGCTGCTTGACGGCGCGGAGGCTATTCTGCGCTTTGCCGTCGCCGCCGCGAAGGCGAGGAGTGAATGTCTCGCGTTGCGTATCTCGGTGCCAGGCAGAGCGAGGCCATGACCATCGGCCGGCGCGATTTGGTGTTGGGTGGGATCGGCG
>DATHCZ010000191.1:0-5998 GCA_035319265.1 Methyloceanibacter sp. | reverse complement strand
GTCTACGAAGCGCATCCGGCCATGTTCCGGGCGCATCCTTTCTGGTTCATCGGTTGCGTGATCCTTATTCCGGCCCTCGGTCTCGGCGTTCTGCTCCTGCTCTATTGGTACATCCATACGCGGCAGACCGCGCTGAGATTGACCGAGAACGAGCTCCTCTACGAGAAGGGCATTCTGAGCAAGGACCGCACCTCGGTGTCGCTCAAGCACATCCGCGCGGTACATGTGACCCAAGGGTTTCTCAACCGCATTCTCGGCGTCGGCACGATCCAGGTCTCGACCGCCGGCGATCAGCCCGAATTCACCGTGGCCGACATGCCGGACCCGGGCGAGATCAGAGAGGCGATCTCGCGGGCGCAGGACGCCGGCGACAAGGACTGAGGCAGGATGCCGAGCCCGCAAGACGAACGTGACCGCAAGGAGGCCGCGCGGCTCCTGCTCGCCGCCGCGGTCGCGATCTTGCTGCTGATCGTGATCGGCGCCGTCGGCATCTATTTCATCACCGGGCTCGGCGATAGCGATCCGTTCTCGGCGGGTCTCGGCCTCAAGGGCGCGGCGATCGTCTCGTTCGGCGTCTCGCTCGTCTTGATTCTGGTGATGGCGATCGTGTCGGGGGGCGACGCCATCTTCGGCGAGCTGCCTTTCACCATTGCGGGCTTTTTGATCTTCTTTGTGATCTTCTGGCTGATGATCGCCTGGATCTTTTGATCGGTTCTCAGGGGTTCACTCGGGCCCACTGGAAAAGGAGAAGGCCGCAATGTGTGCGGCCTTCTGACGTTCACGAGATCCGATGATTTCAATACCACCAACGACAGTGGCGACGATGATGATGCCACCAGCAATGACGGTGGTGGTGGTGATGATGGTGACGGTAACCGTAGTAGTAGTAATAATGTGCCGACGCAGGTGCTGCGGCGAACGCGCCGAACAGCAAGCCCAGCCCTACGACGAAACAGATCAAAAGCCGCTGCATGATTTCCTCCTTGTTATTGGTTGCGCGCGCAAACGATAGCCGAGCTCGATCCGCTTAATGCCGTGACAAGAGGAAGCGCAAAGTCGAAGAAACGGCTACTGAGCGGGGCCGAGCGTTTGCGCCTGCGTGTCATAGGATGAGCTTGAGCCCGCCTGCTGCGTGCCGGCTTCGATCAGCTCCTGATAATATTTGCGCATGGTCTCGCAGCGTTGGGGGCCAGGCGGGTGCACCGCATCGCCCTTGAGCTGGGAGATGAAGGTGCAGATGTCCTCCATCCCTTGCGCATCGAGCCAGCCCCATTTCACCCCGCGTCTGATAGCGAAGAGGTCGGCCTTGGTCTCGTCGGGACCCTCGAATTGATGGCCGCATTCGTGGCTGTAGATATAGAGCTTCACCTGAGTCGAGAGGCCTTCGATCTTTTTACTGTTGAGAATCAGGAAGCCGGGGAAGGCGCCGCCCCAGCTGTCGAAATTGGGGTTCATCACCGTCGGCCGCTTGCCGCAATTGACCGATTTGCCGTCGATCTTGAGCGAACCGTAAGCGAAGAACTTCAGGTTAGGCCCGGCGTCTTTCATGTATTGCTCGACGGTCGGGCCGTCGGTGGTCGAGCCCTCGGCGCTGCCGGACCAATCTTGCGCGCGGGTCGCGCTCGGTTGCGCAAAGCAAAGAGCCAACCCGATGGCGCCTCCAAGCGCCAAATTGTAACGTGCCCTTCCGTCTCGCATGGCGAATCGCACTCTAAGGCGGCGTAAGGGGTGGTGCAATTGCCGGGGCGCTAGTGGCTGCCGTCTTGCGCCGTTATGCCGCTTTTCTTCACGAAACATTGCCTAAGATCGTTGCAGCGCTGCTCTGGATCAGGATGCATCGGGCCGTGCCCGGCGATGTTGAACACGGCACAGATCTCGTCGAGCGCCTTGTCGTCGAGCCAGCCTTCGCGCCGCGCGCGCCTAACCGCATAGCAATCGGCCGCGGTCTCGCTCGGCCCGTACAGGATATGCCCGCATTCGTGATAGTAGATCAGCCACTGCACGGGACGCGGCAGATCCTTGAGCGCCTGCATATTGAGCATGATCACCGTCGAGGAGACGGCGAAGCCCTCGAAATTGCGAAGCAGGGTCGCGGTTGGACCGCAGGTGAGCCTGCGGCCTTCGATCACGAGCCGTCCCGGCTGCACGAGCTTGCTCTGATCGAGCGCGCTCGCCGCTCCTTCCGGGAGGGCGCCTCCCGGTGCCAGCAGCGCAAGGACGAGCGCGAAGAATGCCAATATATCGGTGGCGCCTCGGGAAGCCGACGTCATTCCTGTCCCCGCTCCCCTGTGCTCCCCGATCAGTGTCAGTCTGGGGGCGCGCTGGCGGCCGCGTCAACGGCTAATCAATTGGCCGGCATGGTTGGTTCAGAGGCGTGACCGGTCCATATCGTTGTCAAAAGAGCGTGAAGGGCGAAAGCGCCGCGAGCGCGCCGTCTATGGCACGGTTCTAATTGCGTGCCTGAGCCTTGTCATGAAGCGCCATGGCATAGCATTGACGCATCAATTCGCAACGTTGCGGGCCGGGCGGATGCGCGGCATCGCCTTTCAGCTGCGAGATGAAATCGCAAATCTGGTTCATGCCGTTGGCGTTGAGCCAGCCATGCGTAACGCCGCGGCGAATGGAGAAGCAGTCGGCGCCGGTCTCGCTCGCGCCGACGAATTGATGGCCGCATTCGTGGTAGTAGACGTAGAACTTGACCGGCGTCGCGAGACCTCTCAGCCGGTCGGGGTTGACAATCAGATAGCCTGGATAAGAGCCGCCCCAGCTGTCGAGCTTGGCGTCGATCACCGTCGGTCTTGCGCCGCAGCTCACAGGGCGACCGTCCAGCTTCATCCTACCTTGAGCAACCGCCTGAGCGCCTTGTTGGTAGGCGATATATTGTTGGAGAGTTGGACCGGTGATCGCCGGCGGTCCCATCTTGTTCGGCTCAAGGCTCGACAGCGCCGACCCTTCCGTGCCGCTGCTCAGACTGCAGCCGCAAAGAAGGATACTGGCCAACAGCCCAGCAAGCGCTCGGTGCAAGGACATCCCCATGTTCCCTCTGCGCACCCTACCAGCTTTGCAGGTCCACGGGCAGTCCCCGGGGAAGCGGGCCGGCCACTTTCTTTCTTGGCACTGAGCGGCGGGTTTTTTGACCTAGGCGGCAGCCTCGGCCTCGATCCGCTCCATATCGGCATCAGACAGGCCGAAATGATGGCCGATCTCATGCACGAAGACGTGGGTCACGATGCTGCCGAGCGTCTCCTCGTTCTCGGTCCAATAATCGAGGATCGGACGGCGGTAGAGGAACACCATATCGGGCATGGCGTTCACGTCCATGACGCTCTTGCGCGCGAGATCTACGCCGGTATAGAGCCCGAGCAGGTCGAAGGGCGATTCGATTCCGAGCGAATCGAGAACCTCGTCGGTGGGAAAGTCCTCGACGCGGATCACGACATCGCCGGTCAGCTTGCGAAACGCCTCAGGCAGCCTCCGATAGGCAGCATCGGCAAGCGTCTCGAGCTCGGCCAGGCTCGGCGCCTCGAGGCGCGCCCAGTGGATCATGTCCTTGTCTTCAGTCATATGCCTCATTGCTAGCACGAGCGAGGGCAGGCGAAGCTGAACGACTGCTGAATTCCTTGCTCACGTCGCATTCAGGCCACGACTGTAACTTAGGCAATGACAGACCTCCGCGCGGTGCGGATCTCTAGAGGATGAGGGATCGAGATGCTCAGCAACCGCTATTTCGCCGCACTGGCCTTTGTCGGCACTTTGATGGCCGTAAGCGCCGGGGGGTCGTCGCCCGCGTCGGCGCAAGGCTGCGGGCCGTGGAACAACTGGTGCATGCCGCAATGTGGTGAATGGAACAATTGGTGCGCGCAGGAATGCGGGCCGTGGAATAATTGGTGCCTTGCCCAATGCGGCGTGTGGAACAATTGGTGCCGCGGCGTGTGCGGACCATGGAACGGCTATTGCGCGCAGGAGGCTTATGGATCAGGGCCCGGTTGGGCGCCGGGCTGGAGGCCCTATGGGGGCGGCCCAGGCTTCTATCGGAACGGTCCCGGTTGGGATAACGGCAACCGCAATTTCGGCCGCTACGACAACAACGACGATTGGGACGATTACGGCGACAACGATCACAACGGCAAGCCGCACAAGGGCAAGAAGCACGGCAACAACGGCGACCACGACAAGAAGCACGCCGACAAGGATCACGACAACGACGATCATGATGGGAACGGCCACGGCAATGGGGGCAACGGCAATAATGCCGTCCAACCTGGCAACAACCCGTGGAACAGATATTAGCAGGGCAGGCGATGAAGGCCCGCTCAAGCGGAGCCTTTTGCTTGGAGGGGCGCCTTGGTTGACGTGCGTTGTTTTCCGGGCTTGCGCGCGACGATAATCACTTCCTGCAAGGTGAAGACGAGACCCTTGTCGCTCTCGCGCGGGCGAAGGTAGGAGTACAACGGCTCGGCGCCGAGCAGAGCCTTGAGCCGTGCCACGGTCGGCGCATCGCAGCGCATGCGCTTCGTCCAGGGATCGAACTCGATCGTCTGATCGATGGTCTCACTGTGCGTGACGGCGAAGCCAGCATCGCCAAGAAGCGCCGTCCACTGGGCCAGGCCGAGGCAGCGTCCGTGGCTCGGATCCCTCAGCTTCTCATATTCGTTATAGGCGCGCGCCAGCTCAGGCTCGTCCGGCGACAGGTTGTCCACGACGGCAAGAACGCCGTCCGGCATCAGCACGCGATAGGCTTCGGCGACGAAAGCGCGCGGATTAGCGAAATGATGCGCGGCGAGCCGGCAGGTCACGAGATCGAAGCTCATGTCGGGGAAGGGGAGATCCTCGGCCTTGGCGCGCGCCGTGCGGACATTGCCGAGCCCGCGCTCGGCGGCGAGCTTCTTGGCCTCGGCGAGCATCTGATCGGTGACGTCGCTCGCCGTGACCTTGGCGACATGGGGAGCAAAGGCGAGAGCGGTGTGGCCGGCGCCGGTCGCGACATCGAGCACGCGCCAGGAGGACTGCGGAGCAACGAGCGCGACGAGCCGCGCGAGGCTCTCGCCCTTGGCATGCACGGAGGAAGCGGCGTAATCGGCCGCGGCTTCCCCGAATTTTTTCTGAACGAGCGAGGTCATGCGGGGCATTTCTGCCATTAAGCCCGCAGGATGTCATGCCTCGCTTTCGCTCAAAGCGAGTCGGTCGCGCGTGGAAAGTTTACTTCCAGAGGCGAGCTCGCGGCGCGCGCCACTGGTCTCCCAGCCGAAGCAGAATTGCTTGGCGCTCAATGGCAATATTTCGCAGCCACTGAGCCGGTTGGTGAAAGGCACTCGGGGGCGCAGGTGGTGGCGGCCTTCCCCGCGTACAGCTTTTCCAAGAGGGCCCGCATTTGGGCCTCTGTCGACGGCGGCGTGTCATCATCAGAGCAAAGCACCGGCCCGCTGCCGGGGCCCGTAAGGTTGGCGTCGCAGCAAACTCGAACCACAGCAGGTGCGGGGCCTGCCCCGCCAGCGGGTGCCTGAGCGTTCTTGTCGGGCACGCAGCCGCAGCATTTTTTTCCGCTCTTCAGCTTTTGGCAGACGTGCTTGAAGCCCTTCACGCAGCCGCCGCCGCCCGGGCCTTGTTGGATGGTGCACTCCGTTAGCTCGCTGTCGGTATCCTTGGCCTTCTTCTTTTTTGGGTGATCGCCGCTATCATCGTCGGCATCGTCGCTGCTCTCGCTCTTGCCGCAGACCAGTTTTCCATCGACGAAGTTGCACCCGAACCCCACAAGCTCGACGGCTGGAGTGCGCTCGACGGACGAAGCGCGTGGAAGCGCGAAGCCGGCCTTCGCGATCAGGACTACGGAGAGGGCAAAACCCGCTATCGCGAACAGCATCTTCACGTCGTCATCCCTCCTGTTTCTACAGAGGCCCGGGGGTAGGCTAGGCCGAGGTTAGGCGTAGGCGAGGCCAAGTTGGCCGATCGGCGAAGCGTAGATCAAAGCTGTCAGCCCGTGTGGTGACAGCATAGGGCC
>DATHCZ010000190.1:0-9765 GCA_035319265.1 Methyloceanibacter sp. | reverse complement strand
ATGGCGAGCGCCGCGGCGTCGGCAGCGTCAGCCATGCGATCGCGCACGACCAGCGCTCTGCCGTAGTCGATCGCGGCACCGACGCCGATCACAATCGGGATGAGGGCAAGTCCGAACAGGATGGCGACATTGCCTGCCTTGTCCCGGGCAAAGGAGCGCAGTCGAGATAGACATTGCTGCATGGAACACCTCCGCTCGTCACGGCCACGCCAACCGTGTCGCCAACATACATTAGAGATTGGTGACTAACGTAAGAGTAAAAATTCTTATTTTTCGTATCCCGATTTACTAAAAACAGTCTTAAGTTTATCTAAAACAAGTTTACCTAAATATTTACCCTAATTCATTTTGAGACCAAACGTTTATATATTGTAAAGCACGTGTAAGTATAGCTCGGGGGTCATGAACTTGGGCCTCAGTCAACAAAAACGCGCGGCCGGCGCCAAGCGGCGGCTGTCAACTCTCCGCGCCTTCGGGGCGAATGCATCCGGGGCCTCAGCGCTGGAATTCGCCCTTGTCGCCACGCCCTTGATCCTCACGCTGCTGGCCGTTCTCGAGGTCGGCCTCGTCTATTTTGCGACCTTCAACCTTGAAAGCGCCACTGCCCAGGGCGCACGCCTCATCCGCACCGGTCAGGCGCAGACCCAGGGCTTCAATGCCACGCAGTTCAAGACGGAGGTCTGCAAGCACATCATCCCGCCGATCACCTGCGACGGCCTGCGACTCGATGTCCGTCACTACACGAGCTTCGGCAATGCCGGCGCGAACCCCACCACGCCCCTCGACGGCAGCGGCAACCTAAAGGCGAATTTCAGCTATGACCCGGGAACTGGAGGTGACGTCGTGGTGGTCAGGGCTTTCTTCGAATGGCCGCTGACAGCGTTGTTCCCGAGGGACATCGACCCCGGCAACATGCAGAACGGCGATCGGCTGCTCGCAGCGACCGCCGTCTTCCGCAACGAGCCCTTCCAGCAGTAGCGGCGATGGCACGCCCGCGATCGACCTTACTCGACGGACTGGCACGCCGGCTGATCCGCGCGGCGCGGAATCGACGTGGCGTGTCAGCGATTGAGTTCGCGCTGATCTTTCCTGTGCTCATCTTGCTTTACGTCGGAGCTGCCGAAACGGGGAACATGCTCACCATCTACCGGCGCACGTTCGAGATCGCTGCGACCGCGGCCGATCTTACCGCGCAAGTGAAGACGGTCTCGAACGCCGACCTTGCCGATATCGTAACCGCCTCGAACAGCATCATGAGCCCCTTCGCGACGGCCCCGCTGAGGACGGTGATCACGAGCGTCGTCGCCGATCAGAACAACGCCGGCAAGGTTTCGTGGAGCTACGCCAGCAGCGGTGCCGCGCGCGGGGTCAACAGCGGCTATCCGCTACCAACCGGACTCACCGAGCCGGGGAGCAGCGTCATCGTCGCCGAGGTGACCTATGCCTTCACCCCGCTCGTCAATATGATCAAATATTTCAGCCCCGGCTCCTTCACCATGAGCCAAACGTTCTACACGAGGCCGCGCAAGAGCCTCATCGTCACCAAGACGAACTGAGCACACTTAGCGTGCGAGTCTGGCAGGGCGCTTTCGCCGGGATGCGCTTGCCGTGCCGGCCGGTCCGCCGACGGGTCGTCCCCATAAATCATATTCGTCCGTCTGCTCGACCTTGACCCTCAAGAGGTCACCGGGTTTCACCTCCGTCTCGCCATTCAGATAGACGGCACCATCAATCTCCGGTGCGTCCCAGTGCGAGCGAGCGATCGCGCCTTCGCCGTCGACCTCATCGACGATCACCTCGATGGTCTTGCCGAGGCGAGAAGCGAGCAGCGACGCACTGATGGCCTGCTGGTGCCGCATCAACCGGTCGTAGCGCTCCTGCTTCACCTCCTCTGACACCTGGCCTGGAAGCGCGTTCGCCACGGCGCCATCGACATTCTCATATTTGAAGCAACCGACGCGGGAGAGCTTCGCTTCACCGAGCCAATCGAGAAGGCGCGTGAAATCCTCCTCGGTCTCTCCGGGAAAGCCGACGATGAATGTGGAACGGATGGCGAGGTCGGGGCAGATCTCGCGCCAGCTGGCGATGCGCTCCAAGGTTCGCCCCTGATTGCCCGGACGACGCATCGCTTTGAGCACGTTCGGCGCCGCGTGCTGGAAGGGAATGTCGAGATAAGCGAGCACGCGGCCCTCGGCCATCAGCGGCAGCACCCCATCGACATGGGGATAAGGATAGACGTAGTGGAGGCGTACCCATACGCCGAGCGAGCCGAGCGCTTCGGCAAGGGTGATGAACCGGCTTGCATGGGCTTCCCCGCGCCATTCGCTTTGCGCATAGCGAAGATCTTGTCCATAGGCGCTCGTGTCCTGCGAGATGACGAGGAGCTCCTTGACGCCCGCGGCGACCAACTGTTCGGCCTCGCGCATCACCTCTCCGAGCGGTCTGCTCTTGAGCCGACCGCGCAACGCAGGAATGATGCAGAAGCTGCAGGAATTGTTGCAGCCCTCCGAGATCTTCAAATAGGCGTAGTGGCGTGGCGTCAGCCGGCAGCCCTGCGGCGGCACGAGATCGAGAAACGGATCGTGCGGGCGCGGCACGGCCTTGTGCACCTCAGCAACGACGGTCTCATATTGATGCGGGCCGGTAATCGCGAGCACGCCCGGATGGCGCGCACGAATGCGCTCGGCTTCGACGCCGAGGCAGCCCGTCACGATGACGCGGCCGTTCCCGGCGAGGGCCTCGCCGATCGCCTCGAGCGATTCTTCCTTGGCGCTGTTGAGGAAGCCGCATGTATTCACCACGACCGCGTCGGCGTCCTGGTAACTCCCCGACAGCTCGTAGCCTTCGGCGCGAAGTCTGGTAATGATGCGCTCTGAATCGACGAGCGCCTTGGGACAGCCCAAGCTGACGAAGCCGATCTTCGGTGGGGCGGGTGGCATGCCCGCGTATATAGGGGAGAGCAGACGGGCCGTCGACAGCGATGCACGGTCGTGCAATTGGCAAGCGGGGCGGCGCAAAGCCGTAGTCGGGCAGCCGCGGCTTTCCTATCTTGGACCCTTACTTCCCGCCTATACTCCCCGGGGGCTCTAGCAACCAATGGCGTGGGGTAAGCGCTTTGGCCGACGAGAAGCCAAATGAGACCGCGTCGGCAACACCTCACGCCGGCGCCGAGCCTGCTCAACCGGCAGGAACTGCCGGCGCCGCACAGGCAGCCGCTCAAGCCGAGCAACAGACGACGATCTCGACCTCGCGCGGCTTCGTCGACTTCCTCGCCACCAATCGCTTGAGCATCGCTCTCACCTCCTATCAGACAGGCCAGCTGATGCTGATCGGGCCATTGCTCGACGGCAGGCTCTCGGTGTTCCAGCGCAATTTCGTGCGCGCGATGGGGCTCGCCGCCACGCCGCAGACGATCCATGTCGCGGCCATCGCGCAGATCTGGCGGCTCGAGAACGTGCTCGGGCCCGGTCAGCTCGCCAACCAGCAAACGCTGCACTATGAGCGGCTTTACGTCCCGCGCGTGGCCTATACCACGGGCGACATCGATGCCCACGAGCTCGCCGTCGATGGCCAAGACCGGCTCATCTTCGTCAACACCAAATATTCCTGCCTCGCCACGCTCGATCCGGTGCACTCGTTCAAGCCGCTGTGGAGGCCGCGCTTCATCTCCAAGCTCGCGCCGGAAGACCGCTGCCATCTCAATGGGGTCGCCATGAGAGACGGCGCGCCCAAATATGTGACGGCGGTGTCGCGCTGCGATGTGGTGGACGGGTGGCGTGAGCGGCGCCATGAGGGCGGCATCCTGATCGACGTCGAGACCGACCGTGTCGTCACCGAAGATCTGTCGATGCCGCATTCGCCACGTCTCGTCGCTGGCACGCTGTGGGTGCTCGATTCGGGCCGCGGTTTCCTCTGTCGTGTCGACAGCAAGACGGGGAAGGCCGACCAGGTCGCGTTCTGCCCTGGCTTTGCGCGCGGCCTATCGTTCTGGCGGGGCTATGCTTTGGTCGGCACCTCACTCCCGCGCGACGGCGCCTTCAAGGGGCTCGAGCTCGACGACAACGTCAAGGCGCGCGACGGCGAGCCGCGCTGCGGCGCCTACATCGTCGATACGCGGAACGGCGACATCCTGCATTGGATCCGCTTCGAGGGCGCGGTGCGCGAGCTGTTCGACGCGGCGTTTATCCCCGGCGTGAGAGCGCCGATGTGCGTCGGCCTCGGCAATCCAGAGATGCGGACGCTGATCACTTTCGTCGGCGAAGCTTCCGGCTCGACCGCAGAAGCCGTAGTCTGATCCTCAGCGAAGGATTCGTTGAAGGTCGGGGTCCTCGGGCTCATCGGGAGCGGCATTCTCTCCACCACTTTCGCCGCCCGATGCAGCGGGAGGCTCTTCCTGCTGGGGCGCCGGCTTGGCCGATTGTTTCTGGTTCGCCGGCGGTGCCTCGGCCTCTCCAGTCTCGGCACCTCCGCTTTCGCCACCGCCGTGCGGCCCAATCTGAACATTGCCGAGGAGGCGGCCGATCGCTTCGCCGACCGGCTTGCCCTTGAACTTCTTCTTGATGACCTCGCCGATTTGCTTGACCGTTTTATTCGCCTGCTCGGGGCTGGAGAACATGCCCTTGAGCTCAGGCTTAATCTTCGGTGAGTCCAGGGGGCCTTCGATACTGACCGGCACGCTGAGGCCCGCAAGATCGTTGGCGCCGCTCTTGCCTTCTGGTCCCGCGACGATTTCCGGGTTGGCAAGGATATCGATGGTCGACTGGGCGATGTCCACTTTGCCCGCGGCGGCCACCTTCAATAACGGGCTCGTCATTTGTAGATTGTTGGTCTCCATGATGCCGTTGGCGATGGTGAAGCTGCCGCCGAGATCGCTGAACGCCGTCTTGGCGCCCGGTCCCTGGCGCATATCGGGGATCTGCCCCTCGCCGATCGAGCTGATCATCTCGGTCAGGTTGATGCCCTCGATAGCGCCGTCACTCACGGCGAGGCTGCCCTGCCCTGTGAGCGAGGACTTGATCTCATCGGCCGAACTGCCGGTGCCGTTGAGCTGAAGGGCGAGCTTGGTCTTGCCCGACAGCATGCTGAACTGCGCCGCGTCGCTCAGAAGACTCTTGGCCTCGACGCCGTCGAGGCGGAAGTCGCCGGTGAAGGTCGGCACCGGCTTCGCCGCGTCGAGCACGATCTTGCCGGTGGCGTGTCCGTCGTAAAGCTCCATGCCGCCGAGCGTCGCGGTCAAGACTCCGTCGCGAAAGCCGAGACCTACCGAGCTTGGACCAAGTTCGAGATGGGCGACACGGGTCTGGCGGACATTGACATTGACGTCGGCGTCGAAGGCGGCCGGCGCCGCCACGGGAGCTTGGGGTGGAGCGACGGGTGCCGCCCGCGGCGCTGCCGCCGCGGCCTCGGCCGCTTCGGGAGGAGACGCGGATTGATCGGCTTCGGCGCCCGCCTCGGGAGCGGCTTGCCCGACGCCGGCGTTCTCCTCCGCGGAGGACGCTGCCTCGTCCGATCCAGTTTGCGGCGGAGCGGCCGTCTCGGCCGGGGCCGCTGCGGTCCTAACAGGCTTGGCCGGCTTGCCGGACGAGGCATTGGCGGCGAGGAACGGGTTTAAGTCGAGGTGGTCGAGTGCGAGCGCTGCCCTGACATGCGGCCGTGGGCTCTGCAAGGTCACCACCGCCTGCCCCAGCCCGCTCGCATGCTCGAGAGCGAAGCGCGCCTCGCTGAAGGTGATCTCCTGCTCGGTCCACGCCAGCTTGCTCGCGAGCTCCCCGTCGCCGATTGCGGTCGCGGCAGGCGGTCTCTCGCGCATCCATGCGAGCAGAGAGGGAATGGAATGGACCTTGGCGGACAGATCGCCGTGGCCCGAGAAGCTCGGCTTGGTCATGACGTCGCCCTCGAAGCGCGCGGCGATCGCCGGGTTGTCGAGGGAAAGCACGAGGCGGGCTGGGCGCTTGGCGCGGAGGTCGGCCAGGGTTGTGAGCTCGATGCCGAAATCGACGGACTGATCCTTCCATACGAACTTGCCGGTGCTGGTGAACGGATTGTCGAGAGACGGCAGGCTCGCAGTCGCGTCGATATGCTCGATGCGGCGCTCGGTGCCCCTCTCGTCATAGACGATGGTGACCGTGCCATCCTCGATATGCACGTCCTTGAGCCTGACGTCGCGCTTAGCCTTATCCTCTTCGGTCGCCTTAACGACGTGCGGACGGTTCTCTCGCGCCTCGGCGCGATCGGCGTCCCTGCCGAGACGCAAGGTCAACACCGGGCGCACCAGCACGACCTGCTCGGCATCGACTTGGCGGCTGAGCAGCTGGCCGAAGGCGAGATCGAGCTCGAGCCGGCCAATAGCGAGGTCGGCTGTGCCGGCGCGCGCCTCGGGATCGGTGATGGCCGCCTCGGTGATGACGACGTGCGGACGGGGCGTGAAGAGGAGAGCGGTCGTGCCGTTGACCTTGAGCTCGCGTCCCGTCTGCTCCTTGATGCGGGCGGCCACGCGGTCGCGCACCCAATCCGCCGAGACGAGGAGATTGACGGCGATAAGCGCGACGACGAGCACGCCGACGATGCCGCCGGCGATCTTGAGGAAAAGCTTCGCCTTTGGGCTCAGCGCGGGCATGCGCGGCAAGCGCGCCCGCATCGGCGCCGTATGGTTCGGTTGCGTCTGCATGGGTCCCGGACTTGGCCCGAGATTAGCCCGACAAATAAGGTGAGAATAGGAATTGGAGGTGTGGACGCGCGCACGGCGGACCCTTCGCGCTGCCGATTTTCAAGGCAGGCCGGACGCTCAGCGCACCAGGATCGCGTGATTGTCCCAACTATAGCTTGAGGATCGGCGCGTGGCTTCGCCGTCGGCATCAGCGGTGACGAGCCAGCCTTCGCCGCTCGTCAGCAGGAAATTCGCGCTGCGATGGGTAGGCGCGACGCCACAGCCGTCATTCAAGTTCGACGCGCCGAGGTAGCGCCTTGTGGCCACGTCCCAATAGGTGACGAGGCCCCCTTTCGGCGCGGACGCTGCGACGATCCCTCCCCCGGCATCGGCAGCGACCGAGCCGATATAATTACGCAAACAGACTTGCGTCCCCTCGGGAGCCGGGACGATAGCGAGCGGCTCGCCGCGGCGGTGGAAACCGACCAAAGGCGGCGCATCCTGCTCCGGCCCGCGATATTGGCAACCGAAAGCGATGGTATCGCCGTCCGCGCTGGCGAGATGGCGGATCGAGAGCTGATGGAGCTCGGGCGCGAGACGCTGCTCCTCGAGCAGATCGCCCGTCTCGACATCGACATAAAGGAGCGAGGGCTGCATGTCGGGGATGTTCAGCTCGCCCTCACTGTCGGGGCGGGTGCTGATACCACCATTGGCGATCGCCATGGTGCGGCCGTCGGCGAGAAGCTGGATGTCGTGCGGCTCGATGCCGTGGGCGGGAAACTCGCCGATCTGCCTGTAGCCGTCGGTCGCGTCACGGACACCGATGACGCCGCGCGCGCCCTCATAGTCGTTCTCGGTCGAATAAAGCAGTCTGCCGTCGGACGAGAAGGCGCCATGACCGAAGAAGTGGCGGTCGGGCTTGGTAGCGAACCAGACCGGCGATCGTGCGTCCAAGGGGATGGCCACTGCGAAGCTGCCAGGCCTTCGCGCGAAGGTCACCCATTCGCTGCCGTCTGGCTTCATAGCGATGTCGTGACCGCGACCGGGAAGCTCGATCGAGCGGAGGTCGCCGCCGTCCAGGCTGAATAGGGCGGCGGAGTAGGTGCCACGATCATCCCTGCGCGCGGCAGCGAAGCACTCCGTCTCGAAAGCGGCGGCGGCTCGTCTGGGCAGCGCCAGCATGGCGGCGCCGCTCGCGAGGCTCATCAAAAGGGCGCGACGATGGAGCTCCATCGTCTTAATCTCCATCCATGGCGTTGAAGCCGAAACTCAGGCCTGCGCTTCGCGCGATGATGTCGCCGGCAGTCTGGCCCGCGCTTTTCAGCTCGACGCGCACGGCCTCGAGCTTGGCACGGAGCTCCTCGTCGCTCGCAACTTCGGCAAAGGGCTTGTCCATGCTGCGCAGCACCTCGATGGCGTGATTGAGATCGAACAGGATTGACTCCGAGACGCCCGGCGAATCGGCGTCGACGACCCCGGCGAAGCCACCTTTGCTGAAGAGCAGGCTGATGCCGCCGAGATTGCCAATCATGTTGGCGAAAGCGAGATCGCTCCGCCAGAAGGCAGCGAGCTTAGGCTTGGCTTCGGCGGGCGACGCTGCAAGCGGCTTGCCGAGCTTCTCGTCCCGCACCAGTTCAATGCCGGAGGCGAAGGATTTGAACAGCTCGAGCGTCACCTCCTTAGGGCTGTGATAAAGAGTGTTCTCGGGGGCGGGTCCGATGAATGCCTTCTCGTAGGCAGAGCCCTGGCGCCAGCCCTCGACCACATTTTTGGCGATGCGGTCGACATTGGTGGCGATGCTCGAAGCGAAGGCGCAGCGGAAAGCCCCTGCCCCGCCAATTTTGGGCAGAGGCTCGGCACCGTCCACCACGCGGTCGGTTTCGGTGAGCGCCTCGGCCCCGTCGCCATACAGCAAATATTCAAGTGCGGGCAAACCTTGCAGCGCGACGCTCTTGGCTGACAGTTCGTAGGGAAGCGTCAAGTCCTCGTCACGTTTCGCCAGAGCGTCCTGTACTTGTCGGAGGCCGATTCCCTTCGGGTCGGGCCAATAGAAAAGGCGCTCGTAACGGCGGTCCTGCACGATCGGGCCGAAGTGGAAGATCTCGACCTTGCTCCAGGCATCGACCGCACCGGCGAAGGCGTCCTTGGCGGCTTGCAGAGCAGCGGCAGACGGCTGCTTGCAGAGAGCCGCGACCTTGTCATCGAGCGAACCGGTGGCTGCGGCGAGCGCCGCATAGCTCGGGCGGATCACCTCGGTCAGCGAGGCCTTGGCGATCGCCGTGTGATCCGTCTCGGCATGGCAAGAACCAGCCCAAAGTACTGACGCCAGCAGGAGCCCAACCAGGAGACGGATCAATTCGGCCTCACAGCGAGTTCACGAAGGCGACGAGACGGGCGCGGTCGGCCGCGGGGAGCGCGGCGAATTTGTCGCGCGAGGCTTGCGCTTCGCCGCCATGCCACAGGATCGCCTCGGTGAGGTTACGCGCGCGCCCGTCATGCAGAAACAGAGTGTGGCCATTCACAGTGCCCGTGAGCCCAATTCCCCAAAGCGGCGCCGTGCGCCACTCCTTGCCGCTAGCATCCCCCTCGGGCCTGTTATCGGCAAGTCCCTCGCCCATGTCGTGGAGCAGCAGATCGGTGTAGGGATAAATGAGTTGGTGGGACAGGTGCGGTTGCCCCGGGGCATCGCCGGTCATGAATTTCGGCTTGTGGCATCCGATGCAGCCGATTTGGTAGAACACCTGCTTCCCCTGCAATATCTCGGGATCGTCGGCCTTGCGTCGCGCGGGCACGGCAAGGTTCTTGGAGTAGAACACGACCATGTTGAACAGGTCGTCGCCCACCTCGACGTTTTGATATTTGGGCGAGTTGCCGTTCGGCGCGGCGAGACACGCCGCCTCCTTCTCGGTGCAATCGCCCGAGCCCTTGGGGATCAGGGTGGTCGAGAGGCCAATATCGCCATTGAAGGCCTCGGCCGCCTGCTGGGTGATGGTCGGAATGCCCTCCTTCCAGCCGAAGCGGCCGAGCATCAGTTTTTGGTGCTCGCGCGACCAGACCATGTTGGGTTTGCCGAAGATGCCGTCCTTGTTTGCATCGTCTGGATCGGCATTAGCGAGAAT
>DATHCZ010000189.1:0-8346 GCA_035319265.1 Methyloceanibacter sp. | reverse complement strand
GGGGAATGCCGAGAAGCCGTTCGGCACGGCCACTGAGCAAGCTCAACCTGAAACGGCGCCATCTATGGCGGAGCCCTCAGGAGGCGGCGGCGGACCTCATTATGAAACCGAAATGCCGGCCGCGCCCGAGGCTGTTCCCCCCCCACCCGCTCCCGCCAATGGCGCGACCCAGCTCGGCACTGAGGACGAGATGGCGGCCCCGCAACCTGCGCCTCCCGCCGCGCCCGACGGCGGGACGCATTATGAGGAGTGGGTGCCTCCAGACTCTAAGGCAGCGCCGCCGACTGCGGAAGGTGGAGAGATCATCGTGGGCGGCCACCAACGCGAACAGCTGCCCGAGTTCCCCTGGCCGCCGCCCCAGGCCTCGGCGTCCTACGTTCTCCCCGACCGGCTGTTGGCAAACTACCATACCGTCGGCGACGTTACGGGTGCCATCATCGGCGCTCTCGAGCGGAGCGGCTACGTCGAGAGAAGCTTCTTCCAGACAAGAGTCGGTGGCGTCGCGCTTGTCACCCGGCTCGAGCGGATCAATGACGACGGCACGTCGTCCGCCGACGCGCAGCGCTGGCCGAGTGGCGGGCAATACTCCGCATCAAAGGAGGGCCTGCTGCAATTCCTGGAGGGGCTATTCTACGTCGATCCCGGCCATTACCGGGTGATCGTGTTCGTCCTTCAGGACATGCCCTTCTCGCAATCCGCAACAACCGTCACGGAGGAGGAAGCCCGCGCCTGGCTTAGGACCGGGGCCAATGTTCTCCCGCCCGACATCGCCGGGCGTCCCTTCGGCGGCGCCGATGGCGGCCATTGCACCGCGCTCATCTATGAATTTGCCAGCGACGGGACCAACGTGCACGTGGTCGAGAGCCGCCTGACCGGCAAAGAGCATCTCGAAAAGGCGGGGCTGCTCACGGCCCTCGGGACGACACACTGATTTTTTCGAGGCCAAGCTCCCGTGCCGAAGAAAGTCTTCATCAGCTACCGGCGCGAGGACACGGCAGCGGCAGCGGGCAGGGTTTACGACCGCTTGTCGCGGCTCCTGTCCAAGCCCAATGTATTCTTCGACGTGAGCACGATTGGCGGCGGCGAGGATTTCGCGCAAAGGATCGCCTCAGAGATCGGCAAGAGCGACGCCGCGCTCGTGTTCATCGGCGACAAATGGCTGGAGAAGGGCCCATCAGGTGCCGGCCCGCGCCTCTGCGAGCCCGACGATTATGTGCGCGCCGAGCTGCGCGCTGCTCTGTCGCGCCCGGTCCTCGTCGTCCCGGTCCTGGTGGCCGGCGCCCGCATGCCGAGGCCAGAGCAACTGCCGGAGGACGTCAGAGCCGTCGCCACCAAGAATGCCTTGCCGCTTCGCCACGAAAGCTTCGACGACGACACCGAGAATATCGTGGCCACGGTCTTGGGCCTGTCCGCGGCGGAGCGGGCGTGGGAGGACAAGGCATCGCTCGGCGGCAAGATCACCTACGCCCTTGGCGGCGCGACTTTGGGTGCGTTGCTCATGGTGCTTGTTGCCCTGTTGCATTTCTGGCTGATGGGGCGCCCGCTGTCGGCCTCGATCGGCGCGCCGCTGACGACGCTGATCATCGGCGTCGCGGCGCTGACAGGCGCCTTCCTCGGCTGGCGTTACAAGGCGGGGACGCGCCCCGTCCGGTGATGCGCTTCACCCATCGACCGGAGCGAAGAGGGGCTGCGGCTCGTCGATTCCCTTGAGCGAGAACGCACCGAGATCGCGCAGCTCGTGCTCGGACAGGCGGCTCTGGAAAGACTGCGACAGCAGCAGGTGCTCGCCAAGCCTGCCGCACAGATCGGCGATACGCGAGGCGAGGTTCACGTCATGGCCGATGACCGTATAGTCGAGCCGCGCGCCGGAGCCGACATTGCCGTAAGCCGCATTGCCGAAATGGAGCGCGATGCCGACATCGAAGCTCGACGCCGACCCCCGCTTCTCGTGACGGCCCTCGACTCTGAGCAGCCCCGTGCGCGCCGCCGCGAAGGCACGCATGCAGGCTTCGATATCGCCCCTCTCGCCGGCGCGAAAGATTGCCAGGATCCCGTCGCCCATGAATTTCAACACCTCGCCTCCACGCTCGTCGATGGGCGGCACGATGCAGTCGTAATATTCATTGACGAGCGCGGTCGCCGCCTCTTCCGGCAGATGCGACGTCAGCTGCGTGAAATCCCGCATGTCGGCGAACAGAATCGCGGCGCGAATGCGCAACACCTCGCCGCGCCGGACATCGCCCGAGAGGATGCGAAGATGCGGCTCGTTGCCGACATACATGCGCATCACCTCGCGCATCACGCGGTTGAGCGCCAGCATCTCCTGCAAGGCTGCAAGCGTCGGGAAGATGGACCGCAACATGGCGACGTCCTGCTCCGAGAAGCCTGCCGGCGCGCGCGTAGCGAAGGTGAAGCCGTTATGCATGCCGTTCGGCAGAACGACCGGGGCGGCGATATGGTGGGTGTAGCCGGCGGCCTTGAGCGGAGCGACAATGTCGTAGGCATCGTCCGGCGTGTCGGGTAGCCAGGTGAAGATCCAATCATTGAGGCGATGGGCTTCGGCGAGCGGCCGCTTGCCGCTCGCGTCCGAGCCGCGCTCATGCGCATAGAGGTGTTCGTGGGCCGAGCTCCCGAACTCCCAGATGCGGGCATTCGCGGCGCGCTCGGCATGACGAAGCTCGACCGCGCTCGTCGCCCTGTCGATGGGAACGCCTGCGTCGCGCATCATCAGCGAGACGCCCTCCAAGATGATATTGGGGTCGCCGATCTCGCGCGCCTCTCCGAGGATCCAGTCGCGGATGGCAAGCGAGGCGCGCAAGCGCTCGTTGGAAAGGACGAGGGCGAGCTCTCCCTGAGCCAAGACCATCTGACCACCTCCCTAGCAGGAATTGTGGCACCGATCCTAAGGGAACACCACGAATGCAAGCGAGCCGCCCCCTTGGCGGCACGAGGGAGGAACCCTTGCGCGCAACTTCGTGTTACACTGACGCCGTGAACAGTATCGGCCCTCATTTGGGGGTAATCCATCACTGCCTGCGCCTCTATTGGCAACGATGGAAAGGTGCCGAGTCATAGAGGCGGAGACTGCGCGCGTTCACATCGGGGGAGCACCAAATGGTTGGTGCGCACGACACGACTGACCCCATCGATGCCGCCCGGGACGATATCGCCGGGTCTAAGGATCTTATTGCCTCCGCCATCGAGGATCTGAGCCAGCATCAGCGTTGGCTCGAGAACTACCGCGTCTCCGAGACGAAGCACGCACGGCGTATCAGACGTAAGGAGCTGATGTATCAGGCCGGGCTTCTCGCCAAGCGCGTGCTTCGTGCCTTGCGGCGTTTTGCCCTGGCCGTCGCCCGCACTCTTCGCACGATCTCGCAATTTCTCGTCCGCGTCTCTGTGCGCGTCGCCGAGGCGATCGCCGCCGCTTTCGTCTATCTTTACGGTCTCGCGCGGGATGCCATCATGTGGACCGCACCGAGAGCCCGCGCGCTCGCTGTCGCCATCGCCCGGCTGCTTGCCGCGGCCTTTGCCTGGACGGGGCTCAAGCTCAAGCAATTCGCGCTCGCCACTCTTGAGGAGGCGAGGATCGCTTCCGCGTGGACGCTGCGCAATCTCCGGGCTTTCGCGCGTGGCGCACTCGAGGAAGCCAAGGTCGCTTACGCCTGGTCGACCCGCACCGCCAAGGCCTTCGCACGCGGTGCGGCGGATGAGGCAAAGGTCGCTTACGCGTGGTCCGCGCGCTCCTTGCGAGCGACGGCGCGCGCCACGCGCCTGGGAACTCTGGCGGCTTATGCCTGGACCGCGCCGAGAGTTCGCTCGGCCTCGCTCGCGACCTATCGCGCGGCGGCCGCTGCCCTCTCATTTATTGGCGCAAAGAGCGACGCCCTTGCTCGCGCCTCGCTGCGCCAAGCATCGAGCGGACTGGCGTGGCTTGGCGCGAAGATCAAGGTCCTCGCAGCGTCTTCCTTCAGGGCAAGTTCGAGCGGGCTTGAGTGGATCGCTGCGAAGGCTCACGCCGTGATGCTCGCGTCATCGAAGCGAGCCTCAAACGGATTCGCTTGGCTTGGCGTGCAGACTAAGGCTGTCTCGCGTTCCTCACTGAAGGCAACGTCAAGCGCTGCTCGTTGGACGGGTGTTAAGGCCAGGGAAGCTTCGGCGAAGGCGGACCAGCAGGTGCGACGCGGCGCCGCCGGACTGAAGCGCACGAGCATCGCGACGAAAGATTGGATCGCATCGAGCCTGGAGCGCCGGCGCGCCATTGAGCCGTCCGAACGCGCACCAGAGCCGGGCTATGCCGCCGGGGAGGCTAGAGATGCCGCGCCGCAAGTCTCCGACGCACCCTTGGTCGCACCACCGACGAGCGCCAGGCGAAGCCGAGCAAAGTCGCGGACGATCAGAGCGAGCCGCCCCGCCCTCAGGCAAAGCCCACGCGTCGCTGGACGACGGCCGGTTCGCCGTTAGCGCTTACGCGCTCAGGCGCTCAAGCACCTCGTCGGCGATCTCGAAATTGGCGTACACGTTCTGCACGTCGTCGGAATCTTCGAGGGCCTCGATCATACGGAGCAGGCGCTGCCCCGTCTCCTCGTCGACCGGCACGCCGCTTTTCGGACGCCACAAGATTTGCGTCGCGCGCGGCTCGCCGAACTTCGCTTCGAGCGCCTTTACCACCTGATGCAACTGGTCGGGATGGCAATAAACGTAGTGTCCATCCTGGTCCGATTCCACATCGTCCGCGCCGGCCTCGATCGCCGCTTCCAGCATCTGATCGGCCGTCGCCTTCGAAGCGTCGAACTCGATCGATCCGAGCTTGTCGAAATTGAACGACACCGCACCCGTCTCGCCGAGATTGCCGCCGAACTTGGTGAAGATCGAGCGCACCTCGCTCGCCGTGCGGTTGCGATTGTCGGTGAGCGCCTCGACGATCACGCCGACGCCGCCGGCACCGAAGCCCTCATAGCGCACCGCCTCGTAGTTGGCGCCGCCCGCCTCTTCGCTCTTCTTGATCGCCCGCTCGATATTGTCCTTCGGCATGTTCTGGGCTCGCGCCGCCTGGATCGCGCCTCTGAGCCGCGCGTTCATCGCGGGATCGGGCAACCCCATCTTGGCCGCCGCGGTGATTTCTCGGGCGAGCTTGGAAAACAGCTTGGAGCGCTTCTTGTCCTGCGCACCCTTGCGGAACTGGATATTTTTGAACTTGGAATGGCCAGCCATTCGCCCCGTCCTGCCTGTTTCCGGCCGTCGCGATCAGGTCGGGACTTATAGGCGCGGGAGCGGCGGAAATCCATAGGAGCCGGCATGCCTCGCGCTTGCGTAGCTCACCCCTTAGCGAAGCCTTAACCCTGATGGCTTGACAAAAGAAGGCTGGGGATTCTTTGCGCCTCTCGCGCGAAATCATAAGGGGGAACCATGCCGCAGCCACCGAAATCAACTGCAAAGATCGCGCGGGACACGGCGATGCCGGTCGCCACGCTCTCCGAGCTCTGCTCCGAGGCCGCCGATCACGTGGCAAAGGCAAGGCTCTCTTTGTTCGACGAGAGCGGCGATGCCGAGCGCGCGCTGCTCCATCTCGACGAGGCGATCTTCTGTCTGAAGCGGCTGCTTGCGCATGGACGCGCCCGCGGCTTCAATGGCTCGGCGTCCAAGCTTCACTCGGCCTGAGCCTCTGCGAGCCAAAAGGTAGGCTCGACCTGCGACAACCTTCCGCCCTGCCTGAGCGGCGCGATCACCCGTGCGAGCCCGGTCGCGTCATCGATGTCGACCGCGACCCCGCATAGCGTGGCTTCGCCGAGCGCGGGCGTGAAGCGCCCGCTCGCGATCTTGGTGAGGAAGCGTTGCAGCGGCTCCTCCTTGTCCATGCCGAGCACCGAATCGAAATCGCCGCACATGCCGGCATCGCTGATATAGGCGGTGCCGCGCGGCAGGATCTGCTCGTCGGCAGTAGGCACGTGGGTGTGCGTGCCGATCAGAGCGCTCACCCGCCCATCGACGAAATAGCCCATCGCTTCCTTCTCCGACGTCGCCTCGGCATGGAAATCGATGAGGATGGCGTCGGCGCCGGTTTTTAGGCCGCAGGCTTCGAGCTCGTTCTCAACGGCACGGAACGGATCGTCGAGATCGGCCATGAAAACCCGCCCCATGGCATTGATCACGAGCACGTCTTGCCCGTTAGCGGCCTTGAACAGGCCGGCGCCCTTCCCCGGCGTCCCTGCCGGATAGTTGATCGGCCGCAGCAGCCGGTCGTAGCGCTCGATGAAGACGAGCGCCTCGCGCTGATCGAACACATGATTGCCCGTGGTCACCACGTCGGCGCCGGCATCGAGCAGGTCTATCAGGATTTGCTCCGTGACGCCGAAGCCGCCCGCGGCATTCTCGGCATTCACCACCACGAAATCGAGGGAATAGCGCTCGCGTAGATTGGGCAGCGCCTCGATCACAGCGTTTCGCCCGCAACGGCCTACCAGATCGCCCAAAAATAGAATTCGCATAACTGGGGCCGTTCTCGCGCCTCGTGCGGATTGTCCTGCGGCGTCAATACAGAATTGCGGGCCGCATCGCCAGTTTCGCGGGGAGGCTTAGGCAAAAGGCGGGGGATTGCGCCAAAGAGAGGATGGCGAAGCCACGATGGCCGTCGGAGCTAAGATCCCGGGTGTCCCTACTAATGTAGGTGGGCGCCAAATGGCGGAGACCACGGTCCCCGTCAGGGTCGGCTCCCATTGGATCTTATAGGGCCCTGGGAATTGTGCTCCTAACGCACCTCGCAGCCCGCCAGCTCGGCAATATAGCGAAGCAAAGCTCAAATTGCGACTAACGCCGCGTTGTTGGAGGGGGGGTCGCTCCCGCGAGATCGGCGAAGCGCTCATTCAACATCTCGAGCCGGTCGGCCGCCGAGCTGACGCGCTGGGCGAGGTCGGCTTGCTGGTGCTTCACCGATTCGTTGGCGACCGAGCGGTCGCGGCGCGCTTCAGCCAGCGTCGCTTTCATCTCCTGCATCTGGCGCCTGAGCTCCCACAACTCGTCGGTGACGACGAGCGAGGCCATCAGGATCAGGCGATCGTCGCCCACCTGGCCGAACTTTCGCCGCATCGTGTCGACATGAGAGCCGAGATATTCTGCCAGCGCGATGAGATGAGTCTCCTCGCCTTCTCCGCATTCGAGCCGGTAGGTCCGGCCGTTCAACGTGACGCTGACTTGACCCATGCGAACCCCCGCCTGTTACGCCCTACCCCGGCACGGCCGGCATCATATGCTTAAGTGTCACCATCACGGCCTCGAGTCGGCCGGATACCTCCTCATTGGCAGCCTTCAACCGCCGCACGCGGTTCCTTTCCGCATCGAGATCGAGCCTGAGCCGATCGCGCTCCTCAGTGAGCTTGCGCAATTGCTCTTGCAACGATGCGAGGGACTTGTCGCCTTCACTGTCCGCGATGAGTTGTTGCAGGAAGCCTTCGAGCTCATCGAGCGCGGCATCGAGCCGCTCCGTAGCCTGCTGCAGAGCATCAGGTTCGGTCATCGCGCTGCTGGCCCTCCCCACCCGGCCTGCCGCCGCATATGCCGGCGAAGCGACACGCTCGCTGTCTAATACAGCGGCCTGGCAATAATGTGGTCCCACCCCGCCAAATGTTCAACAACTACGATTTCCCATGCTTGGTTCCAGCGGCGATTGACAGTGCCGAGAGGCGTGTGATTTGAGACGGGCCCTGTTAACGTATCGTCAACGTCCAAGGAGGCGGCGAGAGCCCGAGATCATGGCTGACGTCAAGCCTAGGTGCCGGCTCTACTTGCAGCTTCCAGGCCAGCCCACGGCGAAGCTCGAAGCTCAACTCACTCAAGCGTTGGCCAAAGCCGACGTCGCCTGTGTCTTGCTTGGTCATGACCAGGGCGCGAGCGACGAACATCATGTCAACCGGCTCATCGACCTTGTCCAGGCCACCGGCGCTGCCTGCCTCATCGAAAACGATGTCGCGCTCGCCGAGCGGTTGGGCGCTGACGGCGTTCATCTCGGGGCTGATTCGGACGCCTATCGTACCGCCCGCGCTTTGCTCGGGCCCGAGGCGAGCATCGGCGTCGGTTGCGGGCTCATGCGTCACGAGGCGATGCTGCTTGCCGAGCTTGGCGCTGATTACGTCGGCTTCGGGCCGGCATCGCCGAGCGATATCGATGGGATCGATCAGTGTGCCGAGTTGATTGCCTGGTGGGCTGAAATTTTCGTGGTCCCGTGCGTGGCCTTCAACATCGACGCGACCGACGCTGCTCTGAAACTCGCGGAACTTGGCACCGACCTCATCGCCCCCTCCAAGCTGATCTGGCAGGAGGACGATGCGGTCGACCGCATCGCCGAGATCG
>DATHCZ010000188.1:0-11158 GCA_035319265.1 Methyloceanibacter sp. | reverse complement strand
ACATCGTCACCGCTCAATTCTATACGACCTGCTTTACCGGTGTGGTGGTGCCTTACGTCTGCACCACGGGCTCAAGCGTCTGCGGCCAGTAGCGGCGGCGACGCTCTCAATGCCGGAAATGGCGCATGCCGGTGAAGACCATGGCGAGACCGGCTCTGTCGGCGGCCGCGATCACATCGGCGTCGCGCATCGCGCCGCCCGGTTGGATCACCGCGGTCGCCCCGGCGTCAGCGACCACCTGCAATCCATCGGGGAAGGGGAAGAATGCATCTGACGCCGCGACCGAGCCTTGCGTCGGGCTGGTGGCCAACCCCCGCCCTTTTGCAGCATCTTCAGCCTTCCATGCCGCCATACGCGCGGCGTCGACCCGACTCATCTGCCCCGCACCGATGCCGACCGTGGCGGCGTCCTTGGCATATACGATGGCGTTAGATTTGACGTGCTTCGCCACCGTGAAGGCGAAGATGAGGTCGGCGAATTCCTCTGCGGTCGGTTTCCGCTTGGTCACGATCTTGAGCTCGGGTTGCGCGACCACGGCGTTGTCGCGTCCCTGCACGAGGAAGCCGCCGGCGAGCGAATGGAAAACGACGCCTTCGGCTTTTGGATCGGGCAGGCCGTCCGCAAGCAGCAGACGCAAATTCTTTTTCTCGGCGAGAATCGCCTTCGCTTCGGCGCTCGCGTCCGGCGCGATGATCACCTCGGTGAAGATCTTCACGATCTCGCGCGCGGCCTCGGCGTCGAGCGGGCGGTTCAGCGCGACGATGCCACCGAACGCGCTCACCGGATCGCAGGCGAGAGCCTTGGCGTAGGCCTCGGCGAGAGTGCGCCCGAGCGCCACGCCGCACGGATTGGCGTGCTTGATGATGGCTACGGCGGCGCTTTGCTCCGCATCGAACTCGGCGACGAGCTCGTAGGCGGCGTCGGTGTCGTTGAGATTGTTGTAAGACAGCTCCTTGCCTTGGAGCTGCTTGGCCGTGGCGACGCCGGAGCGCTTCCCGTCCGTGCGATAGAACGAGGCCCATTGATGCGGGTTCTCGCCGTAACGGAGTGCCTCGACGAGCTGGCCCGCTAGCACGCGCCGTTCAGGGTTCTGTTCGTTCTCGACAGTCGCGAACCAATTCGCGATCGCCGCATCATAAGCGGCAGTGCGGGCGAAGGCGCGTCCCGCGAGCGATTTGCGCAAGGCAAGCGTGGTCGCCCCGTCATGCGCCGTCATCTCGTCGAGCACGCGGGCATAGTCGGACGGCTCGGTGATGACGGTGACGCTGGCGTGGTTCTTGGCGCCGGCGCGGATCAGTGCCGGGCCGCCGATGTCGATCGCCTCGATGCACGTGGCGACATCGGCCCCGCTCGCGACCGTCTGCTCGAAGGGATAGAGATTGACCACGACGAGGTCGATCGGCGGAATGGCGTGCTCTTCGAGCGCGCGCTCATGCGCCTCGTCCCCGCGCACCGCGAGCAGCCCGCCATGGATCTTCGGGTGCAGCGTCTTGACCCGCCCATCCATCATCTCGGGCACGGCGGTGACGTCGGAAACGTCGATCACCTCGATCCCGGCGTCGCGCAACAGCTTGGCGGTGCCGCCGGTCGAGACGATCTCGACCCCGTAACCGGCGAGCGCCTCGGCGAACTCGGCCAGTCCGGTCTTGTCGCTGACCGAGAGCAGCGCGCGCTTGATGGTGCGATGTTCCATGACGCTGACGGTTCTAGCACACGGGGAAACCGGTCATGGCCGGGCTTGTCCCGGCCACCCACTTTTTTGCTTGCTAACGATTAAGCCGCTGGCGGCGAGGCGTCGGGCGGCGAGGCGTCGTTCGGATCGACCAGAGGATGGGCGCCGCCATTGGCGCCGATTTGCTCGATATTCCACACGATCCTGACCTCGTAAGCCTCTCCCATCACGCCGCTCAGCACGACTTGCGAGGTCCGCTGCGGCCCGCGCGCATCGGCAAGGAAGAAGCTCTCCTCGATGGCCGTCTCGGGCGCGTTGGAGCTGATGCGCCACGTCTCGCCGGTCTTGAGCAAGACATTGACGCTTTGCCCGTCTTCCGACAGCGCCGCGCTCACGCTCGGGTGGAGGTGGAAGCGGATGGCATAGGCCCCGGCAATGAGTCCTTCGGGGCTCGACAGCCCTTTCGGAGCGGCAAGCTTGTCCTCGCCGGAGATAAGCTTGCCGGTCTGGGCGATGAGGAGCTGGCGCGAATGCACCACCCCGTAGCGCGAGAGATAGCCCTCATGCGAGCCCTTGATGCGGAGATTGTCGCCCTGGTCGGATAGCGTGGCTTGCGCATTGGCGGGACCGACCAGCGGCGCGCCGATCACCGTCTGCGTGCCGTCGACCCCGTCGGTGAACTCGCCCGAGGACGAATCTTCGAAGGTCAGTGTCGATTGCGCGGCGGTCGAGCGGGCGTAGGGGAGCCACTCCTGGTGATCGGGCGACGGCGTGCCGCAATTCACGATCATCGGTGCATTGCCGGAGGCGATCTCGAAGGAGAGGAAGCCGGCCTGCGCGTCGGCACTGAGCGAAGCGGCCGGCGCGGGGCCCATGTCGCAGATGAGCTGCATCGCCCCACAATTCAGCCTGACATAGGCTGAGTTCACCGCGCTCCTGACATGCGAGCCCTCGACGTCGTCATAGGCGAGCACGGTGGCGAGCGCGTCGGTCGGCGTCGGTCCGCAGCCGTTGAAGCGCGCCAAGGTGCCGTCGCCGATGCGGAAGAAGCGGAGCATCGGCATGATGCGGTCGATGGCGTCGGTCAGCTCCTTCGGCGGGGTGCGGTCGCGCGCCACGAAACATTGGCGAAGCGGCAGGAGATCGAGCAGAAGCTCGACCAGAGCCTCCGGGTTGCGAGAGATATGTCCGCCGTCCGGCAGGATTTGCCGCTCGAGCTCCTTAGAGAACGGGCGCGTATAGCGATCGACCACCGATTGCTGGTCGGCGATGCAGAGCCCGGCATAGATCAGCGCCATCAGCGTAACGAGACGGGGCACGCCGTCCGGGCAATCGCGGTAGCTCGCCGAGAGATAACGGAGTTGCGAGGTGAGCGCGCGCAGGAAGTCCTCATAGGCCTGCGGCTCGCCGCTATCGAGAATCAGCACCGAGTTCGACAGCCAGGAAATCACCCGGCGGCCGACGATCTCGGGCTGCCAGGCAAGCCCTTTGATCGAGCGGCGGAGACGGACGAAGTCGCCGACGAGCGCCTTGGCCTGTTCGCGCGAGAGCTCGCTGCCGGTTGCGCGCAAATGACGGAGCCAACCGAAGCCGTAAAGCTCGCGTTCCCAGCCCTCCGAAGGCGGCTCGATCTCGAAAGGGGAATCGGCGTTGAGCTCCGCGAGCCGGCCGGCGAGGCCGAAATGCCCGTTGTAAAGCTCGGTGGCGAAACTCGGGTCCGCCGTCCTGAGCTCCTGGGGCGCGAGCAGGAGCTGTTCGGCCTGCGAGCCCGGATAGCTGATCGAGGCCATGCCTGCGAGCATGAAGCGGCGCAAGGCGCCCGGGCCGCCATAGCGTGCCCCTTGAACGCGCTGGCCGCGCTCGAAGGCCTGAGAATCAGCCGCCATGCCGCTTAAACTCCAAGCTGCTGCCCCGCGCGCCCAACACGATGTGGGCGCAAGCACTCCCCGCGCATCCTGAGGGCCCCATTCTCGGGCCGCTCGCCTTCCGGATCAAGCCCGATGGTTAACGAAGTTTAACCGTGGCGAATAAGCCGCGCGGCGAAAAATCCGTCCATTCCGCTCCATTCGGGGCTGTCGAGCTTGAGCTCATAGGGGAAAGTCCTGAGGCAGCCCGACGGCTCGATCCACTCGGCCTCCCCCGCGATCTCGTCTTTGCCGATCTCGTCGAGGCGGAGCCCGTTGTGCCGCACCATGAGCGATGCAATCTGCGCCTCGCCCTCCTCGGGCTCGAGCGAGCAGGTCGAATAGACGAGCGTGCCGCCCGGCTTGAGCTGGCTGACGGCGTTGTCGAGCAGCCGCGCCTGGAGGCCGGCCAGCGCCTCGATGTCCTTTGGCGACTTCGTGTAGGGAATGTCGGGATGGCGGCGGATCGTGCCGGTCGATGAGCAAGGCGCATCGAGCAGGACCGCGTCGAACTTATCCTCCGCGCTGAAGGTCGCCGCGTCGCCCAATACGAGCTCGGCCCTAAGACCCAGCCGATCGAGATTCTCGCGCACCCTGCCAAGCCGCGTCCTCGACAGGTCGACGGCCGTCACCACGGCGCCGGCGAGCGCAAGCTGCGCGGTCTTGCCGCCCGGCGCGGCGCAGAGATCGGCAACGCGCTTGCCCTTGACGTCGCCGAGAAGCCGCGCCGGCAAAGAGGCACCGACGTCCTGCACCCACCACGCGCCGTCGTCGAAGCCGGGAAGCGCCTCGATGCGACCCTTGGGCAGCAGCCTGACGCTACCCGTCGGCAGCACGCGCCCCTGAAGCCTCTCGGCCCACAGCGCGGGTTCGCTCTTCACGGTGACATCGAGCGGCGGCTCGACGAGATGGGCGGTGGCGATGGCGCGGGCACGCGGCTCGCCCCAATAGGACACCCAGCGCGACCACAGCCAATCCGGCGTGTTGACGTGCGGTGCATCGAGACTTGCGGCGACCGCCTCGCCTTCGGCGGCGACGCGCCTGAGCACGGCATTGACCAGCTTATCGTAGCGCCTGGCGCGCGGATCGTACTGGGCGAGCGTGACGGCGAGGTCGATCGCCGCGTGCGGCGGCGTCTCGAGGAAGATGAGCTGGGCCGCGGCCGACAGCAGAATCGGATAGAGCGTGCCCGACTTCTCTGGCATGCCGCGCTCGAGAAACGTGCCGAGCACATGGTCGATCTGCCCCTTGCGCCTGAGGCTCGCCGCCACGATGGCGCGGGTAAGCGCGCGGTCGCGGGCGGGCAAGTTGAACATCGCGCCCTTTTCCAGCGAGCGGCCGAGAATGTCGTCGAGCGCCTGCTTCTTCTGCAGAACGGCGTCGAGAAGCTCGACCGCCGCGCGCCGCGCCGGCAGGCCGACCTGGAACTCGCGCGCGTGAGCCCTGTCCCGCGCCTCTTTGTCGGGTGCGATCATCGGATCGTGCCTAAACGTTTAGCCCCAAGGCCCGCGCCGCGCGGCCGACGGAGATGAGGACCACGGACCCGAGGATGCCTCGCTTGCGGGAGCAGCGGACGGCGCCGCCGTCGTGCCCATCTCGCGCGCGATTTCCTCGAGCCGCGCCACGCGGTTCTCGACATTCGGGTGCGTGGAGAAGAGATTGTCCATGCGCGCGCCTGACAGCGGATTGACGATGAAGAGATGCGCCGAGGCCGGATTGCGCTCCGCCGGCATATTGGGGATCTGCTCGGCTTTGCCTGCGATCTTCTCCAAGGCGGAGGCGAGCGCGAGCGGCCGCTTGCTGATCTCGGCGCCTTCGCGGTCGGCCTCGTATTCGCGCGTCCGGCTAATCGCCATCTGCACCAGCCCGGCAGCCAGTGGGCCGAGAATGAGGAGCAACAGCGAGCCGATAAAGCCGATATTGCCGCTGTTGTTGCTCCGCCCGCCGAAATAGAAGCCGAAATTGGCGAGCATCGAGATCGCGCCGGCGATGGTCGCGGTGATGGTCATGAGCAGCGTGTCGCGATGCTTGATATGGCCAAGCTCATGCGCCAGCACGCCCGACAGCTCCTCGCGATTGACGGTATTGAGGAGACCGCTTGTCACCGCGACGGCGGCGTGCTCGGGGTTGCGGCCCGTGGCGAAGGCGTTCGGCTGCGGATTCTCCATCACGTAGACGCGCGGCATGGGAATCCCCGCGGCGCCGGCGAGCTGCCTCACCAGCGAGACCAGCTCGGGCGCCGAGCGCTCGTCGACCTCGCGCGCCCCGTACATGGAGAGCACCATCTTGTCGGAGTTCCAATAGGCGAAAAGGTTCATTGCCGCGGCGACGACAAGCGCGATGACCATCCCCGACTGGCCGCCGATCAAAAAGCCGATGCCCATGAACAGCGCGGTCATCGC
Source organism: Methyloceanibacter sp. (assembly GCA_035319265.1). Taxonomy (GTDB): domain Bacteria; phylum Pseudomonadota; class Alphaproteobacteria; order Rhizobiales; family Methyloligellaceae; genus Methyloceanibacter. The sequence continues at coordinate 5,180 of DATHCZ010000188.1, read as the reverse complement.
CGCGAGCAGGATGGCGGTGCGGAAATAGCTCATGGGACCTCCTCGAAGCCGTCACTAAAGGCGAAAACCCGAGGCTTCGAGCCTTAATATGGAGGCCCGCTCGCCCGTCACAAGGTGGGGCGAAAGCGGCGGGCTCAAAGGCTTTTTGGGCATTGCCCGCGCAGTGGTTGCGGGCGCGCTTACCTTAACGGTTCGTCAATCGCTCGGCCGCATTCTTGCCGGACTGTCTCGCTCACCGGGGGAAAGTCCGCCATGCCAGTCGCCCTGAATTTGTCGTCCAGCAAGACCATGACCCGCATGCGTTTGAAGAGGGTCGCGACCCCCGCCGAAGCACCACTCACCGACGAGCACAAGCGCCGCATCCGCGAGAGTTACGCCAAGATCGAGCCGGCCATCGACCTCGTGGCGCAAGTCTTCTTCCGCAAGCTATTCGCGCTCGATTCGAGCCTGCGCGCGAAATTCTCCGGGCCCATCGAGATTCAGACGCGCAAATTCACCGCCGCGATGAAGCTCACCATGATCACGCTGAGCCAGGACGAGGAGCTGACGCCGACGTTGAAGCTGCTCGGTGCGCGCCATCGCCAGCTCGGGATCAGGACACGCCACTACCGCATGATGGCCAAGGCGCTGATCTGGACGCTCGAGCAGTCGCTCGAGAAAGGCTTCACCCGCGAGACGCGCGCCGCCTGGTCGGCGCTGCTCGACCGGATCACCCGCTCGCTGACCTAACGGCGAGCCCTATTGGGCTGTCGCGCCCCGGCGCGCCCGCGTCGGCCTGCACCACCTTGACCGAAACCTGGCCCTTGTCGTCGACGAAGATCTCGATGTTCTGGTCGGGCTCGAGCACTTGCGTCTTGCCGTCGATGGTGAGCTGATCGCCGGTGAGAGTGATCTCGTGGCCGTCCACCTTGATCGACATGCCGTCGGCCATCGACTCCTGCGTGACGCTCTTATAGTGGCCACCGATGGTGACGGTGCGGTGGCCGACCGTCACCGACAGGCTCTGCTCGACCTGCCCGCTCGGGGTCCAATAGCCCACGGCGAAGACGAGGGCGATCAACAGCGCGAGCACGATGCCCGCGCCGATCAGGATGCGCTTCAGCCACATGGGCTTATCTCCGGTTCTGGCGGTTCTCCACCAGATCGCCGACCACAGCCGGATCGGCAAGCGTCGAGGTATCGCCGAGATTTCCGAAATCGTCCTCGGCGATCTTGCGCAGGATGCGGCGCATGATCTTGCCCGAGCGCGTCTTGGGCAGCCCCGGCGCGAACTGGATCAGATCGGGCGATGCGATCGGTCCGATCTCCTTGCGCACCCAGTCGCGAAGCTCTTTCTTGAGCGCCTCGTCCCCCGACTCTCCCGACATCAGCGTCACGTAGCAATAGACGCCCTGGCCCTTGATGTCGTGGGGATAGCCCACGACCGCAGCTTCGGAGACCTTGGGATGGGCAACGAGAGCCGATTCGATCTCGGCAGTTCCCATGCGGTGGCCGGAGACCTTGAGCACATCGTCGGCGCGGCCGGTGATCCAATAATAGCCGTCCTCGTCGCGCCGGCAGCCGTCGCCGGTGAAATACTTGCCCTTGTAGGTGGCGAAGTAGGTCTCGACGAAACGCTGATGATCGCCGTAGACCGTGCGCATGATGCCGGGCCAGGCATCGAGAATAACGAGATTGCCGGTCGCCTCGCCCTCAAGGATGTTGCCCTCGGAGTCGACCACGGCGGGCTTGACGCCGAAGAAGGGGAAGGTCGCCGAGCCCGGCCTTAGCTTGGTGGCGCCGGGAAGCGGCGTGATGAGAATGCCGCCGGTCTCGGTCTGCCACCAGGTATCGACGATCGGGCAACGGCCCTCTCCGACCACGTGGTAGTACCACTCCCACGCCTCGGGGTTGATCGGCTCGCCAACGCTGCCGAGCAGCCTGAGCGACTTCCGCTTGGTACGCTTCACATAGTCATCGCCCACGCCCATCAGCGATCTGATCGCGGTCGGCGCGGTGTAGAAGATGTTGACCTTGTGCTTGTCGACCACCTGCCAGAAGCGCGAGGCGTCCGGATAGTTCGGGATGCCTTCGAAGATGACTGTGGTGGCGCCGTTGGCGAGTGGGCCGTAGACGATATAGGTGTGGCCGGTGATCCAGCCGACATCGGCCGTGCACCAATAGATGTCGCCGTCGTGATAATCGAAGATGTATTGGTGCGTCATGGCGGCGTAGACGAGATATCCGCCCGTGGTATGCAGCGCCCCCTTCGGCCGTCCCGTCGAGCCCGACGTGTAGAGGATGAAGAGCGGGTCTTCGGCACCCATCTCCTCCGGCGGACAGTCGGCATCGACCTTGGCGAGCTCATCATGCAGCCAGCGGTCGCGGCCCTCGGTCCACGGCACTTCGCCGCCGGTGCGCCCCACGACAAGCACCCGCTCGACGCCTGGGACCTTGCGCAAGGCCTCGTCGGCATTGGCCTTGAGCGGGACCTTGCGGCCGCCGCGCAGACCCTCGTCGGCGGTGATCAGGAGCTTGGACCCGCAGTCCTCGATGCGTCCGGCGAGCGAGTCCGGCGAGAACCCGCCGAACACGATGGAATGGATGGCGCCGATGCGCGCACACGCGAGCATGGCGTAAGCGATTTCGGGGATCATCGGCAGGTAGATGGTGACGCGGTCGCCGCGCTTGACGCCGTTCGCCTTCAGCACATTGGCGAGGCGGCAGACGTTCTCGTGCAGCTCCTTGTAGGTGATGTGCAGCGCCGCGGCGTTGGGATCGTCGGGCTCGAAGATGATGGCGGTCTGCTTGCCCCGCTTCTTGAGATGGCGGTCGATGCAGTTGGCCGCGACGTTGAGGGTCCCGTCCTCGTACCATTTGATCGAGACGTTGGGATATTCGAAGGTCGTGTTCTTGACTTTGGTGTAGGGCTTGATCCAGTCGATCCTTTCGCCCTCCTTGCCCCAGAACTTGTCGGGTTTGTCGAGGCTCTTCTCGTAGAGCTTCCCGTACTCGTCCTTGTCGATGAAGGCGCGCTCTTTCCATTCCTTGGGGACCTTGTAGTCCTGGACCTTGTAGACTTTGTGCTCGGACATCTGTCCGTTCCTCCCTACGCGATGCAGCGCTCTTGTTTTCTTGCGCCACTCTTTTTGTGTTTCGATATTAGATTGAGCTACCCTCTTTGTGCAAAGGCTTGCGCGTCATCCTAGATGCCGAATGCGCCGATGACCGCTCCCATGACGAGCAGCACGGCGAGCCAGTGCCCGCCGTCGATCAGGGTGAGAGAGGTCTTGGCGCCCTCGAAGGCGTGGTTGACGCCCATGGTCGTGATGACGAAGCCGAGCCAGATCAGAGCGCCGCTGATGACCCCGGTCTTAATGTTAACCTCGCCAAGATGGCCGATCACGCCCGCCAGCATGATGGCCATGACCAGATTGGCGACGATGGCGATGAGGAAGGGCGTGGGCGAGGGGTCCATGTCCTCCTTCTTCTTGCCGACGGCCGCGAGCCAGAACCGGCCGAGAATCATGTACCAGGCGGCGCCGGTGCCGAAGCCGGCGAGCCCCGCGATCACCACCGCGATGTAGTTGACGCCTGCGAATGTCATGGTGCGTTCCCCCCTTTGCCGGCTCAAGCCGTGGGCGGCTTGGCGAGCCCCGCGAGCTTGCAGATCATACTCCATTCCTGGGGCGAAACGGGCTGCACCGAGAGGCGCGGTGCCCTCGCGAGCACCATGTCTTTGAGTTTTGGGTTGGCCTTGACGTCGGCCAGCATGACGGGCTTAGGCAGGTCCACAACCGCCGCAACGTCGACGCAGTCCCACGTTCCGGTCTTGTCGTTCGATTCGGGGTGCGCCTCCTTGACCACTTCGACGATGCCGACGACCTGCTTCTCCTTACCGGTGTGATAGAAGAAACCGAGATCGCCCTTTCGCATCTTGCGCATGTTGGCGCGGGCCTGGAAGTTGCGCACGCCCTCCCATTCGGCACCTTTGCGTCCCGTCTTCTTCTGCTGGTCCCAGGACCATTCCTCAGGCTCGGATTTGAGCAGCCAGTAGGCCATGGCGGCATCACTCCTCCTCGTCGGGAGCGTTGATGGTCCACAGCCACGGGCGGATGTCGACGGAGGCGAACAGGCCCGCTTTGGCGAAGGGATCGCTGGCTGCGATCTTGCGCGCGGCGTCAAGCGATGAGGCCTCGATCACGACGAGGCTGCCGTTCATCGTCGCGCCGTCTTCCTCGGTGAAGGGGCCGGCGAAAATGAGCGTCTCGCCGAGGCTTTGCAGATAGTCCACGTGCTCCGGGCGGTTTGCCTTGCGGAGCGCGAGGCTGTTCGGCTTGTCGGTGCAGATGAGCGCGTAGAGCATGGGTTCCCCCCGTTCGGCACCGAGGCTATTGCGGGGCTTGGCGGCTGTCTATGGTCACGCCGCGACCCTTCGCTATGTTGGTCCGCGTTTTCCTGATAAATTGCCGCTTCCTTACTTCACTAAGGAGGAAGCAATGGCTCCCATCAGGTTTTTGCTTCTGATCGTTTTCTTGGCCGCGCCAGTGGCTGCGCGTGCCGAGCCGAAGCAGTGCGGGGCTGAGACGTGCGGCACTCCCACCAAAGGGACCAAGACCATCAATGGAGTCCTCCACAATTGCACGAACACGACATGCTCCAAATCATGCTGCACGCTGGGAGATCCTCCCGTCTGCAGCGTAGAAAAGACCACCACAAGTGATTGCACTCCCGCGAAGGTCATTTCTCCAGGCAGAACCAAGATCGATAAGTTCAAAGCTCCGTCGGCGGACTCGAAGCAATAGTAGGGTTGTCTTGCGGGAAACCATGCCGCTTCACGGGCGTGACGACGCAGCGAAAGCGTTGGACTTCAAACCTCGGCCCTGAGCGGGCGGGCGAGCAGCGCCTCGATCGCCTCATCGACGGTGGCGAGACCTGAGATCACCGCATGCACTCCTTGCGCGATCGGCATGTCGATGCCCCGCGCGGCCGCCATCTCCACCAGAGCGCCGGCGGTGTACACACCCTCGGTGACCGAGAGGCGCTTTGCCAGCACGTCGTTGAGGCTGTGCCCTTTGCCGAGCTCGATGCCGAGCGACATGTTGCGCGATTGCGGGCTGCCGCAGGTGAGAATGAGATCGCCGAGCCCCGATAGCCCGGCCATCGTTTCGCGCCGCGCGCCGAGCGCGGCCCCGAAGCGC
>DATHCZ010000187.1:0-12212 GCA_035319265.1 Methyloceanibacter sp. | reverse complement strand
TAGGCCTCTCTGAGCGCCCTGAGCGCCGCGCCGAGCCGCTCGACTGATGGTGAGAGCGTTTGCATGGCACCATTATAGCTATGAAAGGTTGAGGCGCTTTTTACGTCTGCCACCTCGGCGCCCGCGTCTTCCGCCTGACGGGGTAAAAGAAGCGTTAGCGCGTCTCGAGGCGCCCAAATCGCTCGCGACGCCTTGCCAACCGAGCAAAGCTGCGGCTAGAAGGACAGTCGAGTCCAGGCTCTTGCGCCTTGCAGGGCCACCACTGCAAATCCACATGAGGGATTGGTGGGGGATCGTCTAACGGTAGGACAGCGGACTCTGACTCCGTCAGTCTAGGTTCGAATCCTAGTCCCCCAGCCACTCTCGCCGCGGCGCGCCGAGCCCCATCCTCTATTGGGTCGTGGCGGTTCCGCACGGTTCTCTAGTGGCGATCATAGGCGCGATCATCGCTATTGCCGGGTGATCGTCCTCGGCGCGACCTTCGGGACACTTTGAATCAATGGCCGCCATCGGTTGCAAGGGGACGTCTCGTCCGCGGAACCGCGAGGAAAGTGAGAGACTTTCTTAAGCAAAACAATCGCGTGCGACCAAGAGACCGAACCCAACTCGCGCGGGTGGTGTAATTTCCAGCCGCGGTGGGTCCTGCTGCGCAGCGTTAGAAAGAGATTCTTGCGACTGATCGGAGGCTACCCATGAGAACCTCGGTTATTGTGATGAGTCTGGCGGTATTGCTTGGAGCTGGTTATGCATCTGCAGCGACGATGACATCAGGCCGCCCGTCTGCCGTCCTGACCAGAAAGCAGTGCATGGCCGTTTGGAAGCTGGCTGTTCCATCCGGCCACTATCTCTACCGGCAGAACGCCCATCGCTTCATCGTCAATTTCAAGTTGGCCGACGGTGCCGACCAGGATGGACGCATCTCCAAGCACGAGTTCCATAAGGCGTGCAAACTGGGTCTGGTGAAATACACGCTGCGCTGACGGAGCCCTCCGTCTTGAGGTAAGCCGCGCCAACCGCATCGGAGGTCGCGGCTTATCTTTTTGCGCAAACACAACGGCGGCCATCGATCGCGGTTGAGCCGAAGACCAGCAGCAACGTGAGCGACATGACGAAGATTCCCGCCGTAACGGCCGTCGTCGAGTTGACGTGCGTTCCTTCGAAGTTGAGCCAGGCAACAGCGAGGAACCAGGCGACCGCGCTCATCGCGATCTTGAACAGAGCCGGAAGAAGCCCCGCGGCAGAGAAACGCCCTGCGGACGCGCCGGGCCTCTCGCAATTGAAGTCTTGAGATCGGTACAACATCAGCGTGCTCCCTTGTTCCGCCCGACGGCGATTGACCGTCTGAGGCTAGATACGTATGGGACGCGCCTCCATCCTACGGAGGTTCACGTCGATGTGTAATTAGTTGAGGCAACTCATACCTTGGTTTGAGCTGCGAGTAGGACCAACGCCTGAGCAGACGCTGATCAGAACAGCGGGACGAGATAGTTCACGATCGCGCGGAACTGCTTGAGGTCGTCGCTCGGGGTCGGATTGTCGATCAACTGCTGATCGATATAGTCGAGCTGCACCTGCAATCCCTCGAGCGCATTTCCGTGCGGCTCGTATTCAAGACGAAGATCGATCTCGTCGCGATTGGGAAGCGAGGCGCCGGTGGCGGGAGTGATGGCGTCGGTCCCCCGGCCCAGGCTGACGTAGAATGCGAGCCCATTCAAACCAAGTCGCGAGAAGTCGTAAGAAAGCCGCGCCAGAGTTCCGAACTCGCCGGCGCGCTGGAAGGACGAGATCATCATCGCGGTGTAGGACGGACTCCAGCCGTAAGGCTTGAGGAACTCAGCCTCGCGGCCGACTTGCGATAGCGCTCCGGTGAGCACGAGCCCGCGATAGCTCGCGATGAGGCGCGCGGAGGCCTGGTAAGTGGCGAAGGGAGAGCCTGGAATGAGCTCGGCGCCGACGCTCCTCTGGTCGGTGTCGTTGAGACCGACGCGCAGTTCCGGGCCGTCGTGCGGAGCGCCAAGGTGCAGCGTGTAATCAACCTCGCCATAGGCCGTGTTCATCGCGTCCTTGATCCAGTAATTCACGAACCCCACGTTGAAGTCGCTGCCCCGGTAGTGCGCCCCATTGATCAGCACGCCTTCGTCCTCGGTGACGCCGAGCGGCTCGGTGAACGGCACGAACTCGGAGGTGTCGCGCGGCTTGTAGCGCCAGAGGTAAGAGGCGATGTAGTCGAGATGCGGATCGTCTCCCGCCGCCGGCAAGAGCACGATTCCCTCGAAGGTAAGGGGAATCATCCGGCTATCGTTGGGGTTGATGTAAGGCGTGCGGACGAGCTCTCGCCCGGCCGTGATCTCCTGGCCCAGGACCTTGATGCCCACATTGGCTTGACCAAGCGTCGTAATCTGATCGGCGTCTTTGGTGAGGTTGAGCGTCGCGCCGGCGTCGGCCGGCGCATAAAGCGGCTGGCTGGTGTAGACCGTGCCGCTCAGCTTGAGAAAATCGGCGAGGTAGCCCGATTGATAGGACAGAGAGCCGCCGGTCGTCAGAGCCTCGGGCTTGGAAAGTCCGAAAGTATCCTCCGCGAACCAGTAGCTACGGCTGTTCAGCTCGATTTCGGTATCGCGAAAGAACGGCGCCTCGCCTTGGCGCGCCGCCTTTAGCTCGACCGACCGCTCGTCGACATGCGGCTCCGCGCCCCTCAGGTCATCGCGCGGATTGATGGGCGTGGTGAAGCCCTCTCTGATCGGGCTGTAGGATTGCTTCGCGGTCGAAGGAATAGGGTAATCGTCGGCGTTGTCGGAGTTATTGTCCCCGGCCCCACCGACACCTTGGGCCCATGCTTGATGGCAAAGCATGAGACAGGCAGCGGCAAGAAGCACCGCGAGAGTGACGCGCAAGACTGACGCCGGGGCTGATCGAGCCAAGGCCTCCGCTCCCCCTGCCGCAACGAGGTCTTATTCCCGAGTCGTGCCGAAAATAGCCGATTTCGCTTCTCGTTGCGACGCGACGAGGTCGTTATCCGCCTCCCGCTCGCCCTGCCGCTTTGCTACTGTCGCCCCGAAAGGCTCGTGACGCTAGGCTTCAGCATGTCGGGCAATGTATTGAGCGGTCCTCTTGATTGGGCGGTTCGCAAGCTGCAGCAAAATCGAGTCGCGCGGCGCTTTCTGCCGACCGCCGTCCGTAGGCGCCTTCGTCGCGAGCGCAAGTTGTGGGGGGATAGCCTGCGGGCCTGCCGGCGATATCAGCTCGACCCCCACGAAACCTGGCAACGTCACATCTACGACAAGATCGTCATGAGCGAGGGCGTGTGGGGGGGCCGAATGAAGCTCCCGGGGTTTTCCTCCCTGCATCTCTTTGATGAAGCGGCGAGAGCCGGCGATGAGGCAAGGGCGGAAAAAATAGCGGGAGCAATGATCGATGGATTCGGAGACCCGCTGCAACGCCGTGCCGCGCGCATTGTTTTCGCTGCGCGCGCGTTGTTAGTTCACCGTAACCTTGCCAGTTGCGACCGGCTGCTTTTTCAGAACAGACGAGGAGAAGATCCGACCGCCGCATACGTTGACCGCGTTCTGTTGACGCTCGGCCATGAAGGAGCCGGTGAGTTAAATCAGCAGCTGGTCGGAAAGCTTGTGGAGTCCGGATACGCGCCATTTTACCTGATGACGGCTTGGACGAGGAGCTGTTGGCTGTACGAAGGGCCCAATGAGACTTTGCTCCGAGACATTCTCTCTTATGGCGAAAAGGTCCGGGACAAAGACCATCAGGCAATGTTGTTGAGAGAGGCCTTGGCTCTCGCCTTTATCGTCGGCGACCCCTCGCTGGTCAAACGGCTGCTCGCTTCGCATCCGGCGTTGGAACAAAGCTATGACGCCGTTCTTCCTCTCGCCGGCTATCTTGCGTCACACGGCGTTAGCTCGGCGCTGGCGGACGATCATGCGCGAATTTTGGAATTTGCCGATCTCCACGCCAAGCTCGACGAGGGGAGCGCGTCTCTCATGGACCTGTTGAGAGACAAAGCTCGGTCGATCGCCATCGTGGGCAACTCTCCCTGCGAGCTCGGGTCCGGCAAGGGGCAGTTGATAGACGGTCACGATGTAGTCGCTCGTTTCAACCGCTTTTCAGTCGACGATAAGTTCGCCTCTGACTATGGGCGAAAATGCACCCTTCACGTGCGGCATCCCGAAGACGAAGACATCAATCAGGAATCGCTCACCTCTGATTGGACAGTGATCAATCGGCCCGACTTGATTTACCGTCAAAGACGATGGAGCAACGTCCTCGCGCTCAGTAAAGCAGGGGCCAAGCTTTCGGCACTGCCGGTCGGCTTCCACCAACACCTTTATCAGAGTCTGCGCGGGGAACCGAGCGGCGGGATCACCTTCTGTGCTCTGGTAAAGTCCGTGCGCGGCAACCTATCGCGGGGGAGCTGCTTTGGCTTTTCGTTCGTCGACCAGATCGGTGAGGCGCCCACCTCGGCTCATTATTTTCGTGATGCTCGCCCTTCTCTCAAGCATCGCTGGACGCGCGAAAAGGCGATGCTCGAAGACTTGACCGCAAGCGACGGCCCGAACGAGCGATCACTTCGCCGCGACGAGGTCGGGACGTCGAAAGCTCTTTAGCAGCCTTCTCACCGCCTTTTTGAGGTTCACCGGATAGCGACGTTCGTCATACGGAACGTAAGTCTCGAGGTTATATCGATACCCGTGAGGATTGATCTTCGCCGCCTCCTGGTGGAACTGGCTGAAGTCGGTGAAGTGGTACTTGTACCCGGCCGGCCGGCCGAACCCATTCAGCCCGGCTGCGGCCTCTAGTTCGAGAGCCTGCCGGATGGTGTTGCTCACCTTCGCGTGCCGCCGGACCGGAACCCGCGCCTCGGCGGATCGAAGTTCGAGGTAGGTCTCCCACCATATCTTGTCGCAGTCCTTGACCGGATGCTGCTTCGGGTATCCAAACCGATCCGGAAACGGATGGTACGGCTGCTTGCTCATCCGCGTGTAGTGGTTCAGCTTGGCCTCATACGGGCTCATCTCCGTCCCGTCCAACACATCCCACTCGACCGGAAACAGCGGGAGCGCCACGTTGTGCTCGGCGATTTTCCGCAGGTAGTCCTTGATGCCCAAGCCGCTCGGCCGCATTTCATCGACTTTCAGCCAGTGCGGCGACCGCCAGAACGGGTGCTCGCAATCAAAAAGAATGACGCCCCGCCTGATCGAGCAGCATGCCCCACCCAAGTCGAAGGAGTACAAGTCCCAAATATCACCGTGAACCGTTATGTCGGCGTCGATATAGATCGCTCGCCCCGCGTAACCGGCGGCCTCCGGGACCGTCCAGCGAAACACGGTGAAGTTGGTCCCGTGACCACCAGCGTAGGGGCGCATATGGTCCCGTCCCCTGTTCCAGTAGCCGCCCCAATAAGGAGGATCTACGGTATTGGGCTCCATGACGAAGACCTGCACCGGGCAGCTCGCATATTTTTGCAAGCCGTAGCGCAGGATCGCCTCGCCCCTGCCGCCTCGCTCGTCGCTCCCGATATAAACTCGGACCAATTCCTTCATAGCTGAGACCTCCGAATGCAGACGATGCGAGACGTCCCGTCGGCACCTTAGCACCGACAGACAAGCTCAATCCATCTCGCGCTGCCTGAGTCCCCTGCCGCGCCTTCGTTTCCAGCTCATTGCCGGCAAAACCGGCACCTCGAACGTTCTCCCGCTTCATCGCCTGCTCTGCTAGGGTCGCCACCGAAAACGCACCTCGATAAGGCTCGCTCATGCTCTTGAATACGCGCCGCCGCGCGCTTGGCCTCATCCTTGCCGCGGGCCTGGGCCTCCGCCTCCCGTTCATCCCGCGTGCCCGCGCCGCCGAGAATGACTGCTTTGCGTCGAAGCCGTTCGGTCCGTGGAAAGGCCTGGCCACCGACAGCCAGGCCGGGGCTCGCATCAACCAGATGCAATTCGACACCCCCGACTGCGGCCTCCACGCCGACATTCAGGTGGCGACGAGTTATGACGCAAAGATCGTCCTCTACGGCGATCGCGATAAGATCAAGCTGCCGAAGAAATTCCTGATCGACCCTGCCAACCGGCTGATCGTCAGGGCCGCCGACGGCAAGGAAGCGGTGAACGAGGCGCTGTGCGGCAACTGCACCGACATCTTCGACAACAAGGTCAGTGTCGTGTTGCCGCTCGCCACCGCGCCTCTGTTCCGCAAGAGCGCCACGATCGAGATTGCGGTCAAGCTCGGCGACAAGGAGGAGTGCGGCCTCAAGCTCGACTGCGAGAGCTTGCGCAAGGCGCTCGACTGGGCCGCTGGCCGTCAGACCGAGCTCGCCCAGCAATATGCCGATCAGAAATGCACGCCGCCGGAAGGCGCCTGCTTCATCACCACGGCCACCTGCGAGGTCTTAGGCCTCGACGACGATTGCTTCGAGCTTGCCGCCCTGCGCCGCTATCGCGATCACGTGCTCGCCCAGCGCCCCGGCGGGCAGGCCGACATCGCCCGTTATTATGAGCTCGCCCCCCAGATCCTGGCGCGCTTGCCAAGGTCGACGGAGCGGGCGCGGCTCCTTCTTCTCTATGCGCGCTTCATCCTGCCCGCCGCGCTCGCCGCGCATCTCGGCTTCGATGCGCTTTGCTACCGGCTTTATCGCCGCATGGTCGATGGCCTCGTGCGCGAATTCGCGCCTGAAATCCTCTCCTGAACGGCAAAGCGGGCGCGGAGGGTGGATCCGCGCCCGCTGCTTTTGCTCGCCTCTCGGGTGAGCGAGGGCTCAGCTCACTTCAGGTTTCTTGTCGAAGGTCAGTGGCTCACCAATCGCCTCGAAGGCCCACACGCCCGCATCGCTCGTCGCGTTACAGAGGTAGGTGTGGCCCGAGCTGTCTTTGACGAACACGATGAAGCCGGGAGCAATGTCGAGTCCGTCGGGATTGATGTGGACCACCTCGCCGCCACCTTTCAGATAGGCGACGCACACCTTGGCGGCGACATCCTCCGGCCGACCGTCATAGGTGCCGTCGGAAGCGAGCTGAAGGCCGATCAGCTCGGGCCCGCCGCCCGACAGCAGATCCTTCGCCACGATCGTATAGGAATAGACATTCCCCTCCGCATCGGCGTCGCACATCCACAGATTGTTGTCCTTGTCGGTGAGCCAGACGAGGCTGAAGCCGATGCCGCTGCCATCGTCGACGGCGTTCACGACGCTCACCGGCTGTGACGGGTTGGCGGTCGAGCAGGCCTTGATCGCGACCTCATGGGCGCCCCCGTCGGAGACCGCTTTGGCGGGTGCAATCCCAAGCGCGGCCAGCGCCAAGACGGCCAGGCCCGCTGTCATTGTCGCAAATTTGCGTTTCATGTCTCTCATCTCCTAACAATGCTTGGTCAAGGCGGGATCGCCTCGCCTAGACCCGAGATGGCGGGGGATGCGGGTCGCCATTGTGCGCCTCATCACAGTGCGGCGGGACACGCAAGAGATTGGCGAGGGACGCAGGGGCCCCGGCTTTGCCGCAATCAGAACCACATCGCGCCCAAGTCGCGGATTAGCCTAGAAAGCAATAGAAAAAGACGACCTCGCCCCCGATCGGGGCCACGCAACACCACACGAACGCCCGACAGGAACCGCTTCGGAGATCAGCGCGTTAGACCGCGTGCTTGGCCTCCCGAAGCCAATGCAGTCGTGCCCGAGCCTCGATACAGGATTCGGCTTGGGTAGCGTTTGGGGGTGGTGTTGCGTATCAAGCAAATGATGACGGGCATCGCCCTGCTCAGCGTTCTTGCGGGCGGAAGCGCACACGCCGGCGGGGCCGGAACCGCCTTACAACAATCGAGGGCTGACTGGCTCGGGCTCGCGGCGGGACCGGCGGCCGCGGCCGAGACCGTGCTCGCTGCCGACATGGCAAGCCTCTTCGGCGCGGGCGAGGCTCTCCGCATCTTGCCGATGCTGGGAGACGCGGGTGAAGCCAATATCGCGCTCCTGCTCGACGAGCCTCATGTCGACATCGCCTTCGTCTCGACCGATGCTCTCGCCGAGGCCGAGGCTGCGCGCAAGGACCTCGCGCAGCATCTCGAGCTGGTGGCGCGGCTCTATCCGCAAGAGGTCCACGTCATCGCCCGCGCCGATATCAGGACCATGTCCGATCTCGCCGGCAAGAAGGTGAGTTTCGGACCCGTCGGTAGCGGTTCCTCGGTCACCGCGTCGGCGCTGTTTAAGGCGCTCGGTATCGACGTCGACAGCCAGAATCTCGATGCGAGCCTTGCCATCGAGCGCCTGAAGCAGGGCATGATCTCCGCCGCGGTCATCGTAAGCGGCAAACCCTCACCTCTGATTGCCGGTATTTCCGGGGATCTCGGCCTCCATCTGCTTCCGATCTCCTTCGGCGCGTCGTTGGAGGCCGTTTACCTGCCCACGCGTCTCGAAGCGGCCGACTACCCCAATCTGATAGAGGGAAGCGGAGAGGTCCCTACGGTGGCGACCGGCATGGTGCTTCTCGCCGCCAAGAGCAAACAAGATCCTGGCGCCGCAATCCGCATCGCCCGCTTCGTCGATACCGTCTTCCCGCGCTTTGCCGAGCTGCAAGCCTCGGACCGGCACCCGAAATGGCGCGAGGTCAATCTCGCCGCGACCGTGCCCGGCCTCAGCCGCACCCCCGAGGCAGAATCGTGGCTCGCGGGGCGGCCGGCCATGGCCGCCAAGCCCATCGCGGAAAGATCCGGCTCAGTGACGCCCGCCGCGGCGCCCGAGGACCCTGAGGCACCGCACGACGCGAAGGCGGCACTGTTCAAGAAATTCATCGAATGGCAGCGGAGCTCGGCGAGCCAAGGACTGAACCCTTAGGGATTGTTCACGCGCACATATTTTTGAGGGACGAGGGAACGGAAGGAAGAATTTGCAGTTGATGGTCGGATGCGCTTCGAGGGCACGAGCGCATCCGCGGGGAATGGGGGGCGTGACCGCGCACGAATGGGCACTCGCGCGCGGGGAGTAGAGGGAGCACGTCTATGTTTGGTTCCACCACGCCCCTGACGGAGCGGCCTGATTTGCATCCGGTCCATCGGGCGAATGCGTTGCTGCGCTCCGCGTTGCTGAACGAGGCAGCGTTTTTTCCAAAGCCGGGATTGACCCAGCCGTTTGACACGATCGCGGGACCACCAGATGGTCCGGTTGGAATCGCCTATCCTCAATCGCTCGTCGCCCGGCTCAATGCCCTCGATTTCGCCATCGAGGGGGGGTCGGGCATCAGAGTCCCTCTGAGCGTCGCGGCGACGGGGTCCCTGCTTGAGGATATGAGCGATCTGGCGCCGCCGGCGTGGGATGAGCACGACGGTCTCCGCGACGAGGAGACCCAAGCGGGGTTTGATGATGCGGGCGAAGACGACCATCCCGCGATCGAGGGGCTCGACCCGCCGACACAAGCCCATATGCTCGCGCTCGTGCGCGAGTTTCAAAGGCGGCAGCGCCAGGCGAACTTCCTTGTGGCCGGCTCGCTCGCGGCCGCCGTCTTGCTCACGCTCGGCTGCTTCGTGCTGATCGCACATCTCGCGGCGCCCGACCAAGCCAAAGGCGAAAGGGCCGTTCCGGCGCGCTCCAGTTCGATCTCCTGGCAGCGGCCTGAGGGCGAGGCAATGCTGACGGCAAATCGCGCCGAAAAGAGCGAGGCTTTGCTGATACCCGCGAAGGCGGTGGTCAATGCGCCGACACCCGTCGAGGATGCATCTCCCGCGCAGGTGACCTTGGTGGCGGCAGGACGCAAGCTCGCGCTCGCGCCGCTCATTGGACCTCTCCATGCCCGGTACGCGCTGCTGCGGGGACTGCCGCCAGAGGCCGAGCTCTCGGCCGGACAGCGGACCGCAAGCGGCTCGTGGATGGTCAAGGACGAGGAAATGCCCGACCTCTCCCTCACGATGGGTGAGGCCGCGAACGGCGACTATCCGGTCGACATTTACCTGCTCGACGCCGGCAACGCGCCGCAAGCTCGGCGCAGCCTCGTGTTGCGTGTGGAGCCGTCGCGCCCGCGCGTCTATACGGCGGGGCTCAGCCTGAGCTGGGCGAGCGCGCTGCTCGATGCCGCTGCCAAGGCCCCTGCCACCACAGAGCAGATCGCCCCCGCCGAATCGTCGGTGCTCCTCGCCCGCGCGAAGCTGTTGCTTTCCGAAGGCGATATTGCAGGCGCGAGGCTCCTTCTCTTCCATCTTGCCGAACGTGGAGAGGGCGATGCGGCCTACGAGCTGGCCCGCACCTTCGATGCCGAGATGCTGAAGAAGCTAGGCGCGAGCGGCGTCGAAAGCGATCCCGTCGCGGCGCGCAGCTGGTACGAGCAGGCCTCGCAACGAGGCAGTGCCGAGGCTGCGGAGCGACTGAAGATCCTTGCTAGTCTTTCGGTTTCAGACCCGTCCGACTAGCGCAAGGAGGGCCGCAGCCGCTTGACCGAGGGAAGCCATCGGGGGGACCTGGCGGCTGCGGCCTTATCAACTTCTGGACGAACGCCGGCGCCGCTGGCCTATGCTCTGCTTCAATCTACCGTACGCGCATGCCTGCTTATCGGGATCGGCGGCGCCTTCTAGACCACATGGCGGCGCCTGAGCTCGACCAGCACCGCCTCGGCGAGCGACTCGGGATTGTTGCTTCTGGTATCGAGCTTGAGCTCGGGCCTCTCCGGCGCCTCGTACAGCGAGTCGATGCCGGTGAAATTGCTGATCAGCCCGGCCCTCGCCTTGCGGTACAGCCCTTTCGGATCGCGCGCCTCGCACACCTCGAGCGGCGTATCCACGAAAATCTCGATGAACTCGCCATCCTGGAGCAAATCGCGTGCCATACGCCGCTCCGAGCGGAAGGGCGAGATGAACGAGACCATGACGATCAACCCGGCATCGACGAACAGCTTCGCCGTTTCGGCGACGCGGCGGATGTTCTCGACGCGGTCGGCGTCGGTAAAGCCGAGATCCTTGTTGAGGCCGTGGCGGATATTGTCGCCATCGAGCAGATAAGTGTGCCGGCCCATGGCATGGAGCCGCTTCTCCAGCGTGTTGGCGATGGTCGACTTGCCGGCGCCCGACAGCCCCGTGAACCAAAGCACGCACGGCTTCTGATCCTTGAGCCCGGCGCGCGCGCCCTTGTCGATGGATAGCTCCTGCCACTGAATGTTGGTGGCGCGCCTGAGCCCAAACTCGATCATGCCCGCGGCAACCGTCGCGTTGGTGAACCGGTCGATCAGGATGAACGAGCCCGTGTCGCCATTCTCAGCGTAAGGATCGAACACGAGCGCCTTGGCCGTGGTTAGATTGCACAAGCCGACCTCGTTCAGCTCGAGCGTCTTGCCCGCCACGTGATCGAGATTGTCGACATTGAGTTTGAATTTGAGGCTGGAAACGGTGGCGGTGGTCGTCTGACAACCGCATTTGAGCGTATAGGGCCGGCCGGGGAGCATCGGCTCCTCATCGAACCAGATGATCCGCGCCGCGATCTGGTCGGCAATTGAGGGCGCTCCGTCCGGCAGCGCGATCACATCGCCCCGGCTCGCATCCACCTCCTCGGCGAAGGTGAGCGTGACCGCATCGCCTTCGCGCGCCTCGGCGAGATCGCCGTCGGCGGTGACGATCCGCGCAATATGCGCGCGTTTGCCGGACGGGTGGATCGCCACCTCGTCTCCGGACCGCACGACACCGCTTGCCACCGTCCCGGCATAACCGCGGAAATCGAGATGCGGCCGGTTGACCCACTGCACCGGAAAGCGGAATGGACGTGCTTCCCCTCCGCGGTCGACGTCGACGGTCTCGAGATGCGCGAGCAGCGTAGGTCCGTGATACCAATGCATATGCGCGCTCGGATGGATCACGTTGTCGCCCTTGAGCGCCGACACCGGTATGGAGGTCACCCGGTCGAATTTCAGCGGCTCGACGAAGTTGGAAAAATCGGCGGCGATCGCCTCGAATCGCCCCTGGTCGAATTCGACGAGGTCCATCTTGTTGACCGCGAGGGCGATCTTGCGGATGCCGAGCAGTGACAGAATGCAAGCGTGGCGCCGCGTCTGGGTGAGCACACCGCTCCGCGCATCGACCAGGAGCACGGCGAAATCGCAGTTCGAGGCGCCGGTCGCCATGTTGCGCGTGTACTGCACATGGCCCGGCGTGTCGGCGACGATGAACTTCCGCCGCGGCGTCGAGAAATAGCGGTAGGCGACGTCGATGGTGATCCTTTGCTCGCGCTCGGCCTCGAGCCCGTCGAT
>DATHCZ010000186.1:0-6111 GCA_035319265.1 Methyloceanibacter sp. | reverse complement strand
GGTGTAGCTGTCGCCCTTTTTGACGAGATGCGTCCACACCATCTCGCCGGGGTAGTAGAACACGCTCCACGGACCGAGCAGCCCCTTGGGAACATCCTCGAAAGTGATGGTGACCTCGGCTCCCTTCGCCACATCGCCCTTAATGACCTCGATCAGCTCGACATTGGCGCTGTAGTTCCTCAAGGCTTCGCCGCTGCGCTCGTCCTTCGAAACCGATACGCAGGTGACCGACAGCACGCGCACGAGCGCGACCAAGTCGCTCTTGGCCAGCAGGTCGGCGTCCGGCATGGGCGCCGGCAGCGCAAGCGCCGGGCTGGCAGCGAAAAGAAGCAGCAGACTAAGTGGAAGCATTTTCACGCGTCTAAACATCCTTCGATCCAAGTTCCACGTCATGCCCGGACTTGATCCGGGCATCCATACCGTGACGTCGCAACGAGGTGAACCTCAAATGGAATGGATTGCCGGGTCAAGCCCGGCAATGACGAGGCCGTTGGAGTAAAGCGCATTTTCAATCCCGGTCGCGCAAACCCTTCACGCCCTCATGCTTGGCGCAATGGACGCAGCAGAAGATGGTGTCGGCGTGCTGCACGCCGTGCCCGATGATGCGGCAGCCGCAATGCGGGCAGACGGGCGCGAGCGCGGCGATCGCGCATTCGAATGAATCGAACACGAACGTACGTTCACCCATGGTGACGGTGAAGCTCTGGTCGTAGTCGTTGCCGCATTGCACGCATTTGCCCATGGCTTCCTCCTAAAGAACGGACTCTAATGCGCGGCTTCCCAATTGTCGCCCGCGCGCGCGTCGACCTTGAGCGGCACCTTCAATTTCAGCGCGGGCTCCGGCGATTTCTCCATGACGTGCCGCGCCACCTCCATGGTCGCCTCGACCTCGCCCTCAGGCGCCTCGAACACGAGCTCGTCATGCACCTGCATCAGCATGCGGGCGGAGAGTCTGGCCGCCTCCAACGCCGGGACCATCCTGATCATGGCGCGGCGGATGATGTCGGCGGCTGAGCCCTGGATCGGCGCATTGATCGCGGCGCGCTCGTAATTGCCGCGGAGCGACGGGTTCTTGGTGTTGATCTCGGGGTAATGCACCTTCCGCCCGAACAACGTCTTGACGTAGCCCTGCCGGCGCGCCTCGGCCTTCATCGCCTCCATGTAATCGCGGATGCCGGGGAAGCGCTCGAAATAGGTCTTGATGTAGGCGCCGGCCTCGCTCCGCCCGATGCCGAGCTGGGCAGCGAGGCCGACCGAGGAGATGCCGTAGACGATGCCGAAATTGATCGCTTTGGCGCGGCGCCGGATGTTGGGGTCCATGCCCTCGATCGGCACGCCGAACATCTCGCTCGCGGTCATGGCATGGATGTCGAGCCCGTCGGCGAAGGCCTGCCGGAGCGTCGGCGTGTCGGCCATATGCGCGAGCACGCGAAGCTCGATCTGGCTGTAATCGGCGGAGATCAGCTTCTTGCCCTTGTCGGCGACGAAGGCCTTGCGGATGGCGCGGCCCTCGGCCGTTCGCACCGGGATGTTCTGCAGGTTCGGCTCGACCGAGGCGAGGCGACCCGTGGTGCTTGCGGCAAGCGCATAGGTCGTGTGCACGCGCCCCGTCTCGGGATGGATATAGGTCGGGATCGCGTCGGTATAGGTGCTCTTGAGCTTGGCCAGCAGCCGCCAGTCGAGGACTTTGCGTGGGAGATCGTGCCCTTCCGCCGCCAGCTCCTCGAGCGCGGCGGCGTCGGTGCTCCACGCGCCCGTCTTGGTGCGTCTCCCGCCGGCAAGGCTCATCTTGTCGAACAGGATCTCGCCGAGCTGCTTGGGCGAGCCGATGTTGAAATCCTCTCCGGCGAGCGCCCTGATTTCGTCCTCGAGCCTGGCGATGGTCTGCGCGAACGAGCCGGACAGCGAGGCGAGCGTCGCGCGCTCGACCTTGACCCCCGCGCGCTCCATCTCGGCGAGAACGCGCGCGAGCGGCCGCTCCAGCGTCTCATAGACCGTGGTCACGGATTCGGCGGCAAGCCGGGGCTTCAGCACGAGCCAGAGCCTGAGCCCGATGTCGGTCTCCTCGCCGGCAAATTCGGTGGCGCGGGCGATGGCGACGCGGTCGATCCCCACCGAGTTTCGCCCTGAGCCCATAACCTCCTTTTCGGTGAGGCAGGTATGGCTGAGCAGGCGCCCGGCGAGCTGCTCGGGCAGGTGCTCGGCGCGGCCGGCGTCGAGCGCATAGGACATCAGGCAGGGATCGTCGACCACCTCGAGCGCGATGCCGTAACGCGCGAGCGCCACCATGTCGAACTTCGCGTTCTGCACGATCTTGAGCACGCTCGCGTCCTCAAGAATCGGCTTTAACAGGTCCAGCGCCTCGCGGACCGGGATCTGCGCGATGGTGTCGCCCGAAAGATCAAGCCCGTCGGAGGCGCGGTGGGCGAGCGGCACGTAGGCCGCATGTCCCGGCACGATGGCGAGCGCCACGCCGACCAATTCGCCCCGCATCGGATCGGCGGAATTGAGCTTCAACCTGAAAGCGAAATGCCCCTGATAGCGCGCGGCCTCGAGCAGATCGGCGAGCCGCGCTGCCGTGGTCACCGTCTCGTAATTGGCGCGGTCGAAGGCAATAGCCTCGAGCTTGCCGGCACGCTCGACCGCGAGCTGCGCCGGGGTGTGCCCGGCGATCGGCTTGCGCGGCGGTGCCGCCTCGCCGCGCGGCGAGCGGCGCAGAGGATGATCGTAATCGTCTTTCTTCTTGCGCTGCGGGGTTGTCGACGGCGCCATGCCCTCGGGCAGCTCAGCCCCCAACCCTTCGGCAACGCGGCGGAGCAGGGTGGTGAATTCGAGCTTGCGCATGAAGCTGGTCAGAGCCTCGGCGTCGGGTTGGCGCACGGCGGTCTCGGCGAGCGGCACCTCGAGCGGAACATGCGTGTCGAGGATGACGAGGGCCTTGGACAACCGCGCCTGGTCGGCGAACTGAATCAGGTTCTCGCGCCGCTTGTCCTGCTTGATCTCGGAAGCGCGCGCGAGCAGCGTCTCGAGATCACCGAACTCGTTGATCAGGAGCGCCGCGGTCTTGACCCCGATGCCGGGCACGCCCGGCACATTGTCGGACGAATCGCCGATCAGCGCCTGCACCTCGACGACCTTGGATGGCGGCACGCCGAAGCGCTCGATCACCTCGGCCTCGCCGATCGCCTTGTTCTTCATCGTGTCGTACATGATGACGCCGGGCTGGACGATCTGCATCAGGTCCTTGTCCGAGGACACGATGGTCACGTCGGCGTCCGCTTCGAGCGCCTCGCGTGCGTAGGTCGCGATCAGGTCGTCGGCCTCGTAGCCTTCCATCTCGATGCAGGCGACGTTGAAGGCGCGCACGGCATCGCGCACCAGCGGAAATTGCGGAATGAGGTCGCCCGGAGGCTCGGGCCGGTTCGCCTTGTAGCCGTCGAACAGATCGCTCCTGAAGGTCTTGGCCGAATAATCGAAAATGACCGCGATATGGGTCGGCGGGGCAAGCTCTCCGGTCTCGCGCAAGAGCTTCCACAGCATGCCGCAGAAGCCGTGCACAGCGCCGACAGGCAGCCCGTCGGAGGGTCGCGTCAGCGGGGGAAGCGCGTGATAGGCGCGGAAGATGTAGCCCGAGCCGTCGATCAGATAGACGTGGTCGCCCTTCGCCACCGGCCTGCCGGCGGGGCTGTTGCTTTTTGGTGCTGCCATGATGCCGAGAATATAGGGATTGCTGCCCGCGCCGTCAGCGTTATTCAGGGGCTCATGCTTCGACACGCGCCCTTTGGGCGCTCCTCAGCATGAGGAGCTAGTTCCTCACCCTGAGGAGGGCCAAAGGCCCGTCTGTCTCGAAGGGTGAGGCCCGAACGGCCACTAGCGGTCAAGGCAACGTCTCGAGCTCGTGCTTGTGGTTGACGCTGCCAGCCGCAAACGACTTCTCGGGGCCGCCGAAGGTCTTCTCGATATAGTCGCGGAAATAGGTGTCGAGGATGGGGAAGGCGCGGGCAAAGCGCGTGAAGTCTTTCTGTGCGATGAACAGCACGACAGAATCCTCGAGCGCCACAACGAGCCCGGTACGAAGCGCTGATTTGAGCAACACCCGTTCGCCGAAATGGTCGCCGGACTTGAACAGCTTGGCGAAATGCTCGCCAGTTTCCGGATTGTCGATAGTAAGCTGGAAAGAGCCTTTGACCACAGTATAGAAGCCGTCGATCAACATGCCCGGCTCGAACACCCGATCGCCCTTGCGGTAGTGGATGTAGCGCGTCGCCGGCGGTGTCGACTGAATCTGCACGATGTTGGGCGGCATCACGCTGTTGACGAGCCAGTTCAGGCCCACTCTGAGCTTGGCCGTGAAGCCCGGCAGGAAAGAGAGATAGAAGCCGCGCCAGAGCAGCCACGCGAACGTGCCGGAAAGCTTGACGCCGTAGACGTCGGCCACCGCCTTGCTCATGCCTAAAGAGGCAAGCGAGCCTTTCGAGGTGTAGGCGAACGGCTTGAGTTCCTTGCCGTCGATCTTGGCGACGATATTCGAGGCGAGTTGCCGCCCCTCGCGCACGGCGAATTGCGCCGTCTGCGTCGCGTAGAGCAGCGGGTCATCGTCAGGATCGTCGGCGAGCGGAATGAGCGCCGCGTCGCCGAGCGCCCACGCTCCCTCATGGCCCGGCACGCGCATGAAGCGGTCGGTCTTGATGCGGCCCCACTTCATGTCGAGTCCAAGCGTTGCGACCAGAGGATGCGGGCCGTTGCCTATTGTGGCGACGATTGTGCTGGTCGGGATGATGCGCCCGTCGGTCAGCTCGACGGCAGAGCCGGTTGCCGACTTGGTGCCGATGCCGGTCAGAACCTCGATGCCGTGCATCTGCAGCCGGCGGGTCGCATATGCGGCGAGGTCGGCCGGAAAGGTGGGCAGGATGCGGGGCGCGTACTCGATCAGGTAGAACTTGATCTCCTCGTCGCTGATGTTGTGGTAGTACCTCAGCGCCCGGCGCACGAGCTCGCGCACTTCTGCGATCGTCTCGACGCCCGAAAAGCCCGCGCCCACCACCACGAAGCTCAAGAGCTGCTGTTTGATCGCGGGATCGTCGGTCACGTCGGCCGTCTCGAGGCAGCCGATGACGTGGGTGCGTAGCCGGTGCGCGTCGGCGAGGTCCTTCATGGTGAGCGCGTGCTCGGGCAGCCCCGGAAAGCGCTTCAAATCGACGCCGGTGCCAAGCGCGATCACGATCTCGTCGTAATGGAGATCGACCGGCACGCGCCGCGCGCCCTGCACGACAATGACCTTCTTCTCGGCGAAGTCGATGCCCATGACCTCGGCCTGCCGCACCTGCAACCGCGTTAACAACTGGCGGAGCGGCACGACCGCGTCGGCGGAATGGATCGAGGAGGCGGCGACCTCGGGCAAGAGCGGTTGGAAAACGAAATAGTTGTTGGCGTTGACCAGCTCGACCTCGAGCTTGCCCCGCCCCTGCTTCTCGAGCGCCTTGGCGGCGAATACGCCGCCGAAACCGCCGCCGATCACCAGCACCTTTTTCTTAGCCATGGCCATCTCTCGGCTCATATATGCCGTGGCCATACCTACGCCAATGCTGCACTGCGTCAAGTCGTGGTCAGCGAGGCGGAGCTCGTATGCAGCGAGCCTGACACCAAGGGGCGAGGCCCTTGATTTCCCTCGACTGATGCCGACTTCCTTTCAGCCGGACCCACATTGCTTAGGCGATGGGCTTTCGTTAGGGTCGGGCGACCAAGCACCCGTAGCTCAGTTGGATAGAGCGTTGCCCTCCGAAGGCAGAGGTCACAGGTTCGAATCCTGTCGGGTGCGCCAGTCTCTCCCCGTTAAAGCCCTTGCTGGCGACCTATTGATGAAGGCACGCCCAAATGTCGATTTGCCGTCGCCTCCTGTCGCTCATTCTGCTCGTCGCTGCGACCTCGCTCGCGAACGCGGCTGACAACACTTCACCGCCTCAATCCGTGCCTAAATCTTCGGGGGTTGGCCCCTTCGCTGGCCTTGTCGATATCGGCGGGGGCCGCAAGGTGTATCTCTCTTGTCAGGGCAAAGGTTCGCCCGCGGTGATCCTCGTCGGCGGCCTGAGGGCGTCTGCGGATGATTGGATG
>DATHCZ010000185.1:0-2882 GCA_035319265.1 Methyloceanibacter sp. | reverse complement strand
GGATCGCATCGGAGGCGGCGGCGCCCGGCTGAAGGTCATTGAAGTCAAGCACCGGCTTTACGCTGATAAAGCGGCGGAGCTCACGTGGCGCCGGCGCTTCACCTGTCATCAGCTCGCCCCAGGAGAAGGACGCGGGATGTCCGGCGAGCAGCGCATCGATGGCGGTTGAGAGCCGCGTGAGCGGCGCCGCGAAGTCGTTGGCTTCGATCGTTCCCTGCTGCACACCCTTTGGGATGTAAGAGAGCGCCTGGGCAAGCCCGCGCAGCGTGGGATCGGCGGCAAGCGTGCCGAGAAAGGGCTGAGCGCGAATGAGCTGCTCGGTCGTATGCTGCACCTCCTCGGTCGAGAGGAACAGGAGTCCGTTATGCTCGAAGAACGGTCCGCCCGCGGTCTCACGCACCGCCGCGAAATGCTCATGGTCGCGGGCGAGAGCGGCAGCCAGTCGCTTGGTGCCGTCGTCGGCTAGTTCAGGCGTTGCGCCGTCGACGACGGCGAGGAGCGTGTCCACCTGTTGCGGAAATGCCGCATCGAGCTGTAATTCGCGCTGACGCCAAGGGAGCCGCGACGAGATGAGCTGGCTGGTATCGGTGTGGATGGCAAAATTTTCCGAGGTGAAGAGCACCGCTCCGAGAGTGAGCAGCAAGTAGACGATGAGCGTCAGCGCGGGCCGCGCAGTGCAGATCCTGAAGATCTTGAGGATTGCGGTCTCGATCATGATCAATGGGCTGGCATAGGTATCAAATTCGCGAGCATTTCCTACATTCTCGCTTCCCCAGCGCGCAGGGTGTGGGTTTCAGTCCTCAAGCGCTTGCGCCGGCAAAGATCAGTTGGTGGTTCGGGTGACAAGCCCGGCGAACGTGTCCTTTCGCAAGCGAACGACTAGCGCGTCCCTATTTGGTTAGATTGAGGCGATCTGGTCGAGGGACCAATGTTCGTGAGCGATTTCCGCAAATTGTGACCGGAGAGCGACGGAGAGGCATCTTGACCGCGTCGCCGGTTGACGAACTAATGACACCAATGGGTGGCAACCGGGTTCGGGGGCCGGGGTCATGAAAGTCATCTTGGCGCAGCCGCGCGGCTTTTGTGCCGGCGTGGTGCGGGCGATCGAGATCGTAGAACGAGCGCTCGAAAGACATGGCGCGCCGGTCTATGTGCGTCACGAGATCGTCCATAATCGCCATGTGGTGGAGAGCCTCGAGGCAAAGGGCGCTCGCTTCGTCGAGAGCCTTTCCGAGGTGCCACCAGGCGCGGTCACGATTTTCAGTGCTCATGGCGTGTCGCGCGACGTAGAGCTCGACGCCAAGAAACGCGGTCTGTCGGTGTTGGACGCGGTCTGTCCGCTCGTCGCCAAGGTCCATCATGAGGGTCAGCGCTATCTCGACCAAGGCCGCGTCGTGATCCTCATCGGCCATGCCGGCCATCCCGAGATCGAGGGCACCATGGGCCAGCTCAAGGGCGAGGTGCATCTCATCGAGGGCAAGGAGGATGTCGAGCGCCTGGCGATCCAGGCCGACACGCCTGTGGCTTACATCACCCAGACGACGCTCAGCGTCGACGACACGCGGGCCACGATCGAGGCGGTGAAGCGGCGCTTCAAGGATGTGATCGGCCCGGAGACGCGCGACATCTGCTATGCGACCCAGAACCGCCAGACGGCCGTGCGCGAGCTCGCCACCAAGGTCGATCTCATCCTCGTGGTTGGCGCGAAGAACAGCTCGAACTCGAATCGCTTGCGCGAGATCGGGGAAGAATCGGGCGTGCCGAGCTATCTCGTCGCCGATGGTGGAGAGATCAAGAACGAGTGGTTCGACGGCAAGACCACCGTCGGACTGACAGCCGGTGCATCGGCACCTGAGGTGCTGGTGGATGACGTGGTGATGACGCTGGCCCGGTTTGGGCCGATCGAGATCTCGGCACTTTCCGGGATGGAGGAAAAGGTCTATTTCCGGCTTCCGCGTGAGCTCGTCGAGGCCTAAACCAACGCCAGTCGCCGCGCGGCGCCAGCAGCCAATGGGAGCCCAGATGGGAATTCCGCTTCGCCAGGCCGTAACGATCGGGGCCTATGTCCTCGGACAGCATTTGCGCGGCCGGCGGCGCTATCCGCTCGTGCTCATGCTCGAGCCGCTATTTCGCTGCAATCTCGCTTGCGCCGGCTGCGGCAAGATCGATTACCCCGACAAGATTCTCGATCAGCGGCTTTCGGTGGCGGACTGCATGGCAGCGATCGACGAATGCGGGGCGCCGGTGGTCGTGCTCGCCGGCGGCGAGCCGCTGCTGCACAAGGAGCTGCCGGAGATCGTGAAGGGCGCTCTCGCCAAAGGCAAATACGTCACTGTCTGCACCAATGCGCTCCTAATGGAGAAGAAGCTGGATCAATATCAGCCGCATCCTCGCTTCAATTGGTCGGTGCATCTCGACGGCGACAAGGAGATGCACGACCGCTCGGTGTGCCGGGCGGGAGTCTACGACAAGGCCGTGGCGGCACTGAAATCCGCCAAGGCAAAGGGCTACCGGGTCAACATCAACTGCACCTTGTTCAACGATGCGAAACCCGAGCGGGTCGCCGATTTCTTTGGCAGCGTCCGCGCGCTCGATGTCGACGGCATTACCCTGTCGCCCGGCTATGCCTATGAGCGCGCGCCCGACCAGCAGCATTTCCTCAACCGCGCCAAGACCAAGCAGCTGTTCCGCGATATCTTTCGCCGGGCGCGCGGGCGGCGCGAATGGCCGCTGTTTCAATCGGGTCTGTTCCTCGATTTCCTCGCCGGCAATCAGACCTATCACTGCACGCCGTGGGGCAATCCGACCCGCACCGTGTTCGGCTGGCAGAGGCCTTGCTATCTGCTCGGCGAAGGCTACGCCAAGACCTTCAAGGAGCTGAT
>DATHCZ010000184.1:0-27560 GCA_035319265.1 Methyloceanibacter sp. | reverse complement strand
CGTTTGTTGGCTGATCGCCACCGAACGTAGATGTGGGTGGCAATCCAAGCGGCTTGGCGTGAGTTACCATCCTTGGGGCGCCCGCGCCTAGGTTTCCAAGGCGCAACTTCGAGCACTGTGGCCAAATGTTCCCGCATATCGCTTGAGAGTGTGAACTCTTCATCCGAAAGCAAAAACTTTATAAGCTCAGTCGAGTCGCCCTGAGCGCATCGAATAATGGCTCGCCCAATTTTGGCGTCGAGGTCAACTTCCTGAATGATGTCCCGCGTGGCGTTCGCTGCTTGCCGCCTCACATCTCGCAACAGCTTTTCGCGCTCAAGAAGCAGTGGCCCAATCTCGCGTCAGTTTTTGGGTAAGCGGGTCAAAGCGCCCTCACATTGGAAGGCGTCTTGCCGAAGCGGGGTGCGCTCTTGCGAACCTCGTCGGCAACATAGCTAGGCGCAAGATGACCATAATGACGCTCGACCATCCGCGTGTCGGAGTGACCGAGATTACGAGCGACCACCATCAGCGGCATGCCCGCCATCACTGAGAGGCTTGCCCACGTGTGGCGCAAGACGTGAAAGCTTATCGGCGGATCGATCTTCGCGCGCTTCGACGCCGCCTTTATGGGCGGATCTTGCCAGCTAGCCTTCCATTCCTTGCCAAGCAACAGTGCGGAGCCTGGTTGTCCTGCTGCAAGCTGGCCAAAGAACTCTCTTCCCTCGCCCGTCAGAACGATGTGTCGATCTTTGTGGACCTTGCTCTTGCGAATGTGCAGGGTGCCGGTGTCGGCGTTGAAGTCGACAACTTGCAATCGAGCAAGCTCTTGATAGCGAGCGCCGGTCTGCAAAGCAGACTGAACCAAAATGCGGAAGTCACCTTGGGCTGCATTTATCAGACGCTGCGCTTCGGAGACTGAAAGATAACGAGCGCGAGGAATGTCGACGCCTCTGAATAGCTCGACTCGCTGCCACGCATCGTTCGAGCCAATCTTCTTTTCACGCCACGCATAATTCAGTGCGGCCTTGAGAAGGGCTAGGCAGCGATTGGCTGACGTTTGACGCTTGCGTGCAACTTCGGGCTCGGCAAGATCTCCAGATCGATACGCCTGCTCTGCGCCTCTCTTTGTCCTAGTCCTAGCCGGCGTTTTCGCGATCGAGCGATGCCATTGACGAATATCGTCGGCTTCGAGCTCGTCAACTCGTTTGTCGCCAAACACCGGAAGCACGAAAGCCTCTAGCCGCTTCCTTGTGTCGTGATAGGACGGTCGGCCCTCCAGATATTCGAGGTAGAGCTTGACGGCATCCTTGACGGTGAATGGAGACCGCTTCGGAGTTTGCCGGATGTTGCGAGCAACTTCTTGCGCCTGCCAGAAGTCGAGAACGTCTTCGCCGTTTGCATCGAGAACGTCATCGGTCTCTGCAATCGTTTCGATCTTGTATGAGCGTTCACCGAGATAGCGGCGAATCACCCACACGCTGCTGGTCTTGCCCTTGCGATAGCCAACATGGAGGCCCTTACCCACGGCACGCCAGTAAGGTTTCCCGCTCACCTTCAGTTTGCGGCGGGCATCGCGCGTATCGAGATTGCGGTCCTTGACCCTTCTCGCCATAGCCCCGTGTCCAACTTTGTCCAATATACGGACGAAAACGGGCACGTCCACCGGGGTACGCTCACGTATGCAACGCTTTGAGATTCAACACGGTGACGCACATTGGCGCACACCTTAACCTTTTCCTCACTCTGATAGGGCACGATTGGTCTCGTTGATAGTGGGCGCGGGGGGGTAAGTGATTCCCGCGTCGGAGTTTGGGGACGATTGGTTATGCGTACGTTCCGTTGGAACGCTCCTATCATCGTGGGGGCGGGCGCTCTCCTCGTATCGATTTTGGCGCCCGCCTCTCATCCTCTCAAGGCCGAGGAGAGGGGAGCGCAAGCGACGACCGCGGCCACGGCGCCGGCGGCGTCAGGCCTCAATGAGCTTCGCACGAGATTAGATCAAAGCGACCGCCAAGCGGCCTACCAGGCGTTGCAGCTCGCTCTCGACGAGCTAGGCGACGGGGTGACGCTCGTGTGGAAGCGTCCGGCGCGCGGGCTCGTGGGCAAGATCAAGCCGGTCTCGGCCTTTCGCGACGATAAGGGCCGCGTGTGCCGCCACATCTTCTATTCGCTGTCACTCGGCGGCTACGAGAAGGAGATCGAAGGCAATGCCTGCCGCGAGGCCGACGGCTCCTGGGCGCTCGCGGGATAGTCAGCCCTTTTTGCCGCCCTATTCAGCCTGGCATTAAGCCTTCCGGGCGGTAAGCCACCGCATTATAAAGCCCCGCTGGCAGTGCAGGCGCGGAAGGGTCGATGGCCGAGAGCGGCAAGTTGATGGCAGGCAAACGCGGCGTCGTATTCGGCGTCGCCAATAACCGCTCGATCGCCTGGGGCATCACCAAGGCCGTGACAGACCAGGGCGCGGAGGTGGCTCTCACCTATCAGGGCGACGCAATCAAGAAGCGGGTCGAACCGCTTGCTCACGACATCGGCTCCAAGCTCGTGCTGCCCTGCGATGTGACTGACGAACCGTCGCTCGAGGGCGTGTTCGCCGCTCTCGCCAAGGAATGGGGCAATATCGATTTTCTGGTCCATGCCGTCGCCTTCTCCGACAAAGAGCAGCTCGACGGGCGCTATGTGGACACGACCCAGGACAACTTCACCCAGACGCTTCTCATCTCCTGCTATTCCTTCACCGCTCTCGCCAAGCGGGCAGAGAAGTTGATGCCGAACGGCGGCTCGCTGTTGACGCTGACCTATTATGGCGCCGAGAAGGTGATGCCCCATTATAATGTGATGGGCGTGGCCAAGGCCGCACTCGAGGCGAGCGTGCGCTATCTCGCAGCCGATCTCGGCAAGGGCGCCATTCGCGTCAACGCGATCTCGGCCGGACCGATCAAGACGCTCGCGGCTTCCGGCATCGCCGACTTCCGCTATATCCTCAAATGGAACGAGTACAACTCGCCGCTGAGGCGCACCGTCTCGATCGAGGATGTCGGCGCCGGCGCGCTCTATCTCCTCTCGGACTTCGGCCGCGGCGTGACCGGAGAGATCCTGCACATCGATGCGGGCTACCACGTGGTGGGCATGAAGAACCAGGACGCCCCCGACATTTCGGTGGTGAAGGAGTAGCGCCCCGCCCCCTTGCGGGACGCTACTTGTCGTTAGTCTATCCCAGGCGGAAGACGGCGCCGGCCACCGAACGTGGCCGCTCGCGGACCTGGCCGCCGTCATTGCCGGATTTGACGATCCACTCTCCACCAGCCGTGCGCCCCGTGATCATGCCGACGTGATGCGGCCACACCACGACGGCGCCAACGACCGGGCCCGATGGACGGCCCCAATGCGTCCAGTTATGGGCCAAGTTATATTCAGGTCCGCCGCCTTTCTGGGTCCGCATCCACCAGCCGCACCAGCGCGAGGGGCGGCCTCCCAGGTGACTGGATGCCCTTGAATGCCCTCGAGCTTCGGCCGGGGCAACGGGGAGTGAGGTCGATAAGATCAGAAGGGTGACGGTCAAGAAAAACGCATGCGCAGCACGCATCTGTTGCTCCATTTTTTGATTGTGGGAGGTTTGGAGACCGGCGAAGTCTCGGCCGGCCCGCGCTAAGCGCGAGCGGCTAAGCTATGGAAAAATAAGACGATAAATGGCTTCCCACGGGACCATTGAGCGTCGATTTGAGGGCCGGGTGGTCCCCATAAATGGCTCAACCTCGCCGCAATCGACGAGGCCGCGCCGTTTGACCCTTCACGGCGCCTCAACTAGAAGCGGCTAAAGACCATCCATGTCCTACAACAGCTTCGGCCATCTCTTCCGCATCACCACCTGGGGCGAAAGCCACGGGCCTGCGATCGGCTGCGTGGTCGATGGCTGCCCACCCGGCATCAAGCTTACCGAGGCCGATCTCCAGGTCTATCTCGACAAGCGTCGCCCGGGTCAGTCGCGCTACACCACTCAGCGCCAGGAGGCGGATCGGGTACGCATCCTCTCAGGCGTGTTTCCCGATGAGGCGTCGGGTGCGCAAGTCACCACCGGCACGCCGATCTCGCTCGAGATCGAAAATGTCGATGCACGCTCCAAGGACTATGGAGAGATCAAGGACAAGTTCCGCCCGGGCCACGCCGACTATACTTACTTCGCCAAATATGGCGTGCGCGATTGGCGGGGCTCGGGGCGCGCTTCGGCGCGCGAAACGGCGTGCCGCGTCGCCGCCGGTGCCATCGCGCGAAAAGTCGTGCCCGAGATGCGCGTGCGTGGCGCTCTCGTTCAGATCGGGCCTCATAAAATCGATCGCGCCAATTGGCGGTGGGACGAGGTCGACAAGAATCCCTTCTTCTGTCCCGATGCCGCCGCGGTCGAGGTGTGGTCCCAATTTCTCGACGAGGTACGCAAAGCGGGTTCTTCGACCGGCGCCGTCATCGAGATCGTGGCCGATGGCGTGCCGGTTGGGCTCGGCGCGCCCGTCTACGGCAAGCTTGACCAGGACATCGCAAGCGGGCTCATGAGCATCCCCGCGGTGAAGGGGGTCGAGATCGGCGCCGGCTTCGCTGTTGCCGCCATGTCGGGCGAGGAGAATGCCGACGAAATGCGCAACCGGCCGCCCGGTTGGCCGGTCTTCAAGTCCAATAATGCCGGCGGCATTCTCGGTGGTATCTCGACCGGGCAGCCGATCGTGGCACGCTTTGCGGTGAAGCCGACCTCATCGATCCTGACGCCGCGCGAGACGGTGGACACCAAGGGCAAGGAGACGGAAGTCTCGACCAAGGGGCGCCATGATCCGTGCGTCGGCATTCGGGCCGTGCCGATCGGCGAGGCGATGGTCGCGATCGTGCTGGCCGATCACTACCTCCGCCATCGCGGTCAGACCGGCAAAGGCTAGGCTCGCGGCGAAGCGAATGCGCTTCAACTCCATCGTCATTCTGACCGGCGCGGGTCTCTCGGCCGAGAGCGGGCTAGGGACCTTTCGCGACAAAGCCGGGCTGTGGTCGCAGTTCAACATCGACGAGGTGGCGACGCCTGAAGGCTTTTTCCGCAATGCGACCCGCGTGCACGATTTTTACAATCTCCGCCGGCGACGCCACGCCGACGCCAAGCCGAATGCGGCGCATTACGCCCTCGCCCGCCTCGAGCAGGAGCACAGAGGCGAGGTATTGACGGTGACGCAGAATATCGATGCTCTGCACGAGGCGGCGGGGACCAAGAGCCTCATCCATATGCATGGCGAGCTCGGCAAGGCACTTTGCGCTCAATGCGGATTGAGCTTGCCTTGGGTGGGCGACCTTTCGATCGAGACGCGCTGCCCCGCCTGTGGTGAAACCGCGATGCGGCCTGACGTGGTGTGGTTCGGGGAGATGCCGCGGGAAATGGACCGCATCTATGACGTGCTCGGCGCCTGCGACCTGTTTGTCTCGATCGGGACGAGCGGTGCGGTTTATCCGGCCGCGGGCTTCGTCGCCGAAGCGCGGGCGGCAGGCGCGCATACCGTGGAGCTCAATCTCGAACCTTCGGAAGGCGCCAGCCATTTCGCCGAGGCGGCCTATGGACGCGCGACCGAAATCGTCCCGACTTACGTCGATCGGCTGCTACGCAGCTAGCGCTCGAGATGCGCGACGACCTCGATGTGCGGCGAGAACAGGAACTGATCGACCGGCACGACGCGCGCGATCCGGTAGCCGCCATCGACGAGGATGCGGAGGTCGCGGGCGAGCGTGCCGGGATTGCATGACACTGCGACGAGTGTAGGGACGCGCGACTTGGCGAGAACTTCGGCCTGCGCGGCGGCGCCGGCACGCGGCGGGTCGAAAGCCACAGCGTCATAAGGATCGAGTTCCTTGGCGCCGAGTGGCGCGCGGAACAGATCGCGGACCAAGGTCCTGATCGGCTTCAATTTCGGTGTCCTTCGGGCGGCCTCGTCGAGACAGGCAAGCGCCGCCTCGTCCGCCTCAAAGGCATCCACGGCCGAGGTCCGCGCCAGCGCCAAGCTAAGGGTGCCGAGCCCGGCGAAAAGATCGGCCACACGCTTGGCGCCTTGCGTTCCCTCAAGCACGAGTTTCACGAGTTCGGTCTCGGCCTCGCGCGAGGCCTGGAGAAAGGCGCCTGGCGGAAGCTTCACTTTCGCGCCTGAAAGATCGACCTGTGGAGTGCCGCCGAGCGCAATGCTCTCGCCGTCTGCGGTCAGCCGCGCCACGCTGAGCGCGCCGGCTTTCGTGGCGAAGGCCGCGAGCGACGCGGGACTCGGGCGAGCACCCTCCAGCAAGACATCGAGCCCGCTTTCCGTCTCGGTCAAGGTGACGCGCGCCTCGCGCTTGCCGCCGAGAAGCGGCGCGAACGCCTGTTTCAACTGGGTGAGGCGATTCGAGATGCGGGGGACGAGCACCGGACAGGCGGCGACGTCGACGAGATCGTGGCTGCGGGCTCTGCGATAGCCGAGCACAGCGCCCTCCTTGTCGCGACCGAGCGCAAGCGCGGCGCGGCGCCGGCTGCCCAAAGGCACTGGCCGAACCTCCTCGATTGCAGCCATGAGCCCCCTCGCCTTCAACGCGACCGCGACCTGCTCGCGCTTCCAGGCGAGATAGGCGCTTCGCCCCATATGCTGGAGCGCACAGCCACCGCAGGCGCCGAAATAGGGGCAGACCGGAGCGACACGGTCGGGGCTCGGGGTGAGCACATCGAGCAGGTTGCCGCGGTCATCTCCGGGTTCAAGCGCGATCACGACCCTCTCGCCGGGAAGCGTAAAGGGCACATAGATCGGACCACCAGGGCCTTCGGCGATGCCGTCCCCGCCAGACCCGAGCCGCGCGATCTCGACCTCCAGGACCTCACTCGCCATGACGCGCGCCGATCAGGAATTCTTGGTTGCCGCCGCGACCGGGCACCGGCGATGGAATCGCGCCGAGCACCCTCCAACCCGCGTTACCGAGGAATTCCCAGACCCGGGTGACGGCCTTCTCCCGCTCTGTCGCGGAGCGCACGATCCCACCTTTCCCCACCGCTCTCCGACCCGCCTCAAATTGCGGCTTGATGAGAGCGATCAGCCAGGCGTCGGGTGCTGCGAGCCTGAGCGCGGCGGGAAGCGCCACGGTTAGGCTGATGAAGCTCACATCGGCCACGATAGCGCCGGCGGGTTCCGGGATATGCTTCACATCGAGGCTCCGCGCGTCGGTCCGCTCGAGCACCACGACCCGAGGGTCAGCCCTCAGCTTGGCATGGAACTGGTCGCGGCCGACATCGACGGCATAGACCTTGGCAGCGCCACGACTTAGCAGAATCTCGGTGAAGCCCCCGGTCGAGGCGCCGATATCGAGGGCAACCTTCCCCTCGGCCTCGAAATCGAAGGAGTCTAGCGCCGCTTCGAGCTTCAGCGCGCCGCGCGAGACGTAAGACGGCGCCTCGGCGCTGACCGCGAGCCTCGCATCGACCCTCACCATTGCTCCCGGCTTCGCCGCCGGTACGCCGCCCACGCTCACGTAGCCCCGCCGCACGAGGTCGGCGGCGCGCGAGCGGGTCTCCGCCAACCCGCTATCCACCAATAATTGATCGAGACGCGTTTTTTTGTAGATGACCACGTGAGCTTCTCTTATGCTTCTCCGCGCGACGGGGGATTCCCTGCGCGCGGTTGTCGAGCCGGGAGCGGCCGGGCACCGCCCATCTATATACTGCGGAGCGCTCCGCTCGGCGCGACACGCGGAGGTCTCGTGAGCCAAGACCATTGTACGGCTTACCTCACCGACAAATGTGAAGTCCAAAATCGTGACGTGACCGGCGGCAAAGCCGTCTTCGCCCGGGAGGTGATCGAGCCCGGCGCGCTGATCGGCGTGTGGAGCGGCCGGATCGTGACAGCCGAGGAGTTGGACGAGCTCCCGGTCGAGATTAGGCGTCACACCGTCCAGGTCGAGGAAGGCCTTTACCTCGCCTCGCTCTCTCCCGACGAGGCGCCCGACTTCATCAACCATTCCTGCGAGCCGAATGCGGGTCTCGACGGACAGGTCGCCATCGTTGCGCTTGCCCGCATCCTCCCGGGCGAAGAGGTGACGATTGACTACGCCATGTGCGACGGTTCGCCTTATGACGAGTTCGACTGCGAGTGCGGCTCCCCCTTGTGCCGCGGGCACGTGACCGGAGAAGACTGGCGGAGCCCCGTGCTCTGGCAGCGCTATGCCGGCCATTTCTCGCCCTACCTCGCAAGACGCATCGAGGCCTTGCGGCGCGCGCGGTCCCCTCAGCGGGCAAAGCGCAGGCTCGTGCTCGCGGCAAGCCAAGCTCAAGGCGGAGCCTGATGGACACCGCCGGCGGCGACAGTACCGGAGCGCCTTCGGCGCTCTCGCATTCCTCCAACAATCCTCACTTTCTCCCTTCAAGGAGCTGAACGATGCTGCTCATCAGCACCTATTTGGCGCAGAGCTCGATCGAAGGTATCGGCGTGTTCGCCGCCGAGCCCGTGGCGCGCGGCCGTCTCATGTGGAGTCTGAACACCAAATTCGACGTCTTCGTGCACCCGCACGAGATCGAGGGGCTGCCTCCCCATATGCAGGATTTCATCGCCCGCTACTCCTACCCGCACCTCGAAATGCCAGGCGTGGTGATCGTCGACAGCGACAATGGGCGCTTCATGAATCACAGCCTGTCGCCGAACACCGATTTCCGCATCTTCGACAAGGGCTATGCCCTGGTCGACATCGCCGCCGGCGACGAGCTCACCTGCAACTATCATGAATTCGATCCTAGCTTTAGGGGCTTCTTCGCCGTGCCGCCGCCAGCCAAGACCAACGGTCGAAGAGCGCGGGCCAATGGCTCCTCGGCGAAGCGCTAGGCGGATCTGCCTCTCCGCTATTGGCGGCGCTCTCTCTGTGCTGACGCTGACGGCGGCGACCGGCGAGGGTGTGCCTGGTTTTGTCTGGATGGGGCAGGTCACCGAGGGCAACGCACTTTTGGTCTATGGCGCCGCGGATTCGCCCGAGGACATGCTGTTCTGGATCGAGTGCAATCCCAAGAAGAAGTCGACTGAGATGACCCTCTACGAGGACATTCCGGCCAGCAAGGTGGGCGAGCCGGTCACCATCGAGCTCCACGCTGGGAAGCTGAAAGCTTCGCTCGGGGGCAAAGTCACGACCGACGAAATGTCCGGCTTCCACTACGCCGTAGCAAAGACCTTCAAGGTTAAGCCCGTGCTCGAGCTGTTCGAAGCCAAGGGTCCGGTAACCGCGAAGGCCGGCACGCTAACCAAGATTCTACCAGAGAAGGGCCGCGCCGAGGCTCTCGCCAAGTTTGCTAAGGGTTGCACGCTCGACTAAACAGGTCGCCGGAGTGAGGCTTCCCTGTGCCGCCTCGCCGCCGCTCGCAACCCAAGCCTCAAGAAAGCATTTCTGCCATGATGATCAGACCCTTGGCGCGCTCCCTCCTTGCGTTCGCCGTTGTCATCGCCGCCCTTGCGCACGTGGGCCTGGCCTCGGCGGAGGACACCTTGGTCTGGATTAGCAAGTCGAACGGGTCATTGGTGACGCTCGCCTATGGTCCGGTCGATCCTACC
The DNA here is from genome assembly GCA_035319265.1 of Methyloceanibacter sp. Taxonomy (GTDB): domain Bacteria; phylum Pseudomonadota; class Alphaproteobacteria; order Rhizobiales; family Methyloligellaceae; genus Methyloceanibacter. The sequence continues at coordinate 18,012 of DATHCZ010000184.1, read as the reverse complement.
AAGGCTCCCCTCTTCCTTCTGTCCTGCTTCAACGGAATGGACGTCGCCGTGCTCGATTTGCATCAGGACATCGCTGGCGCGAAGCCCGGCGAGAAGCTCGCGATCGCGCTAAGTGCCGGTACTGCAACGGTGTCACTCGACGGCGAGACGGCTGACGCGAGCGGGGCCATCTTCGGCGAGGCGAGCGACATCAAGGTCAAGCCGGTGCTCGCAGTGTTGCGCGAGAAGGGCCCGGTCACGGTGAAGATGGGCGAGACGAGCTTGACGCTCGCCGAGCAAGGCCGCGCCGAGGCGGTCGAGAAATTCGCTGCTGACTGCAAGCTCGACTAACTAAGCGAGCCGCACCACGCCCGGCGCCTCGGCGTCCTTGCCGATCGCCAAGAACACCGATGCCACGATGCCGGTCGCATCGAGACCCGCTTCGGCATACATGACATTCGGCTTGTTCTGCTCGATGAAGCGGTCCGGCAACGTGAGCGTCCTGACCTTCAGCGCGCGGTCGAGCATTCCCTCGCGCGCCAGCGCCTGAAGGACCTGAGCACCGAAACCGCCTGACGATCCCTCCTCAACCGTGACCAGCACCTCGTGGTTGCCGGCCAATTGGCGAAGCAAGTCCATATCGAGAGGTTTGGCAAAGCGCGCATCGGCCACCGTTGCCGGCAAGCCGAAGCCGGCAAGCTGGTCGGCGGCCACTAGGCACTCGGTAAGCCGCGCGCCGAATGAGAGTAACGCCACTGCTGAGCCTTCACGCAACACCCGGCCCTTGCCGATGGGAAGCGGCGTGCCACGTTTCGGCAGCACGAGCCCAATCCCCTCCCCGCGCGGATAGCGGAACGCCGACGGCGCGTCGTCGATCGACGCCGCTGTCGCCACCATGTGCATCAGCTCGACCTCATCGGCAGCGGCCATGACCACCATGCCGGGGAGGCAGGAGAGATAGGCGACGTCGAACGAGCCTGCATGGGTCGGGCCGTCGGCGCCGACGAAGCCGGCACGGTCTATGGCGAATCTTACGGGAAGCCCTTGGACAGCGACGTCATGCACGACCTGGTCATAGGCGCGCTGGAGGAAGGTCGAGTAAATAGCGGCAAACGGCTTATAGCCTTCGGCGGCGAGGCCCGCGGCAAACGTCACCGCATGCTGTTCGGCAATACCAACATCGAAGCAGCGATCGGGGAATGCCTCGGCGAATCTGTCGAGCCCGGTCCCCGACGGCATCGCCGCGGTGATGGCGACGATCTTCTCGTCGGCCCGGGCTTCCTCGATGAGCGCGTTAGCGAATATTTTGGTGTAGCTCGGCGGCGTGCCGGCGGCCGAAGGCTCCTGCGCCCCGGTAACGACGTTGAACTTGCCGACGCCATGGAACTTGTCGGCCGAAATTTCGGCCGGACCGTAGCCCTTGCCCTTCTGCGTGACGACGTGCACCAAGATCGGTCCGTTCTTCATCGCGCGCACATTGCGCAGCACGGGAAGCAGATGATCGAAGTTATGGCCGTCGATCGGGCCGACATAATAGAAGCCAAGCTCCTCGAATAGGGTGCCGCCGGTCCAGAAGCCGCGGGTGAACTCCTCGGCCCGCGCCGCGCGCTTCTGCCAAGCCTTGGGCAGAAGCTTGTGGGCTAGCCCCTTGAGAAAGCGGCGGACGCGCCGATAGGTGCCACCAGAGATGAGCTTGGCGAGGTAGGCGCTCATCGCCCCAACGGGTGGCGCAATCGACATATCGTTGTCGTTGAGGATGACGATGAGGCGCGAGTCCATCGCGCCCGCATTGTTCATGGCCTCATAGGCCATCCCTGCGCTCATGGCGCCGTCGCCGATCACGGCAACGACGTTGTGTGTCTTGCCGCCGAGGTCCCGTGCCACCGCCATTCCGAGCCCGGCAGATATCGAGGTCGAGGAATGGCCGGCGCCAAAGGAATCGTATTCGCTCTCGTCGCGCTTGCAGAAACCGGAAAGGCCTCCGGCTTGGCGGATCGTACGCATGCGACTGCGACGACCGGTCAGGATCTTGTGGGGATAGGATTGATGACCTACGTCCCAGATCAGCCGGTCGTTCGGCGTATCGAAGACATGATGCAAAGCGATGGTGAGCTCGACTACCCCGAGGCCTGCACCGAGATGGCCGCCGGTGACGGAGACCGCGTCGACCATCACCTGCCGGACCTCGCTCGCGAGCTCTTTCAACTCATGGTCTGGGAGCGCGCGCAGATCGGCGGGCGTGCCGATGCGATCAAGCAGGGGCGTGGGATATTGGGTGGTGCTCACTTATCCGCCTTTTTGGGAAGGGCGCTAAGGATCAATGCATTAATGCAGCTTTAGCGACCGACCTCCGACGTTGCAACTACCCTCTGAGGCAGGCGAAATCGTGTCAGTGAGCATGGCAAGAGAGGCAACCATACAAGAGCGGCCGGTCCCGCCCAAAGGGCGGCTTTCCTTCCCCATGTTGATGCTGAGGATCCTGGGAAATCCGGTAGCAAGCTGGGGCGAGGATTTCTACCAAGAGGGCATCGTCGCCTATCGCTGGCTTGGTGTCGAGACAGCCTTCGTCATGGATCCCGAGGCCGTCCACACCATCCTTATGGACTCCTCCGACAGTTATTCCAAACAGCCCGTCAACGACGAGGTGCTCGGCGCCGCAATCGGTGGCGGCTTGCTGAGCGCCGAGGGCGAGGAGTGGCGCTGGCAGAGGCGGCTCACGGCGCCGATGTTCAGAGCCGAGGACATGCTTAGCTTCGTGCCGGCCTTCGCAGCGGCGGCCGGCCCTATGCTTGAGCGCTGGCGAGGCGCGGGACCGGGTGCACTCCAAGAGATCGACCGCGACATGGCGCGAGTCACTTTTCAGGCGCTCCAGGATACCGTGCTTGGCGCAAGCATCGGCGAGGACGACCGCAGCTTTATCGAGGATGCCAGTGCCAAATTCCTGGTTCATTCGATCTGGAAAGTGGCTCTGTCCTCGCTCCGCCTGCCGTCCTGGATCCCACATCCGGGCGCCCGCGCGATGGCCCGCGACGGGCAAACGATGCGCGGCGTTGCCGAACGGGTGCTGGCGAGCGCACGCGCGAGCGGGGCTCGGGGCAACGACCTCCTGCAACAGCTCATCACCGCACGCGACCCGGCGACGGGAGAGGCCATCCCCGACAGGCTGATCATCGACAACCTCGTCACTTTCCTGGTCGCCGGTCATGAGACCACCTCGCAGGCGCTGACCTGGTCGCTCTATCTGCTGGCGCTGTTCCCGGAATGGCAGGAGCGCGTGCGCGACGAAGTGCTCCGCGTGAGCCGAGGGGGTCGTGTCAGCCGCGAGGATATTGGCAAGCTTCCGTTGCTCGATGCCGCTTTCCAGGAGGCCATGCGCCTTTATTCACCGGTGCCGATCCTCATGCGGCTGACCACACGCCCTGTCACTGTCGGCGATGTCACTCTGAAGAAAGGCGCGATGATCATCGTCCCGATCTATGTGATTCACCGCCACCGCAAGCTCTGGCAGGACCCGCTCAGGTTCGATCCTTCACGCTTCTCTGCGGAGGCGAAAGCGGGACGTCACCGCTGCGCCTATATGCCGTTCGGGGCGGGTCCCAGGACATGCATCGGCGGCACCTTCGCCATGGTCGAGGGCAAGACCATTCTCGCCACGATCCTTGCTAATGCGAGGCTCGAGCTGCCTGATGGCGAAGAGCCTCTGCCTTTTGCCCGCATCACGCTCCGCCCGAAGGACGGGCTCAAGCTCAAAGTGACGATGCTAGGGGATCGACCCTCTCATTCCTCGACGTCGAGGGGCTCGGTGCCGGTCGGCTGACCATTCTGATTGAGCGATATCTTCTCGACTCGAGCTTCTGCCTTACGCAAGAGGCCGTCGCAGTGGGTCTTGAGCGCCTCGCCCCGCTCATAGATGAGGATCGAGGCTTCGAGCTCGACATCGCCTTTCTCAAGGCGCTCGACGATGGTCTCGAGCTCCTTCAGCGCCTGCTCGAAGCTCATCTCCTTGATATCGGAATGGTCGGGTGCATCGGTCATGGCCTGCCTTAGCCCCTTCCGCCGTCCTGGATCAAGAGGCGTTACCTCGAGAGGCCGTCCGTCCGGGGGACAGCCTAGGCGCCCATCAAGGTTTTGACGTGGACGGCCGTCGACCGCGCCAGAGCATCGAGATCGTAGCCGCCTTCGAGCGTCGAGACGAGCTTGCCGCCCGTGTGCTTTTGCGCCGCCTCTAACAGCTTCTCGGTCACCCAGGCGAAGTCGCCCTCGAGCAGCCTGATCTGAGCCAAAGGATCGTTGATATGAGCATCGAACCCGGCCGAGACGAGGAGGAAGTCGGGCGCGAAATCGTCGAGCGCGGGCAGGACGCGCGTCTCGTAAGCGTGACGGAACTCGTCGCCCCCATCGCCCGGCTTGAGCGGCGCGTTGCAGATATTGCCGACGCCGATCTCCTCCGCCGCTCCCGTCCCGGGAAAAAGCGGCATCTGATGGGTTGAGCCGTAGAACAGGTCCTTATCGGACCAGAACGCTTTTTGGGTGCCGTTGCCGTGATGCACGTCGAAATCGATCACAGCCACTCGCTTGGCGCCGTACGCGGCGCGGGCATGGAGCGCGCCGACCGCCACGTTGTTGAATAGGCAGAAGCCCATGGCGCGCGCCGGCTCGGCGTGGTGGCCGGGCGGACGGATGGCGCAGAACGCATTCCTGGCATTCCCTGCCATGACCTGATCGACCGCATGCACGACCGCGCCGGCCGCACGCAGGGCCGCTTCCCAGCTTCCCGGCGAGACGATGGTATCGGGGTCGAGCCAGTTATGGTCGTGCTTCGGAATTGCGGCACGCACGCCCTCCACGTAGCTTCGAGGGTGCACCCGCTCGATGACGGCAATGTCAGCAAGCGGCGCCTGTTCCCGGGCAAGATAATGGAAGCGCTCGTCTTCGAGCGCATGCTCGATGGCCCGCAGCCGGTCGGCGCGCTCGGGATGGCCAAAGCCCGTGTCGTGCCGGAGGCAGGCGGGATGGGTAAGGAACAGAGTCGTGCTCATGAAGGGCTGGCGAGAGTTTCGGACTGTTCATCAAGCATAAGCACGCCTGACACGAGCTTGGCCAGTCTGTGCTACATGGCGCACGAAACATCGGCGGATTCTTGCGACGTACCATGCCCATCGTACCTGCCACGGCAGCTACCATCAAAGCAGCGGCGCTCGCGCTCGCGCGGGGCGAGATCGTCGCTTTTCCTACGGAGACGGTCTATGGACTCGGAGCGAATGCACTCGACGGGACGGCCGTCGCGAAGATCTTCGCTGCCAAGGAGCGACCGCGCTTCAATCCGCTGATCGTGCATGTGCCGGGCCTCGCAGAGGCTGACACCTACGGCATGGCGAATGGGCCGGCGCGCAAGCTTGCGGAGGCTTTCTGGCCTGGGCCCTTGTCGCTCGTGCTCGAAAAGCGCGCCAGTTGCGGGATCGCCGACCTCGTGACCTCAGGGCTTGATACGATCGCGCTCCGCTCACCTGCGCATCCGGTCGCGCGCGCGCTGCTTGCCGAGGTTAAGCTCCCGATCGCCGCGCCAAGCGCCAACCGCTCTGGACGCGTGAGCCCGACCGTCGCGGCGCATGTCGCGGCGGAGCTTGACGATGTGCCCGCCATGATCCTCGACGGCGGAGCGTGCAAGCACGGCATAGAGTCGACGGTGATCGGTCTCGTAGGGGATGCACCTGTCCTACTTCGGCTCGGCGCCATCCCGCGTGGGGATATCGAGCGCGTTCTTGGACATAAACTCTACGCGCCGGCCCCCGACGCGGCGGTTGCCTCGCCGGGACAACTGGCGACACATTACGCCCCCGACACCAAACTCAGGCTGGAGGCGACATGCGTAAACCCCCATGAAGCGCTGCTCGCCTTCGGCAGTGATGTGCCGAAAGGCGCCCGTATCACTCTCAATCTCAGCGAGAGCGGAAACCTGGAGGAAGCGGCGGCCCGACTGTTCGGGGCACTGCGGGAGCTCGACGAGGCCGGCGTGAGCGCCATCGCCGTTATGCCGATCCCCGACCGCGGCCTCGGCGAAGCTATCAACGACCGCTTGCGGCGCGCGGCTTGCGGGGCCCCGCCAAGACGCGCTAGCGATCAGTCATGATGCGCGAGCCAAGCCACAACCCCCCGAGCCCGGAGACGGTCGATGCGCTCGTCCGCATTGTCGGCGAGGATCACGCGATCCGCGATGCCGACGCCATGGCGCCCTATCTCGTCGAATGGCGCGACCGCTATCACGGCAAGGCTGCGCTCGTGCTTAAGCCGGGCGAGACCGGGGAGGTCTCGTCGATCCTCAAGCTTGCCAACGAGACGCGCACGGCGATCGTGCCGCAAGGCGGTAATACCGGCCTTGTCGGCGGTCAGATCCCCTTTGAGACGGGCCATGAGGTGGTGGTTGCGCTTGGACGCCTCAACCGCGTGCGTAACATCGACCTTGCCTCGAACTGCTTGACGGTCGAGGCCGGGCTCGTTCTCGCTCTCGCGCAGCAGGTGGCGGCAAATGCCGGGCGTCTCTTCCCCTTGAGCCTCGCCTCAGAGGGAAGTTGCCAGATCGGCGGCGTGCTTGCCACCAATGCGGGGGGCACCGGCGTGCTCGCTTATGGGAGCGCGCGCGATCTTGTGCTCGGGCTCGAGGTCGTGCTCGCCGACGGGCGCGTGTGGAACGGTCTGAAATCCCTGCGCAAAGACAATTCTGGCTACGACCTCAAGGACCTCTTCATCGGGTCGGAAGGCACGCTCGGCATCATCACTGCCGCCGTTGTTCGCCTCTTCCCCAAGCCGGCCGAGCGCGTGACCTGCATGGCGGGACTTTCTCTGCTTGAAGCCGCGCCCGACTTCTTCGCACGGGTGGTTGGGCGCGCGGGCCCGGCGCTCACGGCATTCGAGATCATGCCGCGCGTTGGGCTCGACTTTGTGCTGCGTCATGGCAGCGACGTGCGCGACCCCTTTCCCTCCCCGCATGCCTGGTATGTCCTGTTTGAGCTCACCAGCCCGCGCGAGGGCGAAGAGTTGCAGCGCCTTGCCGAAGTGGCGCTCGATGAAGGGCTCAAGACGCGGGAGATCGAATCGGCGATCGTCGCCTCATCGCTCGCGCAAAGCGAGGCGCTGTGGCGGTTGCGCGAGCTGATGAGCGAGGTACAAAAGCACGAAGGCGGCAGCATCAAGCATGACGTCGCGGTGCCGGTCGCGCGCATTCCGGAGTTCATCGCCCGCGCCAACCAGCTCGTCGAGCTGATGATCCCCGGCGCCCGGCCGGTGCCCTTCGGCCACCTGGGGGACGGCAACATCCATTACAATGTGAGCCAGCCGCCCGGCATGGACCGCGCCATCTTCCTGAGCCACTGGGAAGCGCTGAACGCCGCGGTGCATGAGATCGTGCTCGATCTCGGCGGCTCGATCAGCGCCGAGCACGGCATTGGACGCCTGAAGCGCGATCTCCTACCTCACGCCAAGTCGGCAATCGAGCTCGAGCTGATGCGGAAGATCAAGGCAGCCTTCGATCCGAATGGGATCCTCAATCCGGGAAAGCTGTTGTGATGAAGCGTCTCGAAACCGACGAACTGTGGACCGCGGTCGACTTCTATATCGCCGAGCATCTCGTAGGCGACGATGGGGTGCTGAGCGCCGCGCTCGAGGCGAGCGAAGCGGCAAACCTGCCACCGATCAATGTCGCTCCCAATCAGGGCAAGCTGCTGATGCTTCTGGCGCAGATGATCGGCGCTCGGCGCATCCTCGAGATCGGTACGCTCGCTGGCTACAGCACGATCTGGCTCGCGCGCGGGCTTATCCCCGGAGGCCGTCTCATCACGCTCGAACTAGATCCGCGTTGCGTGGAAGTTGCGCGCGCCAATATCGCCCGCGCGGGGCTCGGTGATGCCGTCGAGGTCCGCGTTGGCCGCGCGCTCGATACCTTGCCAAGCCTCAACGCAGAGGCGCCGTTCGATCTGATTTTCATCGACGCCGACAAGCCGAGCACGCCCGCATATTTCGAGTGGGCGATCAAGCTGTCGCGTCCGGGCTCCCTGATCGTGGTGGACAATGTCGTGCGCGAGGGGGCGATCCTCGATGCCGACAGCGACGATCCGAACGTGAGGGGGCTCCGCCGCTTCTACGAACTCGCCGGGGCTGACCCACGCATCAGCGGCACGGCACTCCAGACCACCGGCAGCAAGGGCCATGATGGCATCGCCATCCTCCGCGTCACCAGCACAACGTAACGCGGCTAAAGCAGCAGCTCTTTCTGGAGGGGCTCCTGGATGCCGGGCTCGTCGCGCTTCGAGTCGTTGATCTTAGGGTTTAGCTCGATCGCCTCGAATAGATCCTCGGGCGCGGGGCGCAATAGAGCGACGGCAATCTCGGGCGGCGTGCCCTTGACGTCGAGCCATGATGCGAAGTCCTTGGGGGGAAGGACGACCGGCATGCGATCGTGGAGCACCGAGACGGAGGTGTTAGACGGGCAGGTCAGGATTGCGACAGTGTCGATCTCACCCCCCCTGCCCGTCGCGCCAGCGCTCGTAGAGCCCGGCAAAGGCGATGAGCTTTGGCGTCTTGGGGCGCAGGAGAAAAGGCCGGCGCTTGCCCTTGGGCCCAGTCCATTCATAGAACCCGTCGGCGGGAATGAGGCAGCGACGCCAGCGCATGGCGTTACGAAACGACGGCTTCTCCAGCACCTCTTCGGCGCGGGCGTTGATGAGTGTCGGGAATCTCTTCGGGTCCTTGACGAAGGACGGCAGTAGCCCCCAGCGCATCAGCCTGAAGCGCCGCGCGCCTTCGCGGTCGCGACAGACGACCGGGATGGGTTGGGTCGGTGCGATGTTGTAGCGGGCCGGGAAATTCGGCGTGTCGCCGTACCCGAAATAAGCGCGCACGGCTTCGGGCGGTGAGGTGAGACTATAGCGAGAGCACATGGTGCGATGCAGCCAGTAACACTTTGGCAATCATAGTTAGGCAACACTCCACTCTAAAGCGATTGCGTCCACGTAAGAACATTGGCCGACAAAAAAGCGCGATATCCCGTCTATGGCAAACTACGATGATGTAAGCCGAGAGGATATCGTCGCAGCCTTCCGCTCGGCGATGATCGGACACTTCCGGTCGCACGTACCTGGCACCAACATCAACGAAGCAACGTTGATCGCAAGCGACTACCTCAACCATTTCCACGAGCTCGTGATGCTGCTCGAGGCGATCGGCGCCGAGCCGAAGGAATTCGCCGACGATCTGTTGTCCTGGCGCCCGCTCACCTACGAAGAGCACTTCTCCGAATCGGGCTTTCGCGACAAGAACCTCGCCATTGCCGCCTATCGCCGGGCGCCACCGCGCATCAGGGCCCGCTTTGATGAGGCCGTGGCGCGGCTGCACGGCGAGGCCATGACCATCGTCGCCGACGTGGCGGCGGAGCTTGGCAACGGCAATGCCCGCCTCGGCAAGACCTGTGAGAGAGCCGCCCAGCGTCTTCGCGTTTTGATCGACGAGGCAAACGCCATCGCTAATGGGGAGACCGTGCCTGAGAATCCCGACTCTGAAACAGGTGGCGATGTCGGCGGTCAGGCGGCGATCGACGCCCTGTTCGGGACGCGCTAGCGGGCCGAACCCGGCTTCAAACTCACTGCTGAAGTTCGGTCAAACGTCCAAGCCAAGGCTAGATTTGACCATGAATTGGGGTTACTCAAGCCCCCATGGGATCGCCCAGAAAGCGCCTGCTATGGCTCACCGTCGTGGCCTTTTGCTTCGCGACGCCTGCTGCCGTGACCTACCCTTCCGACGCCAAAGCGCAGTTCTTCAATTGGTTCAACTCCGAGCCGGCGCCGAAGCCGCGCATCAGGCCGAAACCTCCTGGCGACGATCTGCCGCCTATCGTGCCCAAAGAGAGCACAGCACCGCCCCCGCCAGACGACCGTCCCTATGACAACAAGCTGATGCGGCTCGCCGAGATCCTTGGCGCCGTCCACTATCTTCGCGAGCTTTGCGGAGCCAATGAAGGACAGCTCTGGCGCGATGAGATGAAGGAGATTCTCAAGAACGAGGGCACCACCGCTGTCCGCCGCGCCAAGCTCGTGAACAGCTTCAATGACGGATACAGGGGCTATCGACGCACCTATCGCAGCTGCACCCAATCGGCGACGCTCGCGACGGCGCGGTTCAGCACCGAAGGGGCGCAGATTGCGGCCTCGCTCGCGCAGGGCGCGGTGTTCGCCAGCAAAGGGAGCAACGAGCCGAAGCCCGACGTTTCAAAGCCTGACGAGAAGAAGGAGGGTGCGGCGCCCGAGGCCGGCAAAGAAGGGACCTCCCCGGAAGGAACGCCGACCGGCTCGGTCGATCAGAGCCCGACCGCTCCGCAACAAGCCGAAGCGAACGGGAATGCCCATCCTGGTTCCGGGCAGGCCGCGGCCAATGCCCAACCTGCCGAGACCGGCCAGAAACACGGTAAACACCATAAGGCGGCGACGCCCGAGACGGCCGCGGCCCCTGCTGAGGCAGTGCCCGACAGTCCCGATGGGGGCTTCTAGCTCCGTTTACTAATCGTAAAGATTAACCGTTAGTTCACTCTGTCGTCCCCGCGGCGGAAGAGCGGTGTAATTGTGACGGTCCCGAAGTTTTCGGCAGCCGAAAGGGGCGCGTCAAATTGCGGTCAACGCGGCGAGTTTTGCGAACCTCGGGCGGAGAGGCGGAGAGGCAGGCAGCGCTCCGATATATCCTCGACGCCTGGGAAGAGGCACTGCATGACGGTATCGAGCCGGAGATGCTCGCCAATGCCTCTCTGTACGCGGCGCTCGCCGATCTTATCGGCGTCTATGGCGAGGATGCCGTCGCAAAAATGACGACCGGTCTCTCGCGACGCATCCATCACGGCGAGTTCACGCTTAAGCGCATCCCGCAATAGCGGCGTCAGGCGAAATAGCGCAACAGGCTCTCACCGAGCAGGGCGGCTCCGAAGGCGAGTAAGACCACGCCGGCGATCCGGTTGACGAGCTTGATCCTGCTGTCAGTGAGCTTGTGCCTGATCGTGGCGATGAGCTCCGAGAGACCGAGCCACCAGACGAGGCTTCCACCCATCACCGCGAGGACGAGAATAAGAGCCTCGAAATAGGTGTCGAGCCCGCCGATCAGCGAGCCGAGACCGCCGATCATGGCGGCCATGCCCAAAATCGCGCCGGGATTGGTGACGGTGAGGAAGAAAGTCTGCGGGATGATGCCGGTATGCTCCCACAGCTCCAACTTGCGTCCTGATCGCATCGCAAGCTTCGGCTTTGCTAGGAGAAGGCCGATTCCGAAGGCGACGAGAAGCAGACCGCCGATGAACTGGATGAAGCCGGAATAGACCGTCATCACATCTGAAATTGCGGTGACGCTGAAGGACGCAATCGCCGCCAGAGTCCCGTCGCCGAGGACGGCGCCCATGCCGGCGGCAAGCCCTCCCCAAAACCCGCTAGCCGCAGCCCTCTGAATGACGAGAACATTGACCGGCCCGATCGGCGCGGCCATCAAGAGCCCGATGCCGAGCCCGGCCAGCATAAGCTGGATGCCGGAAAGCACGATGTGAGCGCCTGCCTGCAAGGGCGGCCCTACTCGCTTCTCAAGGGTTGGTGTGACACGGCGTCGTCTCTCCCAGGGCTTTGCCCTTGCTCTTGCGCTCGTTCACTGATCTGCGAGATTGATCGAGCACTCATGGAGTGACGCATGAACCGCCGGATTATCATGATTGCCCTCGGCGCATTGGTAGCTGGCACGTTCGCCCTTGTCTATGCCGAGGGAGACAAGGGGACATTGCACCGCGTTGCCGCAGGCGCATCTTCCGGGCAGGACGTCGTCGTCACGGGAGCGACAACCGCTTCGCCACAGGCTGGCGTTTCACAGGTGCTTTACGACTTCAACGCGCTGCCCGATCCAGTGAAACGCATGCTCAAGCAAATCGCCGGCGCGGCCGAGAGCGGCGACATCGAAGCGATGCGCGTCGTGTTTGAATCAAACGAACTGAAGCCGATGGTCGCTACGAGCTTCGTCGATGACCCGATCGCCTTCTGGAAAAAGGCGTCGGCTGACGGAACCGGGCGCGACGTGCTGGCCGCGATGCTCAATGTGCTCTCGACCGGCTACGTGCGCTTGGGCCAGGGCAAGGACGAGATCTTCATCTGGCCCTATTTTGCCGGGACCGATCTTGCCAAGCTGACGCCCGCGCAGGAGGTCGAGCTCTATCGCATCGTCCCGCCTGACCTCGCGGTCGCCATGAAGAAGTCGGGCAAATACAGCTATTACCGGCTCGGTGTCTCGCCGACAGGGGTGTGGCAGTACTTTCTGCAATAAGCCCGCGGCTCAACCCTTGGGCAACGCCTCGCCGAAGCGTACGGGCTCGCCGGCGGCCTTCCTGAGTTCGCCTTGCCACATGGCGATCTTGCCGCGCACGACCGTGCCGATCGGCCAGCCTTTGACTTTCCGCCCGGCGAAGGGGGTCCACCCCGATTTGCTGCCGACCCAATCATTGTCGATAACGCGCCCGGCCTTGAGGTCGACAACGGTCAGATCGGCGTCATAGCCGACAGCGATGCGTCCCTTGCTGGCAATGCCGAAAATGCGCTGCGGGCCGGCGCTCGTCAGATCGACGAAGCGGGCAAGGCTGAGGCGCCCCGCATTGACGTGATCGAGCATTACCGGCACGAGGGTCTGCACGCCAGGCATGCCGGAGGGAGTGGAAGGGTAGCTGTTCTTCTTTTCACCCAGCGTGTGCGGTGCGTGATCGGAGCCGAGAACGTCGACCACGCCCTGAGCGAGCCCCCACCACAGGCGCTCCTGATGGCGCACATCGCGAAGCGGCGGATTCATCTGCGCGAGAGTGCCGAGCTCATCGTAGATTTCCGGTGCCGCGAAGGTTAGATGCTGGGGCGTGACTTCCACGGTGGCGACGTCCTTGTGGCGGGCAAGGAGCTCCATCTCTTCAGCGGTCGAGACATGAAGCACATGAACGCGCTTTCCCGCTTGCGAGGCGAGGCGGAGCAGGCGGGTCGTGGCGATAAGGGCGGCTTCCGCGTCGCGCCATTCGCTGTGGCTCGACGGGTCGGCTTGACGCTGAACGGGGAGCCGCGCCTTGAGCCTCGCCTCGTCCTCGGCGTGGAAGGCCGCCCGCCGGCTAATTTTGGCGAGAATGCGCGAGAGAGTGGCCTCGTCGTCGACCAGCAGATCACCGGTCGATGAGCCCATGAAAACTTTGACGCCGGCGGCGCCGGGAAGGTGCTCAAGCTCGGGAAGGGCATCGACATTGTCGCGGGTCGCGCCGACGAAGAAGGCGAAGTCGCAATGCATGCGGCCGCGCGCGCGAAGCACCTTGTCGGCCAGCGCCTCGGCGCTTGTCGTCGGCGGCTTGGTGTTCGGCATCTCGAACACGGTAGTGACGCCGCCGAGCACCGCAGATCGGCTGCCTGATTCCAGGTCCTCTTTATGCTCCAGCCCGGGCTCGCGGAAATGCACCTGACTATCGATCACCCCGGGCAGGATATGGAGCCCGGTTGCGGCGATCGTCTCGCCCGCGACGCCCTCGGCGATGTCGCCGATCGCGGCGATACGGCCGTCCCTGACGCCGACATCGGCACGCCCTTCACCTGCGTGATTGACGAGAGTGCCGCCTTTGAAAACGAGGTCGAAGGTTTCAGTCAAGGTTCGCTCAAGCTCTCTTGCGGGCCGACCCCCGCTTCAATAGCTTCATAGCACGGGGGCGCCTTGGTAGCAGAAGGACAGACGATGGGCCAATGCCAAGCGGCGCTCCTCGCCGATCGCGCCGTTTTCAGAGTGACGGGCATCGACGCACGGAAATTCCTTCAGGGGATGCTGACCAACGATGTCGGCAAGCTTTCTGACCGGGGGGCCCTGCATGCCGGTTTGCTCGCCCCGCAGGGAAAGATCTTGTTCGAGCTGTTCGTCGTCGCCGCGAAGGAGGAATTCCTCGTCGAGGTGGCTAGAGACAGGATGGCCGAGCTGATCAAGCGGCTCAGTTTTTACCGGCTGAGGTCCAGGATCGAGATGAGAGAGGAGCCGGACATCCAGGTCGCCGCAGTGTGGGGCGGCCCCCCTCGCTTACCCGAGGGCGCTATTGCCTATCGCGATCCACGCCTTGCTGCGCTCGGATGGCGCGCGCTGCTACCGGCGGCCACGAGCGCGAGCGCGCTTGGCTGCAACGACGCCACCGATGCCGATTATCATGCCATGCGCATCAGACTCGGCGTGCCTGAGGGTGGACGCGACTATGCGTTCGGCGAGACGTTTCCCCATGAGGCCCTGTTCGACCAATTGAACGGCGTCGATTTCAAGAAAGGCTGCTATGTCGGCCAGGAGCTCGTATCGCGCATGGAGCATCGCGGGCTTGCGCGCAAACGGGTTGTGCCGGTCGAGGGCGAGACTGAGCTGCCGCCATCAGGCACGCCGATCACGGCCGCGGGCGTGGCGATTGGGGCGCTCGGCTCATCGAGCGGGGTCTCGGGGCTTGCGCTGATCAGGCTCGATCGCGCCGAGGAGGCGCTGACGAAAGGCGCCGCTCTCAAGGCTGGAGAGGTTCCGATCACGCTCCGCCAGCCTGAATTTGCCCGCTTCTCAGTGCCGGTGACCGCGCTCAGCGCATGAGAGATTCAAAGCTCACGCGCTGCCCGTGGCCGGGCAATGACCCGCTCTACGTCGCCTATCACGACGAGGAATGGGGCGTGCCGGAGCGCGACGACCGGGCACTTTACGAGAAGCTCGTTCTCGACGGATTTCAGGCGGGGCTCTCCTGGATCACCATTCTCAGGAAACGGAAGGCGTTCCGCAACGCATTCGACGATTTCGCCCCGGAGAAAGTCGCGCGCTTCACGAGTAAGAAGGTGAACGCCCTGATGCGCGATGTGGGCATCGTGCGTAATCGGGCGAAGATCGAAGGCGCGATCGCCTCGGCGCGCGTCTGGCTCGAGATGATGGAGCAAGGCGTGGGCTTCGGCGCCTATCTCTGGGGCTTTGTCGACGGCAGGCCTATCGTCAACCGCCACAAGACGATGACCGACGTCCCCGCCGAGACGGAGCTGTCGCGCGCCATTGCGAAGGACCTCAAATCACGCGGCTTCAAGTTCTGCGGACCGACGATCGTCTACGCGTTCATGCAGGCAACCGGCATGGTCAATGACCACCTCACGAGCTGTCACCGTCACGCGGCTTGCGTCGAGCTCGGCCGAGCGCCATCTAACCCTTAGAGCCTCGCGGGTCGGCGCTGCGCGGATAGGTGCGCTCCTCTTGAATCTTGCCATTGCGCTTTCTGATGCGGACCGAACCTTTTCCACCAACGGCCTTCTCCAACACGCCGCCCTTGGTGGCCTTGGCCTTGGTGGGGAAGCTCTTGACGGCTTGCCCAGTCCCTTCATGCTTCAGTACCCAGCGCTTCTTTTTTTCATCATGCGCCAACGAATATCTCGGCAACTTAGCCATCTCGCCTCTCCCACGTGACTTTCGATCGCCAGTACTCTGACAAAACATGCAATGAATGGCATTATGTGCGGGATTCGTCCATTTTTTCCTGAGCCTGCTCGCGCAGTCTTGATCATGCGATTTGTCACAATGGCGCTCTGCCTAAACTCATGAAGGCTGCACGGAAGATCGAGACCTCAACAAGGCCCAATGCGGGCGCACCACGTGCATGGCAGCGCATGCTGAGCGGGCGACGGCTTGATTTGCTCGATCCTTCGCCGCTTGACATCGAGATTGAGGACATTGCCCATGGGCTCGCGCGTGTCGCCCGCTGGAACGGTCAAACCGACGGCGAGCACGCATTCTCGGTGGCGCAGCACAGCCTTCTCGTCGAGAAAATTGTCGGCGAGATCGAGCCCACGCTCGACGCGCGGTTCCGGCTGGCAGGGTTGATCCACGACGCGCCGGAATATGTCATCGGCGACCTGATCAGCCCGTTCAAGGCAGCCTTGGCGCTCGACTACCGGGCATTCGAAGCGAAACTGCTCGCGGCAATTCATGTGCGTTTCGGACTTCCGGCGGAACTGCCATCCCACATCACTAAACTCGTCAAACGTGCCGACAAGATCGCCGCCTATTACGAGGCGACCGCGTTGGCCGGCTTCTCGCGCGAGGAAGCGCGGCGATTCTTCGGCCAACCGCGCGGGCTCAGCTCCGCTCTCGTCAACACTCTGTCCAAGTTAAGTCCTCTTCCGGCGACAGAAGCAGAGGTCCGTTTCCTCAAGCGTTTCAACCTACTAATCGCGCAGCACGGAGGCCGCGAGTCATCGCGTCAGACGAAACGAGCATGACCTCCCTGATTTTGCCAAGAGAAGGCGCTAGAGTGCGTCCCACGATGACAGCAGAGACTATTTACGTCGCTCCTTTGAGCCTCGTCGCTACGACCGTTGCCGATGCGCGCGTAAGTCATCTCGTCACGCTCATCAATGGCGAGACTTTGATCGACACGCCTGCCTCAATCGATCGCGACCGGCATCTTCGGCTGGCCATGAACGACATTTGCGAGCCGCATGAGGGCCTCGTGCTTCCGTGCGAGACTCATGTCGCAGACCTCGTCAAGTTCGCACTCGATTGGGACCGCAAGGCGCCGCTCCTGATCCATTGCTGGGCCGGCATCAGCCGGTCGACTGCGGCTGCCTTTATCACGCTCTGCGCGCTGAACCCGCACGTCGAGGAGCTGAAAGTCGCCCGCGAGCTCCGCCGCGCCTCGCCGACAGCCTATCCAAACCGTCTTCTCGTCGCGCTCGCCGACGAGGCGCTGTCCCGAGACGGGCGCATGATGGCGGCCATCGAGGATATCGGGCGCGGCAAAATCGTCGAGGAAGCCGACGTGTTCGCATTGCCGGCGCGGCTCGCCGCCTGATCCCCATGGCCGAAGCAAGGCGCAAAGCACCACAGCTCGCTGCCGCGACCGAGAGCACGGACCCCAAGATCGAGCTTGGGCTGAATGCCGCCATCGTCACCGTGCGCGAGCAACAGCCGTACATTCTCGTGGTGCAGCCTGGCACGTCGGGGTCTGGCGCGTGGGATGGCCTGCCTTTCGGCACGTTTGCGCCGCGGGCCCACCGCACCCTCGAGATCGGATTACGCGAATGGGTGAAGCGGCAGACCGGGCTCGAGCTCGGCTATGTCGAGCAGCTCTACACCTTCGGCGATCGTGGGCGCCACGCCGAGCCGGGCGGCGCACATACGCTCTCGGTCGGCTATCTCGCTCTCACTCGCGGCGCTGGCTATGAGCTTATGGGATCGCACTGGTCACCCTGGTATGCCTATTTCCCGTGGGAGGATTGGCGCGAGGGCAAGCCCGACATTCTCTGTGACGAGATCGAGCCTCGGCTGAAGGAGTGGGCCGAGCGGCCCCCTCTTCCCGATGAGCCGGTCAGAGCGCTCCGCCGCGCCGAGCGGCTCAGGATCGGCTTCGGCATCGATGGTGCCTGGGACGAGGAGAAGGTGCTCGAGCGCTACGAGCTGCTCTACGAGGCAGGCCTCGTGGCAGAGGCCTTGCGCGACGGGCGCCCTGCTGCCGAGCAATGGCCCAATCTCCCTGAACTCGGGCGCCCGATGGAGTTCGACCATCGGCGTATTCTCGCCACCGCGCTTGGGCGGCTGCGCGGCAAGCTGAAATACCGGCCGGTCGTGTTCGAGCTGCTACCACCCGAGTTCACCCTTTACGACCTGCAACAAACGGTCGAGGCGATCTCAGGTACTCTGCTGCACAAGCAGAATTTCCGGAGACTTGTCGAGAAGGGTGGTCTCGTCGAGGCAACCGGCAATGTCTCGACCGAGACCGGCGGGCGCCCCGCAAGACTCTATCGCTTCCGCCGTGAGGTGGTGCTCGAGCGCCCGGCGCCAGGCTTGCGCGTCAAAGGCGGGCGCGGCTGAACTCTCGACTTCGCTTCGATCCCGCCTCAGGCGCGCTCGAGCGCTTCGGCTGGGCTTGCCCGTGTCGCCACGAAGGCGGGATAAAACGAGCCGAGGATGCCAAGCACGATCGCAGCGATCGCCGTGGTGACAATCAGCCCCGGCGTC
>DATHCZ010000183.1:0-7024 GCA_035319265.1 Methyloceanibacter sp. | reverse complement strand
CCGCCCGACATGGCGATGAGGTCGCAGTCGATGCGCTCCGTTCCGCCGTCGGCACGCTTGATCTCGACGCCCTTGACGGCCTGGCGTCCGCGCACGCGCGTGAGCGACCCGCCATCGATATAGCGCGCCCGCGCCTCCTCGGCGACCTTGCGCGCGTAGGGCGATCCACCGCGCCGCGCATCGACGAGCGCCGCGACCTCGACACCGGCGTCGGCGAGGTCGCGCGCGGTGCGCAAGGCTTCATCGCTCGCGGCAAAGACGACGGCACGCGAGCCGGGCGCCACGCCATAGCGGTTCACATAGGAGCGCACGGCGCCCGCAAGCATCACGCCGGGGCGATCGTTGCCGCCGAACACGACCGGCCGCTCGATGGCGCCGGACGCGAGCACGGCGCGCTTCGCCACGATGCGCCAAAGCCTCAAGCGCGGCTCATGTTCGGGCGGAACCGGGACATGATCGTTGACGCGCTCGATGGCGGCATAGGTGCCGCCGTCATACACGCCCTGCACCGTGGTTCGCCGCATGATGCGGCAGTCCGGCATGCTTTCTAGCTCGGTCTTGGCGGCCGTCACCCATTCGATTGCGGGACGCCCGTCGATTTCGAAGCGCTCGGCAAGAAGCCGGCCGCCGAGACGGAAATCTTCATCGGCGAGGATCACGTGGGCGCCCGAGCGGGCCGCGGCAAGCGCGGCCGAAAGACCCGCGGGGCCTCCGCCGATGATCAACACGTCGCAGAAGGCGTTCGCTTTCTCGTAATGGTCGGGGTCCTCGGAGGCGGCTGCGCGCCCGAGGCCGGCGGCGCGGCGGATGGCGGGCTCGTAGACCTTCTCCCAGAACGAGGCCGGCCACATAAAGGTCTTGTAGTAGAAGCCGGCGCTGAAGATGGGCGCGAAGAGCTGGTTGACCGCGAGCAGATCGAGCTTGAGCGAGGGCCAGCGGTTCTGGCTCGTGGCATCGAGCCCATCGTAGAGCTCGATGGTGGTGGCGCGCGTATTGGGCTCGCGCCGCGCGCCGGACCGCAGTTCAACGAGAGCGCTCGGCTCTTCGGAGCCCGCGCTCAAGATGCCGCGCGGGCGGTGATATTTGAACGAGCGCCCGACGAGCCGCACGCCGTTGGCAAGCAACGCCGAGGCGAGCGTATCGCCGGGATGGCCTGTGAGTTCCTCGCCGTCGAAGGTGAAAGAGAGCGTGCGCGTGCGGTCGATAAGGCCGCCGGTGCCGATGCGATGTGGTTGCGAGGAAGGCGCCATGCTTCAGGTCCCCTTCCCGGCAAACTCGACGGACGTAATCTCGTGCGTGGTCATGTCGCGCGTGACCACGAGCCAGGCATGGCAGCCCTGGGTGTGATGCCAATGCTCGCGATGGAGACCGGCGGGGTTGTCGCGGAAATAGACGTAATCGATCCAGGCCTGCTCCGCGGCGGGTTCGAGACTTGTGGGCCGCGTTACCGTGGCATCGCCGCGATAGGTGAACTCCTCGAGAGCCCGCTCACCGCAATAGGGACATTTAATGCGCATGGCCCGCCCTCAGTGCAGATTGGGCTGGGCGCCCATGCCCTTCTCGTCTATCACGCGGCCTTCGGCGAAGCGGTCGAGACGAAAGGCAGTCGCCACTGGATGAGGCTCGTCATTGGCGATGAGGTGGGCGAAGCACCAGCCGGACGCCGGCGTCGCCTTGAACCCGCCATAGCACCAACCGGCATTGAGATAGAGGCCCTTCACGGGCGTGAAGTCGATGATGGGCGAGCCGTCCATCGTCATGTCGAGGAGGCCGCCCCATGAGCGCAGGATGCGCAAGCGCCCGATCACCGGCATGAGCGCCATGCCGCCTTCGCACACGTCCTCGATGACGGGGAGATTGCCGCGCTGGGCGTAGGAATTGTAGCCCTCGATGTCGCCGCCGAAGACGAGGCCGCCTTTGTCGGACTGGCTGACGTAGAAGTGCCCGGCACCGAAGGTCATCACCACGTCGATCACGGGCTTCACGCCCTCGGTGACGAAGGCCTGCACCGCATGGCTCTCGATGGGGAGCCTAAGGCCGGCAAGCGATGCCACCCGCGTCGAGTTGCCGGCGCAAGTGAGGGCGACTTTCTTCGCGGCGATGTAGCCCTTCTCGGTCTCGACGCCCTTGATGCGGCCATTCTCGATACGGAAGCCGGTCGCGGCGCAATTCTGGATGATGTCGACGCCGCGTGAATCGGCGCCGCGCGCATAGCCCCAGGCGACGGCGTCGTGACGCACCGTGCCGCCGCGCGGCTGTAGCAGCCCGCCGCGGATGGGGAAGCGCGCATTGTCGAAATCGACGAAGGGCACGAGCTCCTTGACCTGGTCGCGGTCGAGCAGCTCGGCATCAACGCCGTTGAGCCGCATGGCATTGCCGCGCCGCGCATAGGCGTCGCGCTGGGGATCCGAATGGAAGACGTTGAGCACGCCGCGCTGGCTGACCATGGCGTTGTAATTGAAGTCCTGCTCGAGCCCTTCCCAGAGCTTCATCGACCATTCGTAGAAGGGAAGGTTGCCGGGAAGCAGATAGTTGGAGCGGACAATGGTGGTGTTGCGCCCGACATTGCCCGAGCCGAGATAAGACTTCTCGACTACCGCTATGTTGGTGATGCCGTGCTCTTTGGCGAGGTAATAGGCGGTGGCGAGGCCGTGACCGCCGCCGCCGACGATCACCACGTCATAAGCAGGTTTGGGCTCGGGCTCGCGCCAGAGCGGCTTCCAGTTGCGGTTGCCGGTCAGTGCGTTGGCGAGAAGGCTTCCAACCGAGTAGCGCATCGAACCATCTTGCGCCGGGTCCACCGGGCTGATTGACATTCCACGACGCTTGCTTGACATTTTACGACATGGTGGTTCGAGACAAGCGCCGTCATCCTGAGGTGCGAGGGCGAAGCCCGAGCCTCGAAGGACGGCGCTTGCACCTCACCACGACGACACCGCAGACGGTCGGCTTCCTGCTGGTGCCGGGCTTCGCGCTGATGTCCTACGCGGCGGCGATCGAGCCGCTCCGCGCCGCCAATCTTATCGCCGGCAAGGAGCTCTATCGCTGGTGGCACGCGGCACCACAGGCGAAGCCTGTGGCGGCATCCAACGGCGTCGCCATCATCCCCGATTGCGGCACAGACAGCGATCGGACCGCCGACATGATCTTCGTCTGCGCCGGCGGCAATCCCGCGACCTTCGAGGACAGAGGTGTTTTCGCATGGCTCCGGCGTCTGGCGCGGAAAGGCGTCACCATCGGGGGCATCTCAGGCGGACCCTACATCCTTGCCAAAGCAGGCCTGCTCGAAGGGCGCCGGGCGACGCTCCATTGGGAGCACCTGCCGGCCTTCCGCGAAGCCTTCCCCGAAATCGAGGTCGTGCCATCCCTGTTCGAGATCGACACCAACCGCATCACCTGCTCTGGCGGCATCTCGGCGCTCGACATGATGGTGGCGCTGATCGAGCGCGATCACGGGCGCCAGCTCGCGGCCTCCGTCGGCGACTGGTTCCTGCATACGCATATCCGCGAGGGGATGGGGCCGCAGCGCATGGACCTGCGCTACCGACTTGGCGTTGCCGACGAGAAGCTGATCGGCGTGCTTCGCAGCATGGAGATGAGCATCGAGACCCCACGGCCGCGCGCGGGCCTCGCCGAGGAGGCCGGCATCTCGCTCCGCCAGCTCGAGCGCCTGTTCCGGCACCATATCGGGCGCGGCATTCACGGCCACTACCGCTTCCTCCGGCTCGAACGGGCACGCCAGCTCCTGCGCGAGACCACCCTCCCCGTACTCGACGTGGCGCTTGCCACCGGCTTTGCCTCGTCGAGCCAGTTCTCGCGCGCCTATAAACGCGCCTTTGGGCAGCCGCCGAGCGAAACCCGGATGAGCGGTGAAACCCTTCGTTGAGGCGATAAACGGTGCCCGGAACATGCTAGGCTTAGCTTGATTCAGGCAAGAATGCCTGCGATGGAGGCCGGATGGCGACCAGATCCATAGCGCGCAAAGCGCCGAACGCGGCAACGGGCGCCAAGCGGAGTGCTTCGCCATCAAGACCCGTTCGCGCAACGCCTGAAGAGGACCGGCCTTACGCGACTGGCTCGAACGCGCCGACCACCGGCGAACTCAAGCTGGAAGTCTCGATCGGGCGCAGAGTCAGGGTACTCCGCCAACGCCTCCAGCTCACGGCGACAGAATTGGCCACCGATGCGGGACTATCACCCGGCATGCTGTCGAAGATCGAGAATGGCGGTACTTCGCCCTCGCTCTCGACGCTCCAGGCGCTTGCCCGGGCGCTCAACGTGCCCATGACGAGCTTTTTTGCCGATTTCGAGGAGCGGCGCGACTGCTCTTACGTCCGCGCCGGCCAGGGCGTCTTGATCGAGCGGCGGGGCACGAAGTCTGGCCACCGCTACGAGCTGCTCGGCCATTCGCTCTCCGGTGACATCGTGGTCGAGCCCTATCTCATTACGCTCAGCGAAGATGCCGAGCCGTATGTCCTGTTCCAGCATGACGGCGTCGAATTCATCTACATGCTCACGGGCAAAGTGGTTTACCGCCACGCCGACAAGCTCTATCCCATGTCGCCGGGGGACGCGCTGTTCTTCGATTCCGGTGCGCCGCACGGCCCAGAAGAGCTGGTCGAGCGGCCGATGACCTATCTCTCGATCATCATCTATCCGCGCAGCTAACGGCCTCACTGGCGCTTTACCCCCAGGAAATTTTATTTCATGTGGGTTGACGAGCGCCGTGCGACCGTAGCATGGTGAAGGCCCGGATTACCTGGAGCTTTCCACCCATGTGCGGCATTGTCGGCCTCTTCCTCAAAGACCCATCGCTTGAGGCTCAACTCGGCAGCCTGACCGAGACCATGCTTGCCACGCTCTCAGACCGAGGGCCCGATAGCGCGGGGTTCGCGGTCTATGGCGAGGGGCGCAGCGGCGAAACCAAGTTCACGCTTCGCGGGCCCTCCGCCGAGGCGATGGCCAACACAACAGATCACATCGCCCGCGCTTTCACCGATGCGGATATCACCCTGTACGACACCCATGCCGTGGTCGGCATCGACGATTCCTCGGTGACGAAGCTCGCGGAATGGCTGACGCAGCATGCACCGACCGTCGATGTCGTCGGGCGCGGCAAGCGCATGGCTCTCTTCAAGGAGGTCGGACGTCCCGAGAAAGTGGCCGAGCGCTTCGGGCTCGCCTCCATGAAGGGCACGCATGCCATTGGCCATACGCGCATGGCGACCGAGTCGGCGGTGACCACGGACGGCGCGCATCCCTACTCGACCGGCCAAGACCAGTGCCTCGTCCATAACGGCTCGCTCTCCAACCACAACAATCTCCGCCGCATTTTGGTGCGCGAGGGGCTTTCCTTCGAGACGGAGAACGACACCGAGGTCGCCGCCGGCTATCTCACCTGGCGCATGCGCGAAGGGCTCTCGCTCGGCGATGCGCTGAAGGTGAGTCTCGATGATCTCGACGGCTTCTACACGTTCGTGGTCGGCACCGAGAACGGCTTCGGCGTGCTTCGTGATGGCATCGCCTGCAAGCCGGCAATTATGGCGGAGACCGACCGCTATGTGGCGTTCGGTTCGGAATATCGCGCTCTTTCCGGCCTGCCGGGTATCGAGCAGGCGCGCGTCTTCGAACCAGAGCCCGCCACAGTTTATTTCTGGGAACGCTAGGCGATGCCCGAAGTCGATCTCGCCACGACGCCCTTGCGCACGCTGAATGCGGCGCTGCATGGACTTAGGCAAGATACCAACGAGCGCCACTGGATCATCGACAATCCGGCCGGCCGGCACGCAATCGCCGCAGGACTCGACGCGCCGATCACCGTCGAGATCAACGGCCCTGTCGGTTATTACTGTGCCGGCATGAACAAGCACGCGACGGTGCTGATCAATGGCAGCGCGGGCACCGGCGTCGCCGAGAACATGATGTCGGGCTTCGTGCATGTCGCAGGCGATGCGAGCCAGTCGGCGGGCGCAACTGGCCGCGGCGGGGTGCTGCGCATCGACGGCAATGCCTCGTCGCGCTGCGGCATCTCGATGAAGGGAATCGACATCGTGGTGAAGGGCTCAGTCGGGCATATGAGCGCGTTCATGGCCCAGGCCGGCCATCTTGTCGTGTTCGGCGATGCAGGTGATGCGCTCGGCGATTCGATCTATGAGGCACGGCTCTTCGTTCGCGGCAGCGTCAAGAGCCTCGGCGCTGACTGCATCGAGAAGCCGATGGAGGACAAGCACAAAGAGGCGCTGCATGAGGTGCTGGAGCGCGCCGGAATGAACGGGGAGATCGATGTCTCGGAGTTCAGGCGTTACGGCTCTGCCCGCAAGCTCTATAATTTCCACGTCGACCACGCGGGAGCCTATTGATGGACGCGACGCCTCGGACCTCCCCTCGCGCATCGGCAACCTTCGACGACTTCTCGCTGTCGGAGATCCGGCGCGCAGCGGCGAGTGGTATCTACGACATCCGAGGATTTGGCGCGAAGCGGAGGGTTCCGCATTTCGACGATCTCTTGTTCCTCGGCGCCTCGATGAGCCGGTACCCGCTCGAGGGCTATCGCGAGAAATGCGGCACCGACGTCTGGCTCGGCACCCGATTCGCCGAGAAGCCCATCCATATAAAGATCCCGATAACCATCGCCGGCATGAGCTTCGGCTCGCTATCGGCGCAGGCTAAAGAGGCTCTCGGGCGCGGCGCGACCAAGGCCGGCACCTCGACCACGACGGGAGACGGCGGCATGACCGAGGAGGAGCGAGGCCACTCGAACATCCTCGTCTATCAGCTGCTCCCCTCGCGCTACGGCATGAACCCCGATGATCTCCGGCGTTGCGACGCGATCGAGATCGTTATCGGCCAGGGCGCCAAACCGGGCGGCGGCGGCATGCTGTTAGGGCAGAAGATTTCCGACCGCGTAGCAGAGATGCGCACCCTGCCCAAGGGTATCGACCAGCGCTCGGCCTGCCGCCATCCCGACTGGACCGGCCCCGACGATCTCGAGATTAAGATCGAGGAGTTGCGCGAGATCACCGAC
>DATHCZ010000182.1:0-11152 GCA_035319265.1 Methyloceanibacter sp. | reverse complement strand
CGTGCTCGGCGGCATGGGGAGTCAGCTCGGCGTCGCCATCGCCGCGATCGTCATGGTGGGCGGCTTCGAGGCGCTCCGCCATACCGCCTGGCTCCAGGACGTATTCGGGCAGGAGTTCGATCCCGCGCTCTACCGCATGCTTCTGTTCGGCATCGCCATGGTGGCGATTATGGTGTGGCGCCCACGCGGCATCGTCGGCTCGCGCTCGCCGACCATCGTACTGAAAAAAGCGCACGCCATTTCCTCTGACCTCGTCAAAGAAGGCCACGCATGAAGCCGTGGGAGAGCGATCCCCTGCTCAAGGTCGAGCACCTGACCATGCGCTTCGGTGGCCTGGTGGCCATCGACGACGTCTCATTCGACGTAGGACGCAACGACATCACCGCGCTGATCGGGCCTAACGGCGCCGGCAAGACCACGGTGTTCAATTGCATCACCGGATTCTACAAGCCGACCGAAGGGCTGATGCAGCTCACCCATCCCGACGGCCAGAGCTTCAGGCTGGAGCAACTCGACGATCACGTGATCAATTCCGACGCGCGCGTCGCCCGCACCTTCCAGAACATCAGGCTGTTCCAGGGCATGACGGTGTTGGAGAACCTGATGGTGGCGCAGCATAACGCGCTGACCCGCGCCTCGGGGCTTCCGAACGGCGCCGTCCTCGGGTTCGGCGTCTTTGCGACGATCGGTGCCATTCTCCATGTCGGCGGCTATGCCAGGGCCGAGAAAGAGGCAATCGACTACGCGCGCCATTGGCTCGACCGGGTCGGGCTCACGCGACGCGCCGACGACGCCGCGGGATCCCTCCCCTACGGCGATCAGAGGCGGCTCGAGATCGCGCGGGCGATGTGCACGCGCCCGCTTCTGCTCTGCCTCGATGAACCGGCGGCTGGACTCAACGCGCGGGAGAGCGAGGCGCTGAACGAGCTCCTCTTCTCCATTCGCAAGGAAGAAGGCATCGCGCTTCTCCTCATCGAGCACGACATGAGCGTGGTCATGCGCATCTCCGACCATGTCGTCGTGCTCGATTACGGCAAGAAGATCGCCGACGGCACGACCGAGGAGGCGCGCCACGACCCGCGCGTGATCGCCGCCTATCTCGGCGTCCCCGACGACGAGGTGAGCGAGGTCGCGCGCGAGGTGCGCGCATGAGCACGCCGCTTCTGGAGCTCAAGAAAGTGACGACCTGCTACGGCGTGCTGCCGATTCTGCACGGCGTCAGCCTCGACATCAAAAAAGGCGAGATCGTTGCACTGATCGGCGGCAATGGCGCCGGGAAGACCACCTTGATGATGACGATCTTTGGACGGCCGCGCGCCCGCGAGGGGCGCATCCTGTTCGAAGGCCGCGACATTACCGATCTCCCCACGCATGAGGTGGCACGGCTCGGCATCGTGCAGTCCCCGGAGGGTCGGCGCATCTTCTCGCGCATGACGGTGCTTGAAAATCTGCAGATGGGGGCGATCGTCGCCAACGATCAGGCCTCATTCAACCAGGACCTCGAGCGCGTGTTCACAATGTTTCCGCTGCTCAAGGCGCGGCAGTATCAGCGCGGCGGCACGCTGTCGGGCGGCGAGCAGCAGATGCTGGCCATCGCCCGGGCGCTGATGGGCCGCCCCACCCTCCTTCTGCTCGATGAGCCGTCGCTGGGCTTGGCCCCGCTCATCGTGAAGCAGATCTTCGCGGCGATCCGCACGCTCAATACGGATTATGATCTTACCGTCTTCCTGGTCGAGCAGAGCGCCTACCATGCGCTGAAGCTCGCCCATCGCGGCTATGTCATGGTGAACGGCAGGATCACCATGAGCGGCACCGGTGCCGAACTCCTCGGCAGCCCCGAGGTGCAGGCGGCCTATCTCGAAGGCGGCGCGCACAGCGGTCCGCGCGTGGGGGTGCGCAAATGAGCTTCCTCTCCGACGACGGACCTTTCGTCTTCCTCGTGCTGACGGTGATCCTCGGCGGCGGCGCTGCTTTCCTTTCGGGACGCGCACTCGCGCGCGGCTGGAAGCCTTTCGGGCGAGTGTTCTTCTATATGGCGCTGCTGGCCGCCGCCGTCCGTTTCTTCCACTACGCGCTGTTCGATGGCGAACTCTTGTCGCCTTACTACTATCTTGTCACCTATGCGATCCTGACCGCAGCCGGTTGCGTCGGCTTTCGCGTGATGCGCACGACGCAGATGGTGACGCAATATCGCTGGCTCTATGAGCGGACGAGCCCGCTCACCTGGCGGGCGAGGAGCGCCTGATTGCGGCTCGCCCTCGAAGCGGGCAAAGAGATAAAGTCGAGACTGGTCCTTGTCGAGGGAGGTGACGATGAAGCGCTTTGCCGGGCTGATTGCAGCCTTTGCCGTGGCCGTGCTGGTGGCTGCTTGCGGGGACGGCGGCGGTGAGAAGGGAAGCGAGACGATCCCGATCGCCGTGGTCGGGCCGGTCACCGGTCAATATGCCGCCTTCGGCGCGCAGATGACGAATGGCGGCCAGATGGCGGTCGACGACATCAATGCCGCCGGCGGCGTGCTCGGCAAGAAGCTCGACCTCAGTATCGGCGACGACGCGTGCGACCCGAAACAGGCGGTCGCGGTCGCCAACCAAATGACCGGAAATGGCGTGGCGCTCGTGGCCGGTCACTATTGCTCGGGCTCGTCGATCCCGGCATCGAAGGTCTACGCCGAGTCGAACATGGTGCAGATCTCGCCCGCCTCGACCAACCCCGCCTTAACCGACGACCGTGCCGGACCCAATATCTATCGGGTGTGCGGCCGCGACGACCAGCAGGGCGGCATCGCCGGCAAATATCTCGCCACGCACTTCGCCGACAAGAACATCGCCTTCGTTCACGACAAGACTGCTTACGGCAAGGGCTTGGCTGATGAGACCAAGAAGGCGCTCAACGCGGCGGGCAAGCAGGAGGCAATGTACGAGGCGATCACCGCCGGCGAGAAAGATTATTCGGCGCTCGTATCCAAGCTCAAGCAGGCCAATATCGATATCGTCTATTTCGGCGGCTATCACACCGAGGCCGGCCTGATCATCCGTCAGATGCGCGACCAGGGCATGAACACGATCCTGATGGGCGGTGACGCGCTCAACACCCAAGAGTTCTGGTCGATCACCGGGCCCGCCGGCGAAGGCACGCTCATGACCTTCTCGCCCGACCCGCGCAAGAACCCGGCCGCCGCTGAGGTGGTCAAGCGGTTCAAGGACAAGGGCATCGAGCCCGAGGGCTACGTGCTCTACACCTATGCCGCGGTCCAGGCCTGGAAGCAGGCTGCGGAGAAGGCGAAGTCGGTCGATTCGGCGGAAGTCGTGAAGGCGATGAACGACACCGAGTTCGACACGGTGGTCGGCAAGTTCAAGTTCAACGAGAAGGGCGACCCGAATCTGCCGCCCTACGCCGTCTATCGCTGGTCCAACGGCACGTATGGGGAGATCGGCGACGAGGCGCCGAAGCCTGCGGGCTAGTGCTTGTTGGCAGAACTCTCCTGGAAATAGGCCTCGAGTTCCTTCTCGACTCGCACCAGATCGTCGGGAAGCGGCAGCCCGAGCCCCTTGTACTCATTCAACAGCTCCATGATACGGAGATAGAGGTCGTGCGGGTTCGCGGGCGGGTTGTCCATCTGGTTGATGAGGAGGGCAAGCTCAGCCTCCAGATCGTCGAATGCCATGATTGCTCGCCTCCTCCGGCCGTTTGCTGGTGCGGGGTCGCACCATAGACAAGGCCGCCGAAGAAGTCAGCATGGCAGGCGCCGATTGCCCCCGAAGCGTTTCCCCGGCATAGTCTCCTGGCCGAGGGGATCGGGGGAATGCGGCAATGGAAAAAGTGACTTTAGCCAAGGTGGTAGGCTTCGTGCTCGCCGCCTGTTTCGCGCTCGTGATTGGCATCTCGATGTGGGCGCTGCTGGTCGGCGACTACATGAACACGGTGATGAACGAGCAGGCGCAGCAGAGCCTTCGCATCGTCGGCTTCGCCGGCGCTCTTGCCGCGCTCACCACGTGGTGGGTCCAGGGATTTGCCGCCAAGCGCGGCTTCGTGGTCCGCCTCCTGTTCGCCCTCTTCATCTTTGTCGTGGCGTTCTCGAGCTTCGGCGGGCTGCTTCGCGTCATCTACAGCCACGTCACCTATCCGAGTCAGCAGGACTGGTCGTTCCAGGGCCTCTATTGGGCCTCGCAGAGCGACCTCGTCTCGTTCGTGATTTTCATGCTGGTACCCCCTCGCCCGGCCTACGCCGCGCTGATGCTGGCAGCAGCGATCTATGTCGCGATCTTCGGCCCCCGCGAGGTGAAGGAAGTCGAGACGTGAAGGGGTAAGGATTTCGAGCGAGCGAAGTTTAGATCTTCCCGAATTGAGGGCGGCCCGCCGCTCTGATAGAGGTTGGCGTAATTCTAAATCCCACCGGGAAGAGGCTTTCGCGTTTCCATGATTCCCCGCTACAGCCGCCCCGAAATGGCTCGCATCTGGGAGCCCGAGGCCAAATTCCGCATCTGGCTCGGAATCGAGACCTATGCCGCCGAGGCGATGGCCGAGCTTGGGCAAATCCCCAAAGAGGCGGCGGAGGCAGTCAAGAGGCGCGGCGGCTTCGACATCCCGCGCATCGATGAGATCGAGCGGGAGGTCAAGCACGACGTTATCGCCTTTCTCACCTCGGTCGCCGAGCATGTCGGTCCCGATGCACGCTTCCTCCATGCCGGGCTGACGTCCTCCGACGTGCTCGACACTTGCTTCAACGTGCAGCTGGTCGAGGCATCAGACATCCTGATCACCGATATCGACGCACTGCTCACCGCGCTCAAAGCGCGCGCCTTCGAGCACAAGAACACGCTCACCATCGGCAGGAGCCACGGTGTCCATGCCGAACCCACCACCTTCGGCCTCAAGCTCGCGAGCTACTATGCCGAGTTTGCCCGCGCCAAGGAGCGGATGCTACGCGCCCGCGATGAGGTCGGAACATGCGCGATCTCCGGCGCCGTCGGCACGTTCGCTCACGTCGATCCCAGGGTCGAGGCTTATGTGGCGAACAAGCTCGGCTTGAGGGTCGAGCCGGTGTCGACCCAGGTCATCCCGCGCGATCGCCACGCCATCTATTTTGCCACGCTCGCCGTGGTGGCGAGCTCGGTCGAGCGGCTGGCAACTGAGATCAGGCATCTGCAGCGGACGGAAGTGCTCGAGGCCGAGGAATATTTCAGCGAGGGGCAGAAAGGCTCATCGGCCATGCCACACAAGCGGAACCCGGTGCTGTCGGAGAACCTGACCGGGCTCGCGCGGCTGGTGCGCGGTTACGCCATGCCGGCTCTCGAGGATGTCGCGCTTTGGCACGAGCGTGACATCTCGCACTCTTCGGTCGAGCGGGTGATCGGGCCCGACGCGACCATCGCGCTCGATTTCGCGCTCGCCCGGCTCGCCGGGATCATCAAGGCTCTCGTCGTGTATCCCGATCGCATGCGCGCCAATCTCGATCGGCTCGGCGGCCTTATCCATTCCCAGCGCGTGCTGTTAGCGCTCACCGCCGCCGGTGTCCCGCGCGAGGATGGCTATAGGATCGTTCAGCGCAATGCGATGAAAGTGTGGAATGAAGGCGGCGACTTCCTCGCGGCGCTCCTTGCAGACAAGGATGTGCGCAAAGCGCTGTCGGAGGACGTGGTGCGCGCCCAGTTCGACCTCGGCTATCACACCAAGCACGTGGACACGATCTTCAAGCGCGTGTTCGGCGAAAGCTAAAGCCTAGGGCTTGGTCGTGGTGTCGCCCGTGGTCTTGCTGTCGATCGTCATCGGCGTGACGTCGTAAGTCGAATCGACGTCTGCAGTATAGTCGATGTCGGAGTCCGCGTTATGTCCGCGGAAGATATGCGGAACGTAGCGA
The DNA here is from genome assembly GCA_035319265.1 of Methyloceanibacter sp. Taxonomy (GTDB): domain Bacteria; phylum Pseudomonadota; class Alphaproteobacteria; order Rhizobiales; family Methyloligellaceae; genus Methyloceanibacter. Next base: position 5,295 of record DATHCZ010000182.1, on the reverse strand, counting down.
TAGCGGTTGCGCTCTTGCGCGATCATGAAATAGTGCCGGCGATAGAACGAGGGCTCGATCGACACGTAAGGCGGAATGTCGTGGTACCAATCCGCCTTGGGGTAATAACCCGAGCGATAGGGATAAGGCGGCAGGATCGGCCAGATCTCGCTGCCGTCGGCTGTCGTCACGCCGCCACGCACCGGCGCGCGGGTTCGGGTGACGGCGGTAATCACCAAGCCGCTTCGTGGCGCATAGCCCGAATAGGAGTTCCAGGTGACTCGGCACCACCCGCCCGAGCAGGCGCCCACGGTGACGCTCGCGCCGGCCGGCATGGTGAGGAGAAGCTCCGTGTTGCTGGCAGGCGCCGCGCGCAAGGGAAGCGCGGTCGTGGTCGTGCCTTGGGCCGCTGACGCAGGGCCTGCGACCCAAATCAACGCTGGCAAGGCAACAAGGCTCAGAAACAGCGGTCGCATGAAAATCCCCCGATTCAAACCCCAGAGGCCATTCTGGCACAGCCGAGGCCGAGCGTCAGCCTAAGAGTTGACGCAGGCGCGTCAGATTCCGCCTGCCTCGCGAAGCGTCGCCGCCGCGGCCTTGCCGAACCAACCGGCATCGGTGCCGACCGCAACAATGTCCCAGCCCTCCTCGACGCGGGGTTTGGCAAAGTCGACGTCATTGGCGAAAATCAGCGACATCACAGACATCTCCCGGCATTTGCTCAACACGAGAGTCATCGCCTCCTTCACCTCCCTCGCCCAGATGTCGAGACGCCCAGTGAGTGCGACGGACAGATCATTAGGCCCGAGGCAAACCATATCGACGCCCTCGAGAGCGAGGATCTCCTCGAGCTGATCGAGCGCCCCGCGCGTCTCGATCTGCGGACAGGCGATGGTGAAGCCATTGGCGGTGGAGAAATAGTCGCCCTCAAAGTCAAGGCGCGCCCGGTAAGGACCCCAGCTGCGCAAACCGCGCGGGGGATATTTGACCGATTTTACAAAGGCTTCGGCGTCTTCCAGCGTTTCGATCATCGGGCACATGATTCCTTGCGCGCCCGCATCGAGCGCGCGCCCGATCAGCCCTGGGTCATTCTCGGCGACGCGGACAATTGCGGGCAACTTCGCGGCCCGCGCCGTTGTGAGGCATGAAAGCAGGGCCTCGTTGCCGCCAAGCCCGTGCTGCTGGTCGATGGTGAGGCAGTCCCAGCCGGCCTCACCAATCAGCTCGATGAGAAAGGGATTGTTGAGGGTGAGCCAAGCGTTGAAGAGGGTGCGGCGATCCTTGGCCGCTTTACGGAAGCGATCCTCTCGCATCTTGACCGCTTACGCCTTGGCTTCGTTTTCGATCTGGGCGATCGCCTCGCCCATCAACTCGGACATTTTGCGACGAATCTGGTGGTCGGACTGCTGCACACCCTTCGCATCAAAATCCTTGCGGATTTTGCGGAAAACGTCCTCCTCGCCCGGCTGCTCGAGGTCGGCCTTGATCACCTCGCGCGCATAACCTTGCGCCGCATCGCCCGTAATGCCCATCTCGGCTGCAGCCCACATGCCGAGTAGCTTGTTCCGCCGGGCCATCGCCTTGAACTTTAGCTCCTCGTCATGAGCGAATTTTCGCTCGAAGCCCTTCTCGCGATCCTCGAAGCTCGTCATCTGCCCTCCTCAAGGTCCCTCCTCGATTCGAGGTGGACCCCCGCGGAAATTGTTGGAAAAGCGTGTTCCTCGGGGGCGAGGCATAGCGCTCAAAGGGCCGAAAATCAACAAATTGCGGGGAGAAAGTGCCGGATCCCGTGCAGCCGTTGTGTGCCCTCTCCCCTTAGGCTAAGGTCGCCCAAGACCCCTTGATCGATTCCGGCGATGGCAACTTGCATTTTGCGCGCGGCCTGGGTGACCCTCTCCCCGCGCAATCGGCGTTTGCCAGCAATCAAAGCCATCCGACTTAGAGGAACCAAACATGAACCGCCGCCGGCGCATCTACGAAGGCAAGGCCAAGATCCTTTATGAAGGCCCGGAGCCGGGAACGCTCATCCAGCATTTCAAGGATGACGCCACTGCCTTCAACAACAAAAAGCACGACAAAATCGAGGGCAAAGGCGTCCTCAACAACCGCATCTCCGAATATCTGTTCCAGAAGCTCGGAGAGGTCGGCGTGCCGACGCATTTCATCAAGCGGCTCAACATGCGTGAGCAGTTGATCCGCGAGGTCGAGATCATCCCGCTCGAAGTCGTGGTGCGCAATGTCGCGGCAGGGTCGCTCGCGACCCGGCTCGGAATCGATGAGGGCACGGCGCTGCCCCGCTCGATCGTCGAGTTCTATTACAAGAGCGACCAGCTCGGAGACCCGATGGTCACCGAGGAGCATATCACCGCTTTCGGCTGGGCCACGCCACAGGAGATCGACGACATCATGTCGCTCGCGCTCCGCGTCAACGACTTCCTCTCGGGCCTCTTCCTCGGCGTCGGCATCAAGCTCGTCGACTTCAAATGCGAGTTCGGCCGGCTATGGGAGAACGACACGATGCGCATCGTGCTTGCCGACGAGATTTCGCCCGACTGCTCGCGGCTGTGGGACATCGAGACGCAGAACAAGCTCGACAAGGACCGCTTCCGGCGCGACATGGGAGGACTAGTCGAGGCCTATCAGGAGGTCGCGCGGCGGCTCGGGCTGCATGTCGACAGCCCGGCTCGAACGCGCACGGGGCCCGTGCTGGTGCGATCCAAGTAAGGATAGGACTGCTGGGGGCATGAAGGCGCGCATCACCATCACGCTGAAACCGGGCGTGCTCGATCCGCAAGGCAAGGCGATCGCCGGCGCGTTGCATTCGCTCGGATTCGGCTCGGTCGGCGATGTGCGGCAGGGCAAATATATCGAGGTCGAGGTCGAGGAGAAGGATCCCGAGCTCGCGCGTGCCGAGGTCGAGCGCATGTGCGAGCAGCTCCTCGCCAATACCATCATCGAGAATTACGCCTATGAGCTCGAGGCGGCCTGAGCCAAGTTGGTATCCTTCGTCATTAAAGCGAACGTCATGCCCGCGAAGACGGGCATCCAGTAACCCAGGCCGGTGGTTACTGGATCGCCCGGTCAAGCCGGGCGATGACAAGGCAGAAGAAGCAGCATGAAAGCGAGCGTCATCGTTTTTCCCGGATCGAATTGCGACCGCGACGCGGCGGTGGCGCTTCAAGCCGCGACGGGGCGCCCGCCCGCCATGGTCTGGCACGGCGACAGCGTGCTGCCGGCAAGCGATCTGATCGTGCTGCCCGGCGGCTTCTCCTACGGCGACTATCTCCGCTCGGGAGCGATGGCGGCGCATTCGCCGGTGATGCGCGAGGTGGCCGAGCGCGCCCGCGCCGGAACGCCCGTGCTCGGCATTTGCAACGGCTTCCAAGTCCTGACCGAGGCCGGCCTCCTGCCGGGCGTTCTGATGCGCAACTCCACGCTGAAATTCGTTTGCAAGGACGTGCATCTTCGCGTCGAGCGCAACGATTCGATCTATGCACGTCACTATCGCCCCGGCGCGGTCGTGCGCTTCTCCATCGCCCACAAGGACGGAAGCTATTTCGCCGACGATGCGACCTTGGCGCGCCTCGAGGGCGAAGGCCGTGTTGCCTTCCGCTATTGCGACGAAGAAGGCGTGGTGACCGACGACGCTAATCCCAACGGCTCGCGAAACAATATCGCCGGTGTCTATAACGAGACGCGCACCGTGCTCGGGCTGATGCCGCATCCGGAGCGACTCGCCGACGCGGCGCTGTCGGGCACCGACGGCGCCAAGATGTTTGCCTCGCTCGTGGAGGCGCTTCCTTGAGCAGCGCGGCACGGGCTGCGCGCCACGCGCAAGGTATTACTGACGCGATCGTCGCCGAGCATGGGCTTTCACCCGAGGAGTACAAGCTCCTGCTCGAAGGCCTCGGCCGTGAGCCCTCTCTCACCGAACTCGGCATCTTCTCGGTGATGTGGTCCGAGCACTGCTCCTACAAATCTTCCAAGATATGGCTGAAAAAACTCCCGACGACCGGCCCGCAGGTGATCCAGGGCCCCGGCGAAAACGCCGGCGTCGTCGACCTCGGCGATGGCCAAGCGGCGGTGTTCAAGATGGAGAGCCATAACCACCCCTCTTACATCGAGCCCTACCAGGGTGCGGCCACCGGCGTCGGCGGCATCATGCGCGACGTGTTCACCATGGGGGCGCGTCCCATCGCCAATATGAATGCGCTCAGGTTCGGCGCGCCCGACCACCCCAAGACGCGGCATCTCGTGGCCGGCGTCGTCTCCGGCATCGGCGACTACGGCAATTGCATGGGCGTGCCGACGGTCGGCGGCGAGACCAATTTCGATCCGCGCTACAACGACAATATCCTCGTCAATGCCATGTGCGTCGGGCTCGTGGACGCGAATCGCATCTTCAAGTCGGCGGCGAAGGGGGTTGGCCTGCCCGTGGTCTATGTCGGCTCGAAGACCGGGCGGGACGGAATCCACGGCGCCACCATGGCCTCCACCGAGTTCGACGAGACGTCGGAGGAAAAGCGTCCCACCGTACAGGTCGGCGATCCCTTCACCGAGAAGCTGCTGCTCGAGGCGTGCCTCGAGCTGATGGCCGAGGACGCGATCGTCGCTATCCAGGACATGGGCGCGGCCGGGCTCACCTCCTCCGCGGTCGAGATGGCGGACAAGGGCGAGGTCGGCGTCGAGCTCGAGCTCGACCACGTGCCGACGCGCGAGGAGGGCATGACCGCTTACGAGATGATGCTGTCGGAGAGCCAGGAGCGTATGCTCATGGTGCTGAAGCCCGAGGCCGAAAGAACCGCCGAGCGCGTATTCAGGAAATGGGGGCTCGACTTCGCGGTGATCGGCTACACCACCGATACGGGGCGGCTCGTCGTGCGTCATCGCGGGTCAGTCGAGGCCGATATTCCGCTGGCGGCTCTCGCGCACAACGCTCCCCTGTATGAGCGGCCGTGGACCGCGAAGCCCGCGCCAACCACGATTGATCCGCGCGACGTGCCCGCGCCGAACAGCATCTTCTCGGCGCTGCAGTCGCTGATGGGCTCGCCCGCGCTCTCTTCGCGGCGCTGGATCTGGGAGCAATACGACCATATGGTCATGGCCGACACGGTGCAGCGGCCCGGCGGCGACGCCGCGGTCGTGCGGGTGCACGGCACGGCCAAGTCGCTCGCCATCTCCTGCGACGTGACCCCGCGCTATTGCGCGGCCGATGCGCGCGAGGGCGCCAAGCAGGCCGTGGCGGAGTGCTGGCGAAACCTCTCGGCCGTCGGCGCCGACCCGCTCGCAATCACCGACTGCATGAATTTCGGCAAC
>DATHCZ010000181.1:0-11838 GCA_035319265.1 Methyloceanibacter sp. | reverse complement strand
GGGCTCCGCCCGGGTCCACTATGAGAACCTGCCAGGAGCTGGCTTGGAGGTTTGATTTTGCGCTACCGGCCTCTGGCCTACTTGAGCGCAGGATTCAAACTGAAGCGCGGCCTGCCGCCGTAATCGCCGTGATTGGCGCGCCGAGAGGCGCCCGCCGCTCTCCGCAAGGAAGAGCGGACACCACAGGCTTGCGCTTTTCGGCGCGCCATCCCCCTCATCGTGAGGAGGGCCACGGGCCCGTCTCGATGGATCGCGGGGGCACGCTCCCTCGGGTCAAGTCCGAGGGCAAGCTTTGACATGCTCTCGCGCGACTTCGCGGCGAGGCGATGACGCTCGCCCAGTTAAAGAAGAGCGAGAACTCCGCGTTGGTGCTGCCGCCGGAAAAGAAGACTGTCTCCTAAACGACCCCAGCAGCGATCAACACAGCCAAAATGGCTGCAAACAGGAAGAACAATTTAACAGCCAATACGTCCGCTTCCTGTTGGGTCGTCGGAGTGGCCAATCGAAAGGTCACGGTTTCACCCATCGTTAGCGGTTGGTTCCCTGAGTGGACAAACTCGGATGATCGGCTCGCTGTTCCCACGTTCGGTTCGACGAGTGTCGGTGCCGATTCCAGGCGCCAATCACCTCGACATCGGCACTTATCCCCTCCCTTCAAGTCTCTCTTAAACTTCGTGGAGGAGTGACTCCATCTGTTGATCTTAAGCCGCAATTGTTTCTGCTAACGCATCGAGACTGGACCGGACACAACATCGCAGCGACAAAGCGCTCAGTTATTTGTGAGAACCGAATCCCCACGTGACAGTTGTGGGGGGCCTCAATCTAAGGAGCACTTCCATGAAACAATACGCAATCGCCAGTCTCTTGGTTATCGGTCTGACGGCGCCTGCCGTTGCCGCTATGGCAGGGCAGGACTCGAGAGATACGGCTTCAAACTTCAGCTACGTTGCCAAGGATCACTGGGCCGTCGACGATACGGTCGGCAATTGCGCGGTTGTGGACTCGCAACCGAGTCCGAAAGGCATCAGTGGCCTCACGATTCTCGGCAATAAGAATGGCTATTCGAGCCTCTCCGCCGCGGAGAAGGAGATCAAATCGGATCACGGCGCCTGCAAGGGCATGGTCGAAAGAACGTAGCTCCACAGGCCACTGAGGACGGCAGCCAGCCGCTAGGCTATCGCGACACCGGCGACATCGACGGCGCCTCCGCCCTGTCTCCGGACCGCTCGGCAAGCGATATGTCGGATGTGGATTATTTCAGGATTGGCAAGATTGGTCGTGTGGGGATGCTATGCTCCCTGGGTGGGAACGGCCTCAAACAGCAATGACCTCAAAAAGGCGCTTCAGGAGAACCTGAAGTTAAGACGCGAGCTTGCAACCGAGGTGGCCGAGGCAAAGGGCGAAAAATTCGCTGCCGTGCGGCTCCATGTGACCAGAATGCTCGGCGCGTTCCGCTATGCCGTGTTTGGAAGAGTGAGATCAGCGCCCGTATCGGCCTCCGCCAGGCAACTCGATCTGACGAAAAGGCCGACGACGCCGGGTTATGCGCGCGAGCAGCGGATTCAGCAGCTTGGGCAGTTTGATGGAAAGCCCGATCCTGGTGAATGCCGCCAGCGGGCACTCGAGTGTGTGCGCCTCGCGCAAACGACGCGGGACCCGGAGGCCAAGCGGACATGGTCCGACCTCGCGAGAACATGGTTGACCTTCGCCGCCGACCTTGAGGCAAACGAGTGCCTGTTCGATGAATGGGGCAAACCCCAGGCTAGAGGCAAGAAGTCACCTGGATAGATGTCGGCTGGTGCGAGCCAGGCTTGGGGATGCGGCCGCATGAGGGCGCGAATCTCGCGCTCAATGCAACGAGGCGCCGATGGCCGACATCATGGGGCAGCCGAGCGTCTTCTCGAATGCCTTCACCAGATCGTCGCGATTCTTCGCCGCGATGTAGAGGCCGCCCGTCTCCTCGGCGAGACATTGCACATCGAGGATGCTCTCGGCGCCCGTCCAGCTGAAGCCGGTGAGCTGATAGCCGATGACATGGACGGTCAGCGCGCGACTGTTCGCTTTGAGAAATTTACCGAGATCGCACGGCGCCCCGCCGCAGGTTTCCTCGCCGTCGGTCACGAGGACGACGACGCCTTTCTCGGTCTTGTAGTCGAGAACCTCGGCAGCCTGCCTCACCGCTTCCGTGAGCGGCGTCTTCCCGGCCGGGTTGAGCGCGTTCACCACGCTCATGATGCGGTCGGCCGCATTCGGGATCGGCGGGAAAGCCAGATCGACATTGCATTGCCCGTAGGGTCCCGGGCCGTAAGTGATGAGCCCGACCTTGCGGAACTTGGTGACCTCCGGCAACACCTCGCCCAAGGCTTTGCGGACCTCGTCGATGCGCGTCTTATCGCTGAACAGGCCTTGGACCGTATTGCCGGCCATGGACCCCGACGCGTCGAAGACGATCATCGCGTCCTCGGTGCATGGCGTCCGCGTTTCATCCGCCGCCCGCACCGACGCCGATCCGGCGAGGAGCGCGATAAGCGCAAGTGCAAGGTGGCGCACGTAGCCTGACAGCATCTCCATATCCCCGACTTTAGCCTATAGCGCGAATTCTTGCAGAGGCGGCTCGATCAAAACTTGGCGCGGCAGGGGCGGAGTCTGGCAGCTAAAGCCCCGCCTCGATGGCGTGGAGCAGGCGGAAGCGCATCTCGCCGTCGCTGTTCTTCGTCGAGATCACGAAGCGCACCCGCCCGTGATCTTTCGTGTCGGCGTAGCCCGCCAGTGTGTGGACACCAGACATGGTGCCGGTCTTGTTCATGCCGCCGTCATGGCCGTGGAGCAGGTTCGCGTGGGCCGCGAACAGCTCGAGCACCTTGGCGAGGCCGCGCGCCGTGAAGTGGTTGTCGCGGCTGATGCCGGAGCCCTCCTGGAGATGGATGGCGTCGGCGAGCCCGTTGGCGGCAAGCATCTCGTTCGCGACCTGAAGCGACTTCTCCAGGCTGACGGTTCCGCCCAGCGTCCCGCCGATCTCCAGGAAGACCTGGTTGGCGATGTAGTTGTTCGAGGCGATGAGCAGTTGGACGAGGATCTGCGAAAGGGTGCGCGATTGTTTGTGAACGTAGATTGGCTTGAGGTCTTGCGGAACCGAGCCGGTCGTGATCTTGCCCTTCACGCTGCCGCCCGCCCGCTCGATGAAGGCGGCGATCAGCTCACCGGCATATTGCAGGCTCACCGCGGGGTCTTGGGCGAGGCTGATGCGGCCGCGTCCCTGAGGGCCCCGCGACCGGAACTGGCTGATCGCGAGCGGCGTGATCGGCGTCTGCTGCTCGGCTGAGCTGACATTGTTGCCTTTGCGCACGGCGGCGATCGTGTTGAAGTTCACCGCCAGCGCCGAGTTGAGCGCATTGTAGGCCTCGTCGGTGTCCTCGATGCCGGGGATGCGGAGGGTGGAAGGGTAGTAGCTCGCGTCGAGCACGATGCCGGTGATCGGCTCCTTGCCGATGGCGGCGACCAGTTCGGTCGCGAGCGGCGCAAGCTCCTCTGAGATCAGGAAAGGATCACCGCCGCCGCGCACGTAGAGCACCCGGTTCTTGTCCAGATAGAACTTTGTCTCGAAGCGGTAGTCGGGGCCCAAGACCTCGAGTGCCAGCCAGGACGTCACGAGCTTGGTGACGGAGGCCGGCACGAAGGGCTTATCGGTGTTCTGAGTGATCAGCTCGTTGCCCTTTTCGTCGACCACGTACACCAGGGCCGACGGAGCCATCGCCGCGACTTTGTCTTTGACGCCGGCGAGCGCTGGGGCGGGCAGGAGAAGCAGGGCGAAAGCGAGGGCGAACAGGCGAGACGACATGGCGACTCCAGCGCGGGATCGGGGACGTTTATGACACAAAGGAGGCGAAACTTATCCTCCCTAATGCGCCCGTTACATTTTCCGCTCATCCGGTCCCACGATGAACCATGGGCTTTCTTTGCGAGTTGCCCAGTCCGCGCTCACTCCAGGCACTTCAGGCTAGTCGCTGCACATTCTGAAAATAATCGCCCGCCGCTTTTGCCGGGCTTTTGTTGCGGCTGCCGCTTTAGCGGCGAGCTTGATAAGCTTGATCTCGACATTGCGCATGTGAAGGAGCTAGGCGATGCAACGAGGCTTCATGCAGAGCTCGGGCCGATGACCGACGACGAACGCGCTATACGCGAGCTGGTCGCCACATGGATGGAGGCGAGCAGGACGGGCGACACCGAGACCGTGCCGTCATTGATGGCCGACGATGTAATCTTCATGGTTCCGGGCCGCGAGCCCTTCGGCAAGGAAGAGTTCGCCGCCTCTTCGCGCGGCATGACCGATCTCCGCATCGAAGGCGCGAGCGAGATCCAGGAAATCGAGGTTTTCGGTGATTGGGCTTATCTCCGCAATCGTCTCTCGATTACCGTGACGCCGGCCGGCGGGGAGGCGATGCTGAGACGTTCGGGCTACACGCTGTCGATCCTGCGCAAGGAGAAGGGCGGCCGTTGGCTGCTCGTGCGCGATGCGAACTTGCTCGCGATTCATGATTAGGCGACCCGATCTCACGCAGGGGAGGGACTATTGGGGCATCGACGATTAGCGTTTGCGCTTCCGTTCCCGTGCGAGGGAACCATTGGCGGGCTAAGACCTTTATGCGAGATTCGTGAGTAAGCCGGTGAAGGAGTGGCGCTATGGCTAAGGTCGTCTACAAGGTCGTGAAGCACGAGAATGGGTGGGCCTACAAGGCACGCGGCACGTTCTCGGAGACATTCCCCACCCATGAGGCCGCGCTCGAAGCGGCGAAGCGTGCCGCCGGCGAGCAGCGCGTGCCGGGCGAGACGGTCGGCATCGAATATGAGACGAAGGATGGCGTCTGGCATGAGGAGCTCGATCCGGGCTCCGACCGGCCGCAGACCGAAGTCGAGGATGAGGAATAGGGCGCGGCGGGTGCCATGACCGCAATCGATCCGCGCGCTTTGCAAAAGGGCTACGCGACGGGGCCAGGCAACCGCCGCCTTCGCGCGAGCATTTTGCTCACGGTTGCCGCCGAGTTCGCGTTCATCGTCTTCCTGACGATCTTCCTGTTCAGGCACGCGGACCCCATGGGCGACGGCATGGAGATGGTGGGCGCGAGCATGGCCTTCATGTTGATCTTCTTGCCGTTCAGCCTGCCCGCGCTGATTCTCGCCAAAGAAAGCCGCTATCTTATGTTTACTGCTTTGCTTGCCGGCGTTGCGGCGTTTCTCTATTTCGCGCTGTGGCTCGAGATGCTGGACGAGCTTCACCTCCAGCCTGCGCCATGGTCATGAGCGGTAGGGTGGGCAACTGTCTTGCCGATGCCCACGCTAAGACGGGCCGGTGGGCGCTCCGCTTTGCCCACCCTATGCAGCCAAACCTCAGACCGTGTCGACGAGGACGATCTCGGCGTCTTCGAGCGCCTTTACCTTCACCACTCTCTCGTCGCTGATCGCGGCACCATCTCTCGTATCAAGGTGAATGCCGTTGACCTCGATGCTACCCACCGCAGGCACGAGATAGCCATGGCGCTCGGCGCCGAGCTCGTATTCGGCGGTGTCTCCGGCCCGGAGCGTGGCGCCGAGAACGCGCGCCTCGGCGCGGATCGGAAGCGCATCGTCATCGCCGGCAAAGCCGCTGGCGAGCGGTACGAAATGTCCCGACCGGTCCGCCTTGGGGAAGGGCTTGGCGCCCCAAGACGGCTCGCCGCCTCCCTTGCCCGGCTCGATCCAGATCTGGAATAGCGTGGTCGGCACCGCCTCGCGGTTGTATTCGGCGTGACGGATGCCCGTGCCCGCGCTCATGACCTGGACGTCGCCGGCCTCGGTTCGGCCTTTATGGCCGAGGCTGTCCTCATGGGTGATCGCGCCCTGCCTGACGTAGGTGATGATCTCCATGTCGGCGTGTGGATGCGGCGGGAAGCCCGTGTTAGGGGCGATCTCGTCGTCGTTCCACACTCGGAGCGCGCCGTGGCCCAAGCGCTCTGGATCGTAATAGCGGGCGAAGGAGAAATGATGTTTCGCCTTAAGCCAGCCATGGTCGGCGCCGCCAAGGGCGCCAAACGGTCTCCTCTCGATCATGATAATTTCCTCCTTAAACTGAGGTACAGAACTTAGGCGTTGTAACCGCCGTCGACCGTGAGTGTCGTGCCGGTGATGTAGGCTGCCGCCGGGCTTGCGAGGAAGGCAACGGCCGCTGCGACCTCCTCGGGCTTGCCGTAGCGTCCGAGTGCGGTGGCTGCCGACTGGGCAGCCGAAAAGTCTCCATTGCCCGCAGGATTCATGTCGGTATCGATCGGCCCCGGCTGCACGTTGTTGACGGTGATGCCCCTTGGGCCGAAATCGCGGGCCCAGCCGCGCGTATAACCGAGGACGGCGGCTTTCGTTGCGCTGTAGTCGCCGATTCCTGGAAAGGGCGAGCGCTCGCCGACGACGGAGCCGATCGAGATGATGCGGCCGCCTTCACTCATAAGGGGGGCTGCGGCTCGCACAGCAGAGGCGACGCCGCCGACATTGACGGCAAAGAGACGATCGAGCTCGGAAAGATTGTTGGCCCGGTCATGCACCTGGCCGGTAGCGAATACGCCGGCATTGTTGACGAGGATATCGAGATGGCCAAAGCGCTCGACCACCGACTTGACGAGGGCATTCACCTCATGGGGATTGGCCTGGTCGGCCTTGAAGGCGTGGGCGCGCACGCCCTTGGCCAAGAGGGCATTCACGACTGCCTTGGCCTTGTCGGCCGAGACAGAGTAACTGATGGCGACGTCGGCGCCGTCATCGGCTAGAGCGCGGGCAATGGCCGCGCCGATGCCGCGCGATCCGCCGGTGACGAGGGCGACCTTGCCTGCGAGTTTCTTCGATGCGTTCGACATGGGTCCAACTCCTGTTTGTGATAGTTATTTAACGTCCACTACATATGTGGCACTGGACCCGTGGCGTCAAGAGGGTTATATAGTAACCACTACAAAGGCTGGAAAATGGTGGATTTAAAGAGGCAAGTGCATAAGCCGGCGGCGATCGGCCGGCCCCGCACTTTCGACTTGGACGACGCGCTCAATCGGGCCCTCGACGTGTTTTGGCGCAAGGGCTACGAGGGCGCCAGCATTTGCGACCTCACGGCGGCGATGGGCATCAATCCACCGAGTCTCTATGCCGCCTTCGGTAACAAGGAGGAATTGTTTCGCAAGGCGCTCGACCGCTATGTGGCAATACACGACGAGTTCCTTCGCGAGGCGCTCGCTCAGCCGAAGGCACGCGACGGCATTGCGGCCTTGCTGAACAAGACGGCCGATGCGCTGACCAACAAATCGACTCCGCCGGGTTGCCTCCTTGTGCAGGGGATCGCGGGCGCTGGCGATCATGCCCAGTGCATTAGGGATCAGCTGTCGGCTAGGCGCGCGGCCAACGAGAAGAGAATTCGCGAGCGCCTGAAGCGGGCGAAGGCGGCAGGCGAGCTTCCGGCGAACGCCGATCCGGCCGCGCTCGCCCGCTTTATCGCCACGGTCACGCAGGGCATGGCGGTGCAGGCAGCAGGCGGCGCCTCGCGCAAAGAGCTCGAGACGATTGCCGCCACGGCGATGGCGGCGTGGCCCCAAAAAGAGCGTCGCTAATTCTTGTCGTTTTTGGGCTTGGGGTGTTTTTTCGGCTTCGGCTCCAAGACCAGATCTCCGCGCGTAGGCTTCCAGATGAACTGCTCGCACTCCGACCTCGATTGGAGCGGCTTCAATTGATTCCTCGGATATTATTCAACATGAAATTCTGTTAGGAGGGGCTTTAGGCTGTGATGACTACCCCCTTTATTGCGGCTTCGACTCGGGTCATTGTGCTCTGCATGAAGCGAACTTCCTTTCTCCTTCTTGGTCTAATCCTCGCCGCCGCTCCGGCGTTCGCCGGACCGCCGGTGGAGGACGAGGGTCCACTCGGCCCTTGCGTGCAGAACGACAACGACGCGGGTGGCAACAGCGGTTCGGCTCAATCGGGCCCCGCCTGGGGTGTGGAGATTGCCACGTCCTTCGAGAAGCAGGAGGCGCTCGACGATTTCGCCCGCGTGCAGAAGCAATATTCCGATCTGCTCGGAAGCTACCAGCCGTTGATCGTCGAGGATTGCGACCTGCATATGGGCACTGCACCGCAATACTCGGCAAGGATCGGGCTCGATAACCGCGATGACGCGGATGCGCTTTGTGCCAAGCTCAGGGCGAAAGGCGGCGCCTGCGTGGTACAGAAAAACTAACCCCGATTTTCCGGCTTCTCTCGCTTCGCGACTTGTCGGAAACTCCGGGCAGCATGCGGATCTCAGCGGCAATCTTCCTGATGGCAGGGCTCCTCCTGCTCTCAGGCCCGGTAGAGGGCCGGGAGACCTCGGTGCTCGGCAGTGTCGAGGCGGGGGTCATGGAGGCGGGGTCTGCCCTCGCGGGTCCAAAGCCCTTCGTCGATATCGTTTGCCCGCTCATGCAGCAGGAGGCTGAGCAGCACGGTCTCCCGCCGATGCCTTTCGTGCGGCTCATCTGGAAAGAGAGCCGCTTTAATCCGAGCGCAATCAGCCCGAAGGGCGCGCAGGGCATCGCTCAGTTCATGCCGGCGACTGCCGCCGATCGCGGGCTTGACGATCCCTTCGAGCCGAAAGCGGCGATCGTCCATTCGGCAAGTCTGTTGGCCGATCTCCGCCAGGAATTCGGCAATTTCGGCCTGGCTGCTGCAGCCTATAACGCGGGCGCCGAGCGGGTGAGGGGGTGGCTCGCGGGAAACAGCGGACTTCCCTTCGAAACCCAGGCCTATGTCGAATTCGTCACCGGCCGCGCGGCGGAGGAATGGAAGCTGCCCGAGACCGAGCTTCCGCAAGCGCTGAAAGCCGACGGCGAGGAGGTTCTGGCATCGTGCAAGAGCCTCGCGCCCCTCGTGGTGCGAGCCGTCTACGAAACGGAGCCGCTCACGGCGAGCGGCGCTTGGCGGCCGTGGGGCGTGCATCTTTCGACCGCGTTCTCCAAGGCCAAGGCGCTCGTTCAGTTCGCGCGGGTCAAGGGGCGATATCCTTCAGTGCTCGCCGACCGCGATCCCTTTGTGGTTCCTGAACGGAATCTCAGCCGTGGGCGTCGTTCTCTCTACATGGTGCAGATAGGCGCCGACAGCCGCGACGATGCCGCCAAGCTTTGCGCCAAGCTGCAGGCCGCCGGCGGCGCCTGCATCGTGCAGAAAAACTAGCCGAATTGATCGACCGGGCCGCAATGTCTCAGTGGCAACGAGCGAGCGCTGGTATAAGGTCCGCCCGGCGCGAGTGCGGGGCAGGAACATCCGATGCTCACCATCTATGAGACGAGATCGGGCGAGCTGAAGGCCCAGGCCGGCCAGCCGAAGATCACGGAGCAGGCGATCTGGATCGACCTCCTCAACCCAACGCCGGAAGAGGAGGCGCGGGTCGAGAAGGCGCTCAAGATCGACGTGCCGACGCGCGAGGAGCAGCAGGAGATCGAGGTTTCGAGCCGCCTCTATCAAGAGGATGGCGCGCATTTTATGACCGCGACGCTGCTCTATCAGCCCCCGGAGGGAGAGCCCAGAACGACTCCGGTGACCTTCATCCTCGCCGGCCAGCGGCTTGTCACTGTCCGCTATGCCGAGCCGCGCGCCTTCGCCATCTACGTTGCGCGTTGCAACCGAGGGGATCCCGACCTCAAAAGCGGCGCGACAGTTCTGGTAGGGTTGATCGAGACCATCATCGATCGGCTCGCGGATTTCATCGAGCGCGTCCAGGCCGAGGTCGAGGGGCTGTCGCATTCGATCTTCGAGATCAAAGGCGGCGTCGCCACGCGACAACGCCGCTTCGACGTGCTGTTGCGCGCCATCGGGCGCGAGGGCGAGGTCACCTCGAAGCTGCGCGAAAGCGCCCATTCACTCGGACGCCTGCTCACCTTTCTTGCTCACGCCGCCAATGAGCGGAAGGAGGACAAACAGCATCAGGCCCGCATCAGGACCGCCGCGCGGGATACCGCCTCGCTCACCGATCACGTCACCTTTCTGTCAGGCAAGATCATCTTCCTGCTCGACGCGACGCTCGGCATGATCAATATCCAGCAGAACGACATCATCAAGATCTTCTCGGTGGCGGCCGTCGTGTTCCTGCCACCGACGCTGCTCGCGTCGATTTACGGTATGAATTTTCACCATATGCCGGAGCTCAATTGGATATTCGGCTATCCGCTGGCACTCATCCTCATGGTTCTCGCGGCGGTGTTGCCTTACATTTATTTCAAACGTAAAGGCTGGCTCTAATTTGCGCTTGCATGCCGAAGCTTGCGTGGCCACATTGCCGCCAGCTGGAGTGGGCGCATAGCGTCAAAGCCCTTAAGGAGAATACCCATGCGATTTGCAGGTCTTGGTCTCGCAGCAGCTTCGGTGGTGGCAGCTTTTGCGCTTCTGCCCGCGGCAGCCTCGGCAGAGCCCGGCTCCGTCGCCGTGCCGGCGCACACCTCCGACGTGCAGCCCGTCTACTATTGCTCGAAGAAGGCTTGGCGTCGCGGACTCTGCGGTACACATAGCGGCTCCTATGTGCGCGCGCCGTTCACCGAGGTCGACACGCACCGGGATACCTGGGTCGCAGCGCCGTTCGTGCGGGTCTATAGCGGCCGCTACGGTACCTGGGTCCGGGCGCCGTTCGTCAATCTGTGGAACCCGCACTAGATCGCGCCAGCGAGCAGTGACCAGACTAAGGCGGCTCCTGCGCTGAACGCGTAGGTCGTGGCAATGCCGCAGCGAAGCCGAAGAGCAGCGCTGCGGCCAAAGCCGCGAGCCCAAGTGCTTCGATATTCAGCGTGGCAAACGCGGGCGTCCAAATTTGCAGCGGGCCGTGCCGTGTCGCGGTGAGCGCCATTCAGAAGGTCAGCGCGAGGTCGCAAGATGGTCGAGGATCAGGCGGCTGACTTCGTCCGGATGGGTGAAGGGGCTCATATGGCCGGCGCCCTTTAACGTCACCACTGTGGCACTTGGCATTCGCTCGCCGAGAAGATCGACCACGGCACGCGTCGGAGCGCGCGTCTTGCCGCCTTTGACGAGAAGCGTCGGCGCGGTGATCTTGGCATAGCTCTCGAGCGTGGTCGGCGCCTCGACGAGGATGCCGAATTCGAGCGCCACTTTGGGGATGGTGGCGGTGATCGCCGATTTGAAGCGCTCGGGTGCTATGAACCAGCGGAAGCGGCCAAGCCAATAGCTCATGAAGGCTGCCGCCGCGGCCCGGTCGTCTCCCTTGGCAACGGCACCGAGCACCGCTTTGCCCAGACGCTCGACTTCTGCCCACTCAGGCCGTCCCTCTTGGCGGAGCAAATGAAAGGACACAGGCTCGATAAGTACGAGGCTCTTAATGCGAGAGCCGAGAGTGCGAGCCGCCTCCAGCGCAAGCGCGGCTCCATAGGAGTGGCCGACGAGATGTAGCTCGCCATCGGCTTTGTCGGCGACGGAAATGAGGACGCTCAGATCAGCGTCGGTCCTGAAGGGTTCGCTCACGGGCCAAGGATCTGATTGGCCATAACCGATGAAGTCCGGAGCGAGCACACGCCAATCGGATTGCAGCTTGGCGATGAGCGGTAGCCACTCCTTGTGCGAGGCGCTCGAGCAATGGCCGATGATGATCGCGGGGCCGGTGCCCTCGTCGAGATAGGCGATCTCGACGCCGCTGACGGTCAGCTGCTGCATACTGCCGATTTCCCCCACTTGCCGAGCCGGGCTCGGCAATGACCAGATTCCATCGTAATGGATTTGGCGCGCCGCCGGCGCTTAGTCCGCCTCGGCGGGTTCAGGCTGTGACGCGGCCGCAGCGGCCTTCTGCACCGCCTTTTGCACCTT
>DATHCZ010000180.1:0-10537 GCA_035319265.1 Methyloceanibacter sp. | reverse complement strand
CGAGGTCGTGGACATGGCGACTCCGGCGAGCCAGCTCGGCATGATATCCCAGCCGAGGATGTAATAGGCTCCGGCCGCGCAACCGAGAAACGGGAAGAGAAAGCTCGCGAGCCCGATTGCGGCGGCTTCCTTCCATTTGAGCTTGAATACAACGGGATCGAGCTCGGCGCCGGCGAGAAAGGTCAGCACGATGGCGCCGAGCCCTGACAAAAATTTAATCCAGGTCTCGTCGGTGCCAAGGATGGCCGAGCCGATGGCAGCGCCGATGATGAGCTGGGCGATGGTGCCGACGACGATCTCGGACAAGGCCGTCGAGATGCGGAGCCAAATCGAAATGAGGGACGCAATCAGAGCGAGTCCCAGCCACAAGGCCGCCAAGGCCCAAATGCCGGTCATGGTCGCTGCCTCCACGGTTCGTACGTCCGCGAAGAGTTTGTCAGGCGGCTTGGGCTTAAACGACAAAGCCCGCCTGGCGGCGGGCTCGCAGACCTAGCTCCCACCGCATGACCAGAGATGCGGTAGGAGTCATTAGCGGAAGCGCGGTTCAGGGGGACTCCATCCCCTTTCGCATTGATAGTAACAATCTAGACCGGATTCTTTGCCGATCAAGGCCTATTGCACACCATCTTGTCTCACGTCACAGCTTGCTGAACCGGCGGTAAAGGAAACAGCTTTCTCAATGGCGGGAGTGGAAACGAAAGAGGTCACCGAGGCCGAAGACGGGATGCGGCTCGACCGCTGGTTCAAGACTCATTATGCCGCGCTGCCGCATAGCCGGCTCGAGAAGCTGCTGCGCACCGGGCAGGTGAGGGTGGATGGCGGCAGGGCCAAAGCGAGCACGCGGCTCGCTGCGGGGCAAGCCATCCGGATACCGCCGCTGCCCGATGTCGCGCCGCCCCCGGGTCCGCGGCACGCTCTGTCAAAGGCCGACCGCGCCTTCCTCGCCTCCATCACGCTTTACGAGGACGAGGATCTCTTGGTGTTGAACAAGCCCTCGGGGATCGCGGTGCAGGGCGGCAGCAAGACCACCCATCATATCGACCGGCTGCTCGAAGGAATGGGCGATGGGCCGGAGACGCGACCGCGCCTCGTGCACCGGCTCGATCGGGATACCTCCGGCGTGCTCGTCATCGCCAAGCGGCGCTCGGTCGCGGCGAAGCTCGGGCGAGCTTTCCAGACCCGCTCGGTGCGCAAGATCTATTGGGCTCTGGTGAAGGGCGTGCCCAAGCCGCCGCAAGGCAAGGTCGAGGCGGCCCTGGTCAAGGCCGCGAGCCCCGAAGGCGATCGCGTGCGCAAGGCGCGGCCCGGCGAGCAAGACGTGGCGCAATCGGCGGTGACCCATTATGCGGTGGTCGACAGGGCAGGGCAGAGCGTCGCCTTTGTCTCGCTCAAGCCGGTCACCGGGCGGCAGCATCAGCTCCGCGCGCATATGGCGATCATCGGCAATCCGATCTTGGGCGATGAGAAATATCGCGGCGACCGCGACATGCCCGAAGGCGTCGCGCGCAAGCTTCATCTTCATGCGCGGCGTATCAGCTTTCCTCACCCGTCTGGCGAGGGGTTGGTCGATGTCACAGCGCCCCTGCCGGAACACATGCGACAGAGCTTCGCTGCCTTCGGTTTCGAAGCGCGCGAAACCGATATTCCCGGCGCCGACTAAGGCGGCTCTTGCTCAGCAGCCCTTCAGCGCCTGGTCCCGGGCCTTGATCTCGCTCTTCATGGCGTCGAAGGTCGCGTCCATCTTGTCGCACCAATCGAAATGCGCCTGCTTGTCATCAAGCCAGCGCAAGCCGGTGAAGCCGCATTTCTTGGCGATGTTCAGGGCGATCTGCACCATCGTTTGATCGGCATACCAGTGACAGGTGCAGTCCTTGAGGTCCTTGGCGCGCGTATCTGTCTCGGACTGAGCGAGGCTTTGATCGACGAAGAGGCACCACGCGGTGTGCCCGCCGAGATTTTTGGCCCAGCGCGGTCCCGTGAAACCGCATTTCAGCTGCTTAGCCTGTGTCGCGGCCTTGTTCGCGTCGCTTGCGTATTTGTTGCAGAAGGCGGGGTCGGCGGCGGTGGCGACTTGGTCAACGGCGATGACTCCAACGACGAAGATACTTATGCCAAGCGCCATCAGGCTGTTGCGAACCATGTCGTGCCCCTCCGAGTTAATTTGCCGAGCCGCAGCTCCCCGTCATGTTAAACCTTCGCAGTTCCGAGCGAGAGCCCAAAAGAGCCAACCGACGCTTGCTCGGGGCGCACGAGCGTGGAGCCGTTGGGCGCTTCTTTGGCCGAGAAACCCATTTTGGCCTTCGCGCGACGCGAGACCGAGGACAGCATTGAGATGCGTAACGATAATCTCTGGTTCATGCGCTTTGCCCAATGGGTGTCGCACGCGACAGGCCGGCCCATCGCGTTCTTCCTCGCGGTCGCCATCATCCTCGTGTGGGCCATCACCGGCCCTGTGTTTGGTTTCAGCGATACTTGGCAGCTCGTCATCAACACCGGGACGACGATCGTCACCTTCCTCATGGTGTTCGTCATCCAGAACACGCAGAACCGCGATACGGCCGCCATGCATATCAAGATCGACGAGCTGATCAGGGTGACGCAGAAAGCGAGGAATGTGCTGCTCGACCTGGAGGAGGTCGACGACAAGACTTTGGAGGCTCTGCGCGAGGACTATGAGAAGCTTGCGCGCAAGGCGAAGTCGCGCACGAGGACGCCGGTTCGCGCCGAGGCCGTGCCGAAGAAGCCGGGGCGCAAGGAGGCGGGTTGAGACATGGCTGACAACGGGAGCAGCGCTCACTCGGCGACCAAGGCCGCCGTATCAAGCCTGCCCAAGCGTTTCTACAAAGACGTGGCGGTCAAGGATAAGGGCGGAGGAGGGGCCTCGCTCCTGCTCGACGGCAAACCCGTGCGCACGCCGGGCAAAGCGGCGCTCACATTGCCGGCCCGTGCACTTGCCGAGGCCGTCGCCGCGGAATGGCGCGCGCAAGGAGAACGCATCGATCCTACGACCATGCCGCTCACGAGGCTCGCCAACAGTGCGATCGACGGCGTCGTGGGACGCGAGCCCGCGGTGGTCGACGACATCGCCCGGCATGCGGGCTCGGACCTTGTTTGCTATCGCGCCGAAGGGCCGAAGGCCTTGGTCGAGGCGCAAAGGGTATATTGGGATCCGGTGCTTGCCTTTGCCCGGGACGAGCTCAAGGCGCCGCTCATGCTCTCAGAGGGCGTCGTGCATGTGGCCCAGCCCGAAGCCTCGCTCGCGCGCATCAGGCAGGAGATCGAAGGCCTCGATCCTTTCTCGCTCGCGGCGCTGCATGTCATGACGGCGCTGACCGGCTCCGCGCTGCTTGCTCTTGCCGTGCTGCGCGGCAAGCTCACACCCGAGCAGGCGTGGCGAGCCGCCCATGTCGATGAGGATTTCCAGATCAGCCAATGGGGCGAGGATGCCGAGGCCAAGACGCGCCGCGAGAACCGCTGGCGCGACTTTGCCGCCGCCGCGCGGGTCCTCGACACGATCAGGTGAAATCGAGCGGCGGGTTCAGCGATTGATGCCCGAGACGGTGACGATTTCGGTCCACGGCCCTTCGGGCACCTCGGAGTCATCGACGAAGCGCCACGCGGTCAGCGCATTCTCCGTCATGCCGAGCGCGTGCCACACCGCCGGCGAGACATCCAGCCCCGCCTTTGCATCGAACGTGTTCAGCGGAACGAGAGACGCGCCGAAGACGAAGGCGAAATCGTCCTCGCCGCACGGACCGACATCCTGCCATTGGGCAAAGCAGATACGGAAATTGTGCCGGATCTCGACCCAGCGGTTCTTGAGCAGCGGGGCAACGCCGGGGCGATACCAGGGCACCTCGTAGGCCTCGGTCTTGAGGAGGCCGTCGTTCTGGAGCTCGCCATATGGCAGCGCGACATAGAACGGGTTCTCTTTCGGCGTGAAGCCCGCCGGCCAGTGGCGGTCGCGATTGAACGGGTCATCGACGCCGCCGAAACTGGCGAGCCAATCCTTGTCCCAATAGCTCTCCGTGTTGGAGATGAAGGCATTGGCCGCGTCGGCCGGCTCGCCGACCCAAAACATCGTGGTCGTGGTCTCTTTGAAGCCGGGCGCGGTCGCAGCCATCAGCGGCGAGACCCCTCGGCCGAGCACCGCCATGCAAGCCGCGGCGCCCGCCGTGGCCAGAGCTCGGCGGCGCGTGACTCTCGATCTGGACAGGACATCGTCCTCTCTCCCCAGCGTCCCGACGCCGATTAACCCGTTAATTTTGGCGAGAATTTAGCGGTCAGAGGGCTTTCATGGCGCCTGTGGCATTTTCAGGCGGGAAAGCCGCCCGATGGCGAGCGGAGCGCAGCCATTTGCGCGCAATGCGCTGCATGCTATTCACCCCGTCATGGTCGCGTCGCTTGGGGAGCCCGCATGAAGGAAGTTCTGGAAGAGCTTGAATTGCGCCGCGACAAGGCCCGCGCCGGGGGCGGGACCGCGCGCACCGAGGCCCAGCACAAGCGCGGCAAGCTCACGGCGCGCGAGCGGCTCGAGCTCCTGCTCGACGAGAACTCCTTCGAGGAGTTCGACATGTATGTCGAGCACCGCTGCATCGATTTCGGCATGGAGAAGACGCGCGTGCCGGGTGACGGCGTGGTGACCGGCTGGGGCACCATCAACGGCCGCGTCACTTACGTGTTCGCCAAGGACTTCACCGTGTTCGGCGGCTCGCTCTCGGAAGCGCACGCCAACAAGATGATCAAGATCCAGGATATGGCGATCAAGAACCGCGCGCCGATCATCGGCTTGTTCGACGCGGGCGGGGCGCGCATCCAGGAGGGCGTCGCCGCGCTCGGCGGCTATGGCGAGGTGTTCTTGCGCAACGTGCTCGCCTCGGGCGTCATCCCGCAGATCAGCGTGATCATGGGGCCGTGCGCCGGCGGCGACGTCTATTCGCCGGCCATGACCGACTTCATCTTCATGGTGAAGGACACGAGCTACATGTTCGTCACCGGCCCCGACGTGGTGAAGACGGTGACCAAGGAGGAGGTGACCGCCGAGCAGCTCGGCGGCGCCATCGTGCACACCACCAAGTCGTCGATCGCCGACGGCGCCTATGACAACGACGTCGAGGCGCTGCTCCAGATGCGCCGGCTGATGGACTTTCTGCCGTCGAGCAATCTCTCGGGCGTGCCGGAACTCCCCACCCGCGACCCGTGGGACCGCGACGAGCCTTCGCTCGACACGCTGGTCCCCGACAACCCCAACAAGCCCTACGACATCAAGGAGCTGATCCATAAGGTCGTCGACGAGGGCGACTTCTTCGAGATCCAGGAGACCTTCGCCCGCAACATCGTCGTCGGCTTCGCCCGCATGGAGGGGCGCACCATCGGCATCGTCGCCAATCAGCCCTTGGTGCTTGCCGGCGTGCTCGACAGCGACGCCTCGCGCAAGGCCGCGCGCTTCGTGCGCTTCTGCGACTGTTTCAACGTGCCCATCGTCACCTTCGTCGACGTGCCAGGCTTCCTTCCGGGAACGGCGCAGGAATATGGCGGGCTGATCAAGCATGGCGCCAAGCTCCTGTTCGCCTTCACCGAGGCGACCGTGCCGAAAGTCACGGTGATCACCCGCAAGGCGTATGGCGGCGCCTACGACGTCATGTCTTCGAAGCATATCAGGGGCGACATCAATTATGCCTGGCCGTCGGCCGAGATCGCGGTGATGGGGGCGAAAGGCGCGGTCGAGATCCTCTATCGCGCCGAGCTATCGGACCCCGCCAAGATCAAGAAGCGCATCGACGAATATCAGGCGCGCTTCGCCAATCCGTTCGTGGCGGCCGAGCGCGGCTATATCGACGAGGTGATCCTGCCGCACGGGACGAGGAAGCGCATCGCCCGGGCGCTCCAGATGCTGCGCAACAAGACGCTCGAGAACCCCTGGAAGAAGCACGACAACATCCCGCTTTGACGGCCGCCCGTCATGTCCGCTACCAACTCGGGACATGAGCTCGCTTTTTGTGGCGGCGCACGTCACTGCTCTGCGGCCTTTGGCATTGGGTTTAGGCCCGTGAGGCGCTGCCAGGTCATCACGCTCGCGGCGCTGCGTCCGCGTGGAGTTCGCAACGCGCGTAGCAGCGGACCATTTAGCTTCTTATTCGGCAACAATCGGACGAGAGCGCGAGACCGAAATCATGGAGGCGAAGGAAAATACTGAAGACGGCAAGGGCGGTGCTGACACCGCGCCCCAAGGGGAAGTGTTCGCCGACGACGTCGCCGGCCAACCGCCCGTTCCCGACAAAGGTATCCTCGCCCGCTATCCGCTGATCTTCTACTTCATCATTGCGTATGCGGGTTCATGGCTTGTGGTGCTGCCCTATCTGCGCTCTTCAGGCGGTGCCGGACTCTTACCGTTTGATTGGCCGATACCCTTCCCGGTGTCTGCCGCCCTTGCGCCCTTTGCGGGCCCATGTTTGGCGGCTTTCATCATGACCGGCGTAACCCAAGGGAGCCCGGGAATACGCCGTTTGCTGCGCCGGATCGTGCTGTGGCGGGTAGGAGTTTGGTGGTATCTGTTTGCCCTCGTCGGCATCCCCGCAATCACGGTGCTTGGCGCACTCGTCCTGCCGGGTGTGCTGGCATCCTGGCAAGCGCCGGCGTCCTCGTTGCTGCTGAGCTATCCCGTCAGCTTTGTTGTCTCGCTGATTATCGGCGGTCCGCTCGGCGAAGAGATCGGCTGGCGCGGTTTCGCGTTGCCGCGTCTCCAACGCGTTCAAGGGCCTTTAGTGGGGAGTCTCATCTTGGGGCTGCTCTGGGCGTTTTGGCACCTGCCCTACTTCTGGATGCCGGAATGGGGTACGCCCAAAGACACTGCCCTCGATATCGTTTGGTTTGTGTTGGCTGGTATCGCCCTGACCATTGTCTATACGTGGGTTTTCAACAACACCAAGGGCAGCCTGCTCATCGTCATCCTTGTGCACGCGTCCAACGACGCATTTTTCATCAATCAGCTTTTTCGCGCTCCGATCGTGACCGATAGTCTCGTGCCCTTCGTGGTCGGCTTTGGGGCGGTGGCGGTGCTGCTCATCATCCTCACGCGTGGCCGTTTGGACTATGATCGACATCGGCAGGACATAGAATCGAATGTATGGGGAAAGAAGGGCGTTCCCGCGTGAGCAGTCAGTCGCTCCCTGCTGCTGAACGCGACATCTGCCTCCAGGCGCGCAGGCCGAGTGCGAGGCCGAGCACGACCGATCGGTCCGAGTGCTGAGCCCGGGACATGACGGCAGCCCTCTGATCCAAATTGGCCGGGCTCTGTTATAAGCTTGCCGGCGGAACGATTAGAGGGTGGCTCTTGTGCGCGATCTTGCAGCGCGCTTGCTTTTACTCATTGGGATGAGCGCCTTAGCCTTGGCTGCAGTGACGCGACCCCCGCTCGCCAGGGGAGCCGCGGTCTCGTGCGGGACAAACCTCGCTAAGACCATTAAGTCTGCCGATAACTCCTATGCTTGCCGTTCGAAGCGAGGCCATTGGTGGTGTTGCCGTCCGAGACGTTCGACCAGCGATAAGACCGAACAACTGATCGAATGCCTCCTTAGTCAACCCTTCGTGACTTGCGATTGAACGACGGCTGGCGATCAAGTTTCGAGCAGCGACCGAGGCGAGCTATTGCGCGACTTGCTCGGCCGGGGTGAGGAAGCGGTTGTAGATCCACCCCGTGGTCGAGGTCTTGGGGTCGGTGACCTGGACCCAATTCTTATCGCGTGCCGTGACCCGCAGCTTGAGGCCCTTGTCGACGACCTTGACCGTCTCGGAGCCCTGCTCGGCCTTCGCGTGGATGTCGACCGCGGCCTTGGTCACCATCCACTCAGCCTCAGCTTGGGGCGCTTCGCTCGCCGGACCCAATCCATAGCCGCCGTCGTGCGGACGCGCCGGGTTCGGGGCCGGGATGGCGACGACCTTTACGGTGTTGACCTTCACCGCAGGGGCGGCTGCGGCCGTCGCTGCCGGCTTCCGCCGTGGTGAGGGCGGCGCGCTCGCGACGGAACCCGTGGTCTCGACGGCTGCACCCGCTTCGGTGGGTTGGCTTTCGCTCGCGGCAATGGGGACTGCCCCGGCGGAGGAGGGTGCGATGCTCAGCCGCGTTTCGGACTGCGCCAGCACGGTTCCGTCACCGGCGACGAGCTCGAGGCGCATGTCGGTGGCGCCGCTCCGTGCCGGCAGACGCAACTGCAAGTCGCCCATCTCGTCGGGACGAAGGCTCCACCCGGTCACGCCATAGGGACGGCCTTCCGAGAATGCGGCGCCCTCGGGGAGCGCGGTTACGGCGACAATGCTGCGAGCGGGAAGCGCCTCGGTCGCGTCAATGGCGATGGGAAACGCGACGATGTCGCCGGCTTTGGCCTCGATCCGGTCGGGCGAGGACAGAGCGACTTCGAGCTTGCTCGGGCGTAACTCGGGCTGCGCCGAGCCGGTCTTGGACAGCGCGCTCGATACGCTCAGTCCGGCAGCAGGGAGCATTCCGTCATCAGCCGGACGCGGGATCGCCATGTCCTGCCACAGTCGAATGAAGAGCATGGCCAACGGAATCAGCGCCAACACCACCAGGACGGAGACCCAAGTATTTCTCGTCAGACCGCGTTTGCCCTGAGCCGTGGCAGCGTCCTGACTTTCGGCCGGGCTTGGCCGAGCGCTCGGCAGGGCTTGGGGGCCGCGGATGCCGATCGCTGTCGGAACCAGGGTCGGCTTTGGGAAAGCCGGTTGGCCCGGCGCGGTCGGACTTTCTCCGCGCAGAGGCTCGACAAAGTGCTTCGCCAGCGCGGCGATGTCCTCGGTCGAAGGCTCTGACGTGGTTTGGGCTCTAAGGGGCTGCATCTTTGCTCGGACCTCTAACGGATTGCGGCTGACCCCTCGCCAATGCGGGCGAGGCCGTGTCATTTCGATCACTGTCAAGCTTTATGATGACATTTCTTGGGCAAAGTTAATGCCGCCCACAGCCGCGGCACCTTGTCATGACATGGGGGCAACGGCCGTTGTATAGGCGTGGAGACAAGGTCAGCCAGACGGGACTTCGTGAAGGGGAGACGGAGAATGAAACGCGTGCGTGCAACGATCGGCCTCGCTTCGCTTCTGGGCGCCGCCATGGTCGCGGGTCCTGCCTTGGCGATTACCGCCTTTTCGCCGACCGGCCACCTCAATGTGCGGAGCGGCCCCGGCTTCCAATATCCGGTGGTCGACCAGATCCAGGCCAACACCCCGGCCGAGATCACCGGCTGCGTGTCAGATTATTCCTGGTGCGCCGTCGCTCTTGCAGGCGGGGCGACCGGATGGGCCTCGGCCCCCTATCTCGTGACCAAGGCGGAGGGCGAGCCCAAGAATCTCCAAGTGGCCGGCGCCCAGCTCGGCATCCCGACCATCACGCCGGTCAACACCGGAACCGTCGTCGCCACGCCGCCGGTCGGAGCCATGGTGCCGGTCCCGCCGGCCGCCGGAGTCGTGCAACCGATCGCGCCTCCGCCGAACGTGGTCTCTTATGTGACGATGCAGGCCATCCAGCCCGTTATTGTCGATGGGGAAGTGATGGTCGGCGCGACCTTGCCTGCGGCGGCGCCGGTCTATCCCGTCCCCGCCTCGCCCTACGTCTTTTCCTACGTCAACGGTCAAAGGGTTCTCGTCGAACCGAGCGCGCGGAAAATCGTCTACGTCGTCAGGTAGGTGCTGATTATTGATTTACTCCGGCTTGAATCTGGTGCCGGGGATCTTGGCGCACGCCGCCTTGGTCAGCTCGAGATAGCCCTTGCCCTTGCAAGCATTCTGGCCGGGACAGCCGTTCTTGCCGCCGCAGTCGCTCTGGCCCTTGCAGGCATTGGCGCCGATACACTTGCCCTTGGCATGATCGGCGGAAGCCACTCCCACCGGAGGGGCAACGGTGGCGATGACGGCGGCAACGGCCGTGGCAACGGCGGCGCCAGATTTGCAAACAGGTTTCATGCTCTCTCCTTGGGACGTGTCGCTCATTTTAGTTGGGCCGCGTTCACCCTGAAATCACAGCTTCGTGGGCAAGGCGGGCGCCACGCCGCGGGGGCGACGCGGCCGCGAACTTATCCCCGCCTCTCGCAGCCGTAGTACACTCCTCCCATCCCTCGTCCATTGAGGACGCGAGCTGCAGACCGCCTGTATCTTGGGTCGAGGGGTGCGGCGCCTGAGGTGGCAGCGGACAGAACGGCCGACGACAAGCTCTGTAGGCCCGGACCCCGCCGTCAGGATAACGGACCAGCCTCAGGGGTCTTCGCTCCACACACCGCCGTGGGAACCGGCGGTCGTCGGGTGAGGCGCGGCCTTTTAGGCTTCGCCTGTGCCAACTGCGTAAGGTAAGAGGGTGGAAGACGGCTTGATATCGCCGCTAAAGCGGGGCGCCGAGAGGCTGCCCACAAAAAACGGATCGCGGCCACTCGGTGCCCCGCAGTCCTCCCCTGTTCGATGATGACTTCGCGCGCTCGCGCGGCGACGCGATGACGCTTGCGCAAACACGTCGCCCGGCCACAGATGCTGCGCGGCT
>DATHCZ010000179.1:0-5586 GCA_035319265.1 Methyloceanibacter sp. | reverse complement strand
CCTCAGGACGAGGGAAAGCCCGGATCAAATGGCGTGGGGAAGATGAGTTCCTGTCCCTTCGCCGGCATGACCCGGATCAGGTTCGAAGGGTCTCCGCTCCGGCCTGCACCAACGGCAAGGCAACGAACTCTCAGCCCCTGCCCGGGGCTCCCCTGGGAACGGTGCTAGTGTAGGCGCTCAGGCGTGCCTGTCAAACCGCCAGAGCGGCCGCTCCTCAGGCGCTGCCTGCCTGCCGCCGGTATCCCATGACGGAGAGGAAGGCCCCGAGCACGAGAGTGACGACAGCACCGGCGACGATGCCGGTACGGCCCACGCTCACGTCCTCACCCAGACGTTGCACCAAGGTCGGAAAGACAAGAGCTAAAATGCCGCGAAAGATGAACAGCCAGCCGAGCACCGTTACCACCACCCGCCAATCGGGCACCCAGAGATTATGCGCGTTCACGATCGCGAGCCCCGGTGCCAGCGTGAGCGCGCCCATGAGAAAGATCAGCGCCCTCGAGCCGACGAACTCCTTCATCAGCGCGGCATAGCTATCGCCTTCGGTCATGAGCCCGACAACCATGCCGATGCCCATGACAAGCAGGACCGGTCCCATCAGCCGCGCGATGTATCTCGATGCTGTCATTTTGCCGCTCTCTGGATGTTCTAGGTTTTCCGGCAAGTCTACCATCGGAAAACCCTGCGCGGCGCAGTCCTCTGCGTCGGAGGTTCTGGCTAAATCCAGGGCCGGCAAGGGACTTCTTGCCCCGATGGCGCATAAAGTTTAAGCCTCGTCATCATTCTGCCGTGCTTCACCTTGATTTGCGGGCCCGAGCCTGATCAGGCCATACGGCCCGCGCCGCAACCGAGGGTATAGAGAGACGTGAATCAGGACGCTACCACCGCAACGCCCGTTCGCACCAAATCGATCACCGCCTCATGGCGTTGGATTGCCCTTCTCGTCCTCTTGGCGGCGACGATCGGAGGCGTGCTGCTTTACTGGCGTCATACGGAGATCTATCCCTCGACCGACAACGCCTATACCGGCGCCGATGTCGTGCGCGTGGCCTCGCAGATCAACGGCGTCGTGAAGCATGTCTATGTGCAGGACGACGATAAAGTCGCCGCGGCCGATCCGCTGTTCGACCTCGACCCGACGCTCTACGACGCCGCCTTGCGCAATGCGCGCGCGCAATTCGATGCGGCAGCTTCCGCCGCCGGCACTGCCGCCGATGCTTTGAAGGCCGCGGCCGATAAACTCGAGTCAAAGCGCGCGGCGCTCGAAGACGCGATCGGCAAATATCGCGACGCCAAGGATGCGCAGAAGCCGGGGCAGACCCCGTCAGACCAACTCGCCGCGACGCTGAAGGGCTGGCACGACGCGCTGCAAGCCTTCAACGACGCCGAGAGCGAATTCGCCAAGGCGCAAGACGCCAAGATCACCGTGACCACGCCGACCGTGCAGCTTAGGGCCGCCGCGGCGGGACTCGACAAGGCGACGCACGACCGGGTGCAGACTCACGTGACCGCGCCTGGAAATGGCTGGGTCACCAATGTGAGCCTCCGGCCCGGCGCCGTCGTGCAGGCCGGCACGCCCACCTTCGCCATTGTCGAGGACGGCGATTGGTGGGTCGACGCGAATTTCAAGGAGACCGATCTCGGGCGCATCAAGCCCGGCCAGAAGGCCACGATTCATCTCGACATGTATCCCGGACTGACCCTTGACGGCGTGGTCGAGAGCATCAGCGCCGGCTCAGGCGCGACCTTCTCCGTGCTGCCACCCGAGAACGCGACGGGCAACTGGGTGAAAGTGACTCAGCGCTTCCCGATCCGCATCAAGATCACAAGCGCGCCCAATCCCAACAAGCCGCTCCGCATGGGGTCGAGCGCGAGTGTGACCATCGACACGACCGAGCCTGCGCAAGGCGAGAAATGAGCCAAGCGCAGAGCGGCCGTAAAGGCGCGCGCAAGCGGAAAGCTCCGGCGAAGCCTCCACCGCCACCGATCAAGACGGCGCCTCCGCCGCCGCCGCCCCGATCGCCGCTTCATTTTGAACACCCGCCGATCCCCCTCGTCATCGCCGTCGTTCTGACGGCGGTGCTCGAGGTGCTCGACATCACCATCGTCAACGTGGCGATCCCGCATATGCTCGGCGCCTTCGGTGCCACCTCCGATCAGATCACCTGGGTTCTCACGTCTTATCTCGTCTCTGCCGCCGTGGTGATGCCGCTGACCGGCTATCTCTCGACGTGGCTCGGCCGCAGACGCCTATTGCTCTTCGCCATTTGCGGCTTCGTGCTCGCGTCGGCCTTGTGCGGCATGGCTTGGAACCTCGAGAGCATGGTCGCGTTCCGCCTTGCCCAAGGCATTTGCGGGGCGCCGCTCGTGCCCTTGAGCCAGGCCATCCTGCTCGACGTGTTTCCGCGTGAGCGCCACGGTCAGGCGCTGGCCATTTTCGGCCTCGGCATCATGGTCGCGCCGGTGTTCGGCCCTGTGCTCGGCGGGTACCTCACCGAGACGTATTCCTGGCGCATGGTGTTCTACATCAACGTGCCCCTCGGGATGCTCGCGCTTCTCATGTCCGTCGGCTATCTGCCGCAGCGCGCCGTCAAGGCGATCAAGACCGATTGGGTCGGGCTGGCGCTATTGGTCGTCGCCGTCGGCGCGCTTCAATTCATCCTCGATCAGGGCCAGATGCGCGACTGGTTCAACTCGCGCCTCATCGTCTCCGGCACCATCGTGACGGTGTTCGCCACCGCGGCCTTCTTCCTGAGGGGCTGGAACAAGTCCGACAACATCATCGATCTCTCGCTCTTGAAGGACCGGAATTTCATCGCCGGCACGCTCGCGATCACCGCCTATGGCATCAGCCTATTCGGCTGGATGGCGCTGATGCCCCTCTTCAGCCAGAGGCTCCTCGGCTATCCGCCGGCCCTGGCGGGGACGCTGTTCATTCCGCGCGCCGTAGTCAGCGCAATAACGCTAGCGCTGACCGGCAGCATCCTGATCCGCATGTTCGACGCGCGCTATCTCGTGACCGCTGGCCTCGTGCTCACGGCGCTCGGCAGCATCCTGATGTCCCATTACTCGCTCTATGCCGACTATTGGGGCATCGCGACGCCCGGCATCTGGTCTGGAATTGGAACGGGATTGTTCTTCGTGCCGCTGACCGCGGCCGCGTTCGCCAGCATCCGAAAGGCGCAATATGACGAAGCTTCAGGCGTTTACGCTCTGATGCGCGGCATCGGCGGCTCGGCAGGCATCGCCGTGGTGAGCTGGCTGTTCGTGCGGCAAACGCAGATTCATTGGAATGAGCTCACGGCGCACATCAACCCCTACAACCCGGCGCTCCTTCCTTATCTCGGGCAGTATGGGCTGAACCCCTATTCGCCCCAAGCGGCTCCCCTGGTCACCTACGAGATCGCCCGTCAGGCGCAAATGCTCGCCTTCAACGACCTCTTCTGGTTCATCGGCGTCGTCACGCTTGCCATCATCCCGCTGATCTTCCTCATGAAGCGACCTGAGGGCATTTCACTTGTGCCAGCCCATTGACGGGCAGCATGCGCAACGAAGAACGGTCCCCATAGCACGCGCCGTGGGGACTTCAAGCAGATCCGAGCAACTACCAGCAGGCCTTGGCGCCGGAGGTGCAGACGTAAGGCGACACCACGCCCTGCCAGCACACCGTGTAGGACTTCGCGTCCACAATGTCGGGATGATAGAACATGTTATCGCTGACATAAGGGCGCCAATAGGGTTGCGGCTGAGCGCGCATCGGACTGACGGAGACCGAGGCGAGGTGCTTTTCAGCCTTGTACTGCTTGATGTAGTCCGCGAGCGCGAGCTGCGCCCGGCTCACCGCAGTCTCCTTGTCGAACCCATCAGCGGTTCCGGACAAGCCGACACAACCTGCCGACGCCTGCGCGCCTTGAGCTGCGCATAACCCCGCCGCCATTATTGCCAACGCCAAGCCACGCAAACACGCCGTCATCTGAACGCCTCCTTCAGCAACTGCAAGATGCGCTAAGATTATCGCGGGAGCGAGATTGCCCGCCAGTGGCAGGCGGCTCCGGCCGCTGAGTTCGGTCCACCCTGTAGCGTTTCTGCCACAGTCGCGGATCAATTTGAAACGGGGCGCAAATATGGCGAGGGTCGACATCGCCCGGAGCGAGGCACGATGACGTCACGGGTGGTGCTGGTCACGGGCGCCTCGAGCGGAATCGGCGAGGCGACGGCCCGACGCTACGGCGCAAGCGGCGCTCATGTGCTGCTGCTCGCCCGCAATGTGGACCGCCTCGATGAGGCCATTACAGCCATCCGCAAGGACGGTGGGACGGCGACGGCCTATCCGGTCGATCTCGCCAACCCTAAAGCGATCGAGGAGGTCAGCGCGCGAGTGACCCGCGAAGCCGGCACCCCCGACGTTCTGATCAACAATGCGGGCGCCGGCCGCTGGCTGCCCATCATTGAGACGAGCGCGGAGGAGGCGCTCGCCATGATCGAGGTGCCCTATCTCGCGGCCTTCAACCTCACCCGCGCCTTCCTGCCCAACATGCTCGCGCGAAGAAGCGGTGCAATCGCCTGCGTCACCTCGCCGGCCTCGTACATCGTCTGGCCCAATGCCTGCGCCTATACCGCAGCGCGCCATGCTCTTGCCGGCTTCACCGATGCGCTTCGCACCGAGGTGAAAGGCTCGGGGATTAGTGTGACCCTCGTCGTTCTCGGCATGGTCGAGAGCCCTTACTGGGAGCACAATCCTGGGAGCCGCGAGCACGCCCCGATCATCAATCCGAGGATTGCGCCGCCGATGTCCCCCGAGGATGCCGCCGAAGCGATTTTCGCCGGCGTCGAGAAGCGCAAGGGAAGCGTGGTCAAGCCGACGATCTTGCGCGCCCTGTTCTTGCTCGACGCTATGGCTCCACGCCTCGTCGCGAGCCAGCTTCGCCGCGCCCTGCCGAAACGTGAATGAGAGGAAACCTGTTGCGCGGCGGGGCGCATTCTCCGCCAGCACCGAGCAACAACGAGGATGGCAATGATCGACTGGCTGCTCAATCTCCCCCCAATCTGGATGGCGCTCATCATCTTCGCTTGCACATATCTCGCCGCGGCGATCATCCTCGGCGTGATCACGGGACTTGCACGCGGCGAGCGGGCCCGGGCATTCAAGGCGCTGTCGCCAGGCATGCTGCCGCCGCTCGGCATCATCTTCGGCCTTCTCGTCGGTTTCATCGCCGCCCAGGTCTGGACCGATTTCGAGAAAGCCAAGATCGCCGTCGTCAACGAAGCGAGTGCGCTGCGCGCAGTGATCCTGCTGGCCGGGAGCTTTCCGGGAGAGCATGAAGCGCGGCTCCGTGCTCTTGTCGACGAGCACATCGATACGGCGGTCAATCGAGAATGGCCCGAGATGGCGCGGCAGAAACTCTCGCTTGCCTCGGTTCCTGTTCATCTGCTCGAAGCGCTCACGGCCACGCTCGCTCTATCGCCCACTGATGAAGGTCAGAAATTGGCTCAGCGCGAGATCGTCACCAATCTCGAGAAGGCGCTCGACGCACGCCGCCAGCGCGTCGTTACCAGCCGGTCGACCGTGAGCCGGATCAAATGGGG
>DATHCZ010000178.1:0-3332 GCA_035319265.1 Methyloceanibacter sp. | reverse complement strand
CAATCCTCGACCAGGAAGGAGAGCAGCGCGCGGGTGCCGGCCACGTTCATCGCATAGATGACCGAGCGGCCCTCTTTGCGCGAAGCGACGAGCGCCGCGCGGGTGAGAATGGCGAGGTGCGAAGAGAGCGTGTTCGCCGGCATGCCAAGCGTCCGCGCGATGTCGCCCGCCGCCATGCCCGACGGACCTTGGCGAACGAGCAGGCGGAAGACCTTGAGCCGGCTTTCTTGTGCGAGCGCGGCAAACGCTGTAATGGCCTGATGTGTTTCCATATTTCGAGAAATATCGAAATATTATAGTCACGTCAAGCTCTCGGATCGCAGAGGGAGCGGTTGGCGTTACGCCCTTGGCAATCCCTTGGGCGGGGTCTAAAACGCCGCCCGGGGAAGCAAACCCAACCCGCTCGCCTACTCTTAAATCTGGGGCAGAACCGGCGAGCAGAAGATGAGGATCATCTCGTGAAAACTTGGTCAGCTTTGCTGCTCGTAGCAGCCTTGATCGGTCTTGCGCCCTTATCAGCAGCCGCCGACGATGTCGTGGTCGCGCGTGTCAACGGCGTCGATATCAAGCAGTCCGATCTCGACTTCGCCGCCTCCGAGGTCGGCCCACGCCTCGGCAACTACTCGGCCGCCGATCGCAAGCGCGTGCTCCTCCAGTACGTCATCGAGAACGAGCTGATGGCTGAGGCCGGCCAGAAAGATGGACTCGACAAAGGACCGACCTTCCCGGCGCGCGAGAAATATCACGACCGGCGTGCGCTGCGCGATGCGTTCTTCGACGTGGACATCACCAACGCCGTAACGGAAGACGCCGCCAAGAAGATCTACGACGAGAAGATCGCCACCATGAAGCCGCAGCAGGAGATCCATGCGCGGCATATCCTCGTGGCGACCGAGGACGAGGCCAAGAAGGTGGCCGAGCGGCTGAAAAACGGCGAAGATTTCGCCACCGTCGCCAAGGAAGTGTCCAAGGATGCCGGTGCCGAAGGCGGCGATCTCGGCTTCTTTACCCGCGGTCAGATGTTGAAGCCGTTCGAGGACGCGGCCTTCGCGCTCGATGTCGGCCAGATCTCGGCGCCGGTGCAGACGCAATTCGGCTGGCACATCATCAAGGTTGAAGAGAAGCGCGATCAGCCGCTGCCGACCTTCGACCAAGTCAAGGAAGCGATCATGGGTCAGCTCGTGCAGCAAAAAGCGCAAGAGGTGGTCAGCGGATTACGTGACGCGGCGAAGATCGAGGTGGTCGATCCGGAACTGAAGAAGGCGATGGATGCCGCCGCGGCCCAGGGCGATGCCGCTCCCGACGGCGCAAGCGAGGAGCAGCCTGAGGATGCCGGCGGCCAGCAATGATTGAGCATTGTCGAGCTTAAGGGCGTCTTGGGCACGATCTCGCCTTTCGCACCAAAGCACCTGCCACATCTGCCGGCGATCGATGGCGTGCGCGTCGCGACGGCCGCGGCCGGCATTCGCTATCCTGGGCGCATCGATCTCCTGCTCGCGCTGTTCGATCCGGGAACGACCGTCGCCGGCGTTCTCACCACGTCCAAGACGGCGTCGGCTCCGGTCGATTGGTGCCGCGAGCGGCTCGCTCACGGCATGGCCCGCGCGCTCGTCGTCAATTCCGGCAACGCCAACGCCTTCACCGGCAAACGCGGCCGCGAGGCGGTGAAGCTCACGGCCGAGGCCGCGGCGGCAGCTGCGGATTGCCTCGAGGCCGACGTCTATATCGCCTCGACGGGAGTGATCGGCGAGCCGCTCGATGCGCGCAAGATCGCCGTCCTGCTCGGCGATCTCGCCGACAAAGCGAGGACGAACGCTTTCGAGGACGCGGCCCGCGCCATCATGACCACGGATACGTTCCCCAAGCTCGCCACGCACAAAGCGGAGATCGACGGGGTCGAGGTCACGGTGAACGGCATCGCCAAGGGGGCCGGCATGATCGCCCCCGACATGGCGACGATGCTCGCCTTTCTGTTCACCGACGCGGCGATCGAGCCCGCGGCCCTGCACGCCTGCCTCGATCCCGCGATCGACGACACCTTGAACGCCATCACCATCGACGGCGATACCTCGACGAGCGACACGTTGCTCATTTTCGCGACGGGGCGCGCTGTCGCGCGCGGCGCTCCGCACATCGCCTACGGTGAGGACCCCCGGCTCGCCGGGTTTCGCATCGCCGTCGCCCAAGTGTTGCACGATCTCGCGCTTCAGATCGTCAAGGACGGCGAGGGCCTGACCAAGTTCGTCACCATCAAGGTGACCGGCGCAGAGACCAAGGACGCGGCGCGGACCATCGCCAAGTCGATCGCCAACTCGCCTCTGGTGAAGACCGCCGTCGCCGGCGAGGACCCCAATTGGGGGCGGATCGTGGCGGCGGTCGGCAAGGCGGGCGAGCGGGCCGAACGCGATTCCCTCGCGATCTGGCTCGGCGACATTCAAGTCGCCAAGGACGGCGAGGTCGCGCCGGACTATCTCGAGGCGCAAGGCGCCGCCTATATGAAGGGTGAGGAGATCGCGATCAGTGTCGATGTCGGGGTTGGCCACGAGACGGCCACGGTGTGGACCTGCGACCTCACCAAGGATTATATCGCGATTAACGCTGACTACCGGTCCTGACCGGTATCCTCACCAACATTTGTTAATCGCCGGGTGGGAACATGGGTGAGCGTGAGACGCGCTCGATCGTGATCGTCGCGGCTTGTGCGCTTCTTAACGAGGCGCGCGAAGTGTTGATCGCCAAGCGCCCGCCGGGTCGATCCCTCGCGGGGCTTTGGGAGTTTCCCGGCGGCAAGGTCGAGCAGGGAGAGGGACCGGAGGAAGCGTTGATCCGCGAGCTCAAGGAGGAGCTTGGCATCGAGATCGCCAAGGTCGATCTCAACCCGCTTACCTTTGCGAGCCACGCTTATCCCGATTTCCACTTGCTCATGCCCGTCTATCTCTGCGCGCGATGGAGGGGCACCCTCGCCGCGCAAGAAGGGCAGGAGTTGCTTTGGGTACGGCCGGAGGATCTCGTCCGCTACGACATGCCGCCGGCGGACGAGCCGCTCAAGGTCGCCCTACGCGATCTCCTATGATGAAGGGGAAGGACCATGGCCGATTGGACCCGCATTGATGTAGACGCCGCGCGCTTTGCGGCCGACCGCTCGGGCACCGCCGCCGTCGAATATGGGCTCCTGTTGCTCATCGCGGTCGGCGTGGTGTTCGCCGTGAGCGCCATCGGCGGGAACATCAACTCGATCTTCGAGACGCTCGCCTCCGCCTTCACCAACTAATCGTCTTTGCGCTTGCGCGACGACGTCGGGAAACCGGCCTTGTCGCCCGCCGAATGCTCGG
>DATHCZ010000177.1:0-9352 GCA_035319265.1 Methyloceanibacter sp. | reverse complement strand
AGCCACTTGCCGAGCGTGTCCTCGATCGAGAGCTTGCCCGCCGCCTCGAGCTGAAGGATCACCGCGACCGTGAACGACTTCGACGTGCTTCCCATCTGGTAAAGCGTGTCCTGGTCGACCGGCCTTGCGTCGGGCTCGCGGCCCGTTCTGCCGGCGAAGGCTTCGATGGCGGGGCCGGTGTCGCCGAAGCTGATATAGGCGGCGATGCCAGTGACCTTCTCGAGCGGGGCTTGCGCCGCGAGCCAGGCATCGAGCGCCGCCTGCACTCTCTGAACTTGCGTTTGCCCCGCAGCGCCAGCGCTCGTCGCAAGCATCGCGATTGCCGCCGCCGTCAGCAGCGCTACACGCCAGTTCCACATGCGCACCTCCTTTGCGAAAGACGAGGGCGCTCCTCCCCTCAGCTTGCCACTTTCGGTCGCGCCCGATGCCGTTCTAGGATAACTGACGGTCTCCAAGAAGAAAGGATGAAGGCACCATGGCCGGCAGACTGGCGGGCAAAATCGCATTGATCTCGGGCGGCGCAACCGGCATGGGAGGCGCCTCATCAAAGCTTTTCGCGGCCGAAGGCGCCAAGGTCGGCGTGGTCGACCGCAACGAGGAGGCTGGGCGCGCCGTCGTCGCCGAGATCGAAGCAGCGGGTGGCACGGCGATGTTCGCGGTTGCCGACGTGGCAAAGGAGCGAGAGGTCAATGCGGCGGTCGCGGCCGTCACCGCGGCGCTCGGCGCGCCCACTGTGCTGTTCAATCACGCGGGCTCCATCGTCATCAAGCCGTTCCTCGAGACCACTCTGGCAGAGTGGGAATGGCTGATGGCCGTCAACGTCACGAGCATGTTCCTGATGACCAAGGCCGTGCTGCCCGGCATGATCGCGGCGGGGGGAGGATCGATCGTCTGCACCTCGTCGATCTCGGCCGTCGCCGCGACGCCGGGGGAGGTCGTCTACAACGCGTCCAAAGGCGCTTGCCACATGTTCGCGCGCGCGATCGCCGTCGAATATCGCGACCAGAACATCCGCTGCAACGCCGTCTGTCCGGGGTTCGTGCGCACGCCGCACGGCCTGCGCGAGGTTGCCGAGCTCAACAAGCTCGGTGTCGACATGTCCGATGCGGCGCTTGCCGTTCAGCAGGGCCGCATCTGCGAACCGGAGGAGGTGGCGCGCGCCGCCCTGTTTCTCGCGAGCGACGAGGCGAGCTTCGTCAACGGCGCGCATCTCTTCGTCGACAATTGCTTCACTGCGGTGTGAGCGGCCGCTAGAAGCGTCGCAAATCGAACGCCGAGATATCGAGCCGAGGCTCGCGTCTGGCCACGAGATCGGAGACCAGCTCACCGGTCACTGGCGCCAGCGTCAAGCCGATGTGCTGATGCCCGACGGCATAGAAAATAGAGGTCCCTTCGACACGGCCGATGCCGGGAAGATAGTCGGGAAGCACCGGCCGCGGTCCCATCCAGCCCGGTCCGTCGTCGCTGCAATCGTAGCCGAGGTCCCCAAGGCGTGCGCGCAATTGCTCCAATTTTCGCGGATCGGGCGGGGCTTCGGTTCCTGCGAACTCCATGAAGCTCGTGGCGCGCAGCCGTCCTTCCATCGGCGTGACGTAGATGCGGCTGTCGACATAAAGGATTGGCGCGTCGCTGAGCGCTGGATGGCCCGCCATCTCCACATGGTAGCCGCGCGCGCTTTCCATCGGCACGCGCAAGCCGAGCGGCGCGAGCAAGCTCGCGCTCCACGCCCCGGTGCAAACGACGACCGTATCGGCCGACAGAGTCTCTGAACTCGTATGGAGGGCGACGCCGCCCTCGCGCGGCTCGACGGCGCGGACCTCGGCGCGCTGGAACGACGCGCCGCGCTCGAAGGCGGCAGCGGCGAAACTTTGCACAACCTTGAGCGGATCGAGCACATGCGCGGTGCCGGGGAACCACAGGCCCGCCACGCGCGCGGTCCCAGTCTCAGGCCTCCTTGCTGATTTGCTGGCGATGAGTTGCAGGGTCTCGTCCGGTGCGGCTTGCGTCGGAATTCCCAAGCGCTCCATGGTGCGCGCCTCATCGGCCGCCCGCTCGCCGGAGCGAGGGCCGAACCAGATTTGAATATGCCCGTTCGTCCGCAGCAATTCCGGCCGGCCGACTTCGGCAAGCCAGCGCGCCATTCGCTC
Source organism: Methyloceanibacter sp. (assembly GCA_035319265.1). GTDB lineage: Bacteria > Pseudomonadota > Alphaproteobacteria > Rhizobiales > Methyloligellaceae > Methyloceanibacter. The sequence goes on along the minus strand of DATHCZ010000177.1, from coordinate 7,205 downwards.
CACGGCAGGCTTAACGAGCGGCGCGAGGTGATGTGTGTTCCGCTCGCGACGCCCGGCGGCGCCGGCGAAGCGCAACGCCCAGGGCAGGAACCGGGGCGCACGGCTGAGCGGAATGGCGAGGGCGCCGCCGAAGGCGGACAGTTCGCGCCAGAACCCGAACAAGAGGCTCCACGAGGGCAGAGGCTCGACCAGCTCGGAAGCGATGTGCCCGGCATTGCCGAAGCTCGCTCCCCCCATCCCAGGCTCGGCGCGGTCGAGCAGCAACACGGCTCTGCCCTCGCAGGCGAGCGCATAGGCGATGGCCGCGCCGATCGCGCCGGCGCCCACCACGGCCACGGTGCCGTCGCGCATCATCTCTGAAACACCGTAGGCGCTCCTGTGAATTGCCTCGCAAATGCATACCTTAGGGCTGGGAGTGCCAGTCCGTAGGAGGTTGAGTTTGCGCCGGAAAGCGCCAAGGCGTGAAGCGGAGAAAAAGCGCCAGGCGAGGCAACGCGCCGCGCGAGACCTAGCCGAAACGATGAAGCGCTTCGGCTTGACCGACCGGCGGTCGAGCGGCGGCATCGTCCCCGATCCCCTCGCCGCGAAACCGTTCGTGCGGCGGCCGAAGCTGCCGCCGACCTCGGACCGTGTCCCGGGCTCGGCGCCTCAGCGCGATCTCCTCACCGCACACAAATGGAGACGCGGAGCGGAAGAGAAAGAATCCACGATCAGAGAGATGCAACGGAAGCGCTCGCGCATTGCGCCCGCCTACAACAAAGGCGCGTTGCAGTACCTGCCCGCCAATTTCAACAAGCCGGATGGGGACTAGCCCTCGGTAAATTCGGAATGGTGTTCGATGAAGCTGATGACGACGCCGGTGATCTTTTCGACCGGCGCGCGCTACGAGCTATCCCCGCCCCGCAAACCTCGCTTACACTGCACACACCTCGTCCACTGAGGGGCGCGATCATGAGGCGTCGTGAAGCGGGGCGAGGCGCGGTGCCCGCGGGCCCATGCAACGCTGCATGAGCACTCGGGCGGCGCCGGGGCTCCGCCCGGGTCCACTAAGAGATCCCGCCAGGAGCTGGCTTGGAGGTTTGATGTTTGCGCTACCGGCCTCCGGCCTACTTGAGCGCGAACGGTCAAACCGAAGCGCGGCCCGCCGCTGTAATCCACCGTGATATGGCGCGCCGAGAGGCGCCTGCGTGCCGCAAGGCACGAGCTGTCAGATTGCGCTTTTCGGCGCGCCATTCCCCCTCGTCCCGAGGAGAGCCGAAGGCTCGTCTCGAAGGACGGGGGTTAGCCGCTCGCCGCGAAATTCTCGGCGAGAAGTTTTGGCATGCCCCTCACCCTGAGGAGGCTGCGGCACGCAGCCATCTCGAAGGGTGAGGCCTCATGCTTCGAGACGCGCCCTTCGGGCGCTCCTCAGCATGAGGATCAGTGCTCTTTTCATCCTTCCCTTGGAGACACGCGCTTTGAGACAGAGCGAACAGATGAGCCGGGCCGACAGGGAGAGAGCGATGCGCTTCGGCGCCGACAGGATCGCGCTATTTCATGTCTGCGCCGATCACAAATGCAAGCGCGCCAAGGCCTGCCGCGGCGACGTGCGGGCATGCTCATCTCTCGCCGAGACTTGGCTCGAAGCGATCGCGTCGGAGATCAAGGCGCGGCCCGATTTCGCTGCGGTCGAGCGTGGCATCGAGACGGCCGAGGAGCTCCGCGCCTATCGCGCCTGGCGCCGCGCGCTCGCAAAGAACGAGAAAACCCGGTGAGGCCGTTCGCTTCCAGCTTTCCCTCGTCGCCGCCTGGCTTGACCGCGCGATCCGGTCATCCCAGCAGTCCGACGCGCGGGCGGGCGTATCCCTGCCCGTTCCTCACGTCACACCTCGGAGAATTACTCGCACGTCGTGGACGGTGATTTTGCCGCCGTGCAGGTCTGCTCGGGGGGAGAAGCCTCGCCGGTCATGGTCGAGCCTTCAGATTTTGAAAATACATTGATGACGATCACCCCTACGGTGATGAGGGCCATGCCGATAAGCGCCGGACCATCCAGCGCCTGCTTGGCCCACACCCAGGCGACGGCCGTGATCAGGACAATGCCCAATCCCGACCAGACGGCATACACGATTCCCGTCGGCATCGTGCGCAGCGGAAAGGAGAGAAGCCAGAACGCGGCGACGAAACAGACGACCGAGATGATGCTCGGGACCAGCTTGGTAAGACTTTGCGAGGCCGCCAGCGCGATCGTGGCGATCGCTTCGGTGAGGATCGACCCAGCCAAATACAAATAGGTGGTGAGCGGACTCATCACGTCCCCCGCGGGCCAAACCAACGGCAGTGCATCGGGGAAGGAGGTTTACCTGAATACCCGGGTCAAGCAAACGCGAGACGACACGATCGAGCAGACCGCCGGTCAGGTTCAGCTAAGCCTGGCTCTAGTGGCGGGCGGCCGCGGCATAATCGCGAAGGACGTTCGCTTCCACTTGCAGCTCGCCAAGCCGGTGCTTGAGGACATCGCCGATGCTGACGATCCCGACGAGCCGGTCGCCGTCCTTGACCGGCACATGGCGAATGCGCCGCAGGGTCATCAGCTTCATCACATCGGTGATGCTGTCCTCGGGCGAGCAGACGACGACCGCCTTGGTCATGAGGTCCGAGATGGGAATCGTCGGCAATCTCGCGCCGTACGTCGCCAGGCCGTAGGCGAGGTCCCGCTCCGATACGATGCCGTCGATCGAATGGCCGTCGGCGCTCACGACCAAGGCACCGATTTGCGCGGCCCGCAGCTGCCCTGAGAGGAGAAGCGCCGTCTCGTGCGGCGGCACTGTCTTCACCTGGGAGCCCTTGATTCGCAGGATGTCGGCTACCTTCATGACTGGCTCCATCTGCGCGAGGAAGCGCTCAGGCTAGCATCCGCCGCCACGGGAACCAAGAAGGACCGATGGTGTTTATCACATTGGTCCTCGAGCGATCGAGGGGCCCTCGTTCAGTTCTGCGTAAAGAGGGAATTGTCATGACCTTCCACATGCTGTTTTGGGCACTGTGCGCGGTGGTTGCCGCCAATGTGGCCGTGGCCATAATCGCTATTGCAAAGGCCTATCGCGACGAGCGGAGGCTGGTCTTTCCGAACCGGGCAAGACGGGGGCTCTTGAGCTAGTCCTCGACCACCACACAAAAAGATCGCGCGGGGCGGTCGGTGATTTCGCGCGTGTGGTGATTTCGCGCGTGCCTTGGCGCCTTCCGCAGGCTATGATGTGTTGGGGGGACAGCCGGTGTCATGTACATCAAGTTGACCGACGGAGGCCCCAATGGAACTCAACAAATTCGGTGATGAGTATCAAAAGGCGAGTAAGGATGGCTTCGATGCCACCCTTCGCTCATTCGGAGAGGCCAACAAGGGATTACAGGCCCTTGTTGCCGAAATGACCGACTACTCGAAGAAGGCTTTCGACGATGGCATTCATGCTTGGGAGCAGCTCCTTGGCGTGAAGTCGATCGACCAGGCAGTGCAAATTCAGTCCCAGTACGCCAAGAAAGCATACGACAATTACATGGCCGAGATTTCCAAGCTCGGAGAGATGTGTATGGCGATGACGCGCAGCGCTTACGCGCCAGTGGAGCGCGCGGTCACCAGAAAGGTCGGCTGAGCCGGCCGTCAACAGCCAGCGTGTTTCGAGGAGACCCAGGGCGCAGTTCCCTGGGTCTTTTTGTTGTGCTCCCGCGCATGAAACCCGGCGCATGCGCCGCGCGAGGTAACGCATCGAAGACACGACACCTGTTCCGTGATAACCGTTCCGCTCTGCCGATTGGATTGATCGCAGGCTGTTGCAATGGCGCTCGCGGGCGCACCCGCGCGTTGCTTATCGGGGACTCTCGATGCGGGATTTCCGAGCCACAAAAAAATATCGCGGCGACGTGGCCGCGAGATATGACGAAAAACGAGCCGTGAAAGATGTGACTCGACGAGACCAGGCGATCGTCGAGAATTATCTCAGCAAGGTAGCGCCGGGCAGTTCGGTATTGGATATTCCGGCGGGTACCGGACGGTTCATCCAGTTTTGCCTCAACCGCGGGCTGCGTTATACCGGCGTCGACATCTCCCCAGACATGCTGGACGTGGCAAGGACCAAGGTCCCCGCCGGAGCCACCAACGTCGAATTGAGGGTGGCCGATGCTCGAGCGCTCCCCTTCGGGGATGACGCTTTCGACTATGCCATCATCATCAAGTTCATCAAGTGGCTGCCAAATTTGGAGCTGCTCATCGACGTGCTCAAAGAGATCAAAAGGGTCACGCGGAAGGAGGCCTTCGTCCAAATCAAGGTAACGCGGAGACTGCCCCTCAGGCGCCGGGCGGCCAATTTACTCGGTCAATTGCCCATTGCTCGTCACATCTTCGGCGCGCTGGCGGACGAGAACGGCAGCTCGGCGGCCAAAACCCCCGTGCGACCGTTCCGCTCGTTCTCTCAGCAAGAACTTGCGGAAGCATTTGCTGCGGCGGGGTTGCACGTCCGTGCCATCGTGCCTGATGGCGACCTCCGACGGGGACGTAACTTCTACATCCTCGCTAAACAGGTCGATTGAGCCTCCGGCGCGAAGAATCTTTGAGAGTGTCGCATCGGCAACAGCCGACCGATTACCCCTCTAACCTCCGATACTTGGAACCTCCCCTGCCGCATGTAAGCAAGCGGTAAGGCTTGTGACCGTCCCGTGACGGATCTATGACATTTCTGTGTATCTCGATAGGTTTTCTCGGCCTCTGGCTGAGAAACCGATGACCGAAGCCGAATCCCGACCAATTGAAGGATTTGAGTCGCTACCGGGAGCTCCAGGATCATACCGGGACGCCGCCAAGCTATTAGCGCGCTACAGCCTGACGTGGCCTCTCCATATCAAATTGACGCTAAACGCCTGGCTCGGGCGCGACATGTGCCAGTTAAACTCGAGGGAGCGGCAACAGATCAAAATGATGCCGGCCTTCAATCGGGTCCTGAGGATCTCGCCGCGCAGCTTTAGATTCAGGATGACTGGGCGACGCAGGCACAACGTCGTCACCTTCAACTGCGATCACCTTGATCGCATCCCGTTGGTGGAATTCGACACTTTTGTTTTCGTGGACGAGATCGTGCGGCAGGGCCTTCCTTATGAAAGGACCGTTCTCTACAAGAAGGTAGTTTCGGGCAAGCTCAGGAAGCTCATGCGGCCATTGAAGACGGCCGAAGATCCACGGAAGTGGAGTTCAATTCAGTCCGAGGCGGGATTCAAACGCTATTACGACCGGTGCATGAGGCTTGCGGAGAGCATCGCCGACCACGGCATTTTCGACATGTCTACAGACGGAAGGCACGCGCAAGCCCTGCGATTCGGACACGATCAGAATATCTTGGTGGCGATCGACGAGCATGGCGAATTGATTCACTGGCGGAGGGGCAAGCACCGCCTCGCCATTTCGCTCGCACTGGGATTAACGGATATTCCCGTTAAGGTGGCTCTGCTGTCGGGTCATTGGATGCAGGCAGTGGCCGGCAGCTCGCGACCTTTGGGTCCCGGCGGGCTTGCCAACGCCTTGACGTTGGCGCTCAAAGAGGCCGAGACGCGCGCGTGCACTTGAGCTTCGTTGTCTCGGCTCTGACCCAAGTCCTTATCGACTAGGAGATCACCACTCCTCCCCTCGCGGCTTCATACGCTCGTCAGCTGAAGTCGGCTCGGTTCCCGCTACGATCGCCTCGAAATGAATCTCGGAGACTTGCAGCGCGGCGGCGATCTCTTGCAACCTTTTAAGCTCCTCCCCGGCGATGCGTTGATCGGCGAGCAGCGTAAGATATGCGGCACGAATGATCTCTTCCTTGGTCGCCTGGCTCATGCTTCCTGCAGCGGCAGAGAGCTCCGCCACCACGTCTCGCCTGGTGGCATACGCCTGCGCCGCCAGGACCACGCCGCTCACGTCCACCGAACGGCCGGTCTGGTCCTGGTAGACCTTCTGAATTAACGCCACCTCGCGTGCATCTAGCCTCCCGTCCGCCGCCGCCACCGCGACCATCGTCTTGAGGATCAAACCCGCATCGGTCGGTTTCTGCACCACTGATCTCCGCGACTTGCTTGCGTGCCAGCGCGCACGAGCATGCGCGCCGCGTCGTTTTGAATTTGGTGCGCAATTCTACCGCGTCCAGCCGCAGCTTCGGACTGCTTTTACCGAATAGGCGGACTTCTAAGCGGCGTGTTTGGGGGACCGGTCCTGACCAAAAGCGGATGTTCGCTCTCTCGCGTGCCCATTAGGCTTCACTGCCAGAGATCTCTCTTGAGCTCTGCTTCCTCTAGGCACAGCTCGCGCAGCTTGCCGATGACGCCGCCTATCTGCGCCTCCACCCATGAATTGAAAATTGCTTCCTGAGACATGCCACGAAGCTGCCCCGCCACCTCGGTGTTTAAGTACGAGACGAGAGCAGGCGAGACGTTGAGCTGCTCCGCAACGTGAAACATGTATTTGAAGCCCTTGTAAATCGGGTTGCTGGCATCATTCCGCAGGAAAGCGCGTGTCAATTCTTGGCGTTCCTGTTTGCTCAAGGAACCGATGATCTTCCTGCTAAGGAGGACCGCCACTTGCATGGAGCAGGCGCGAACATCTGTCCCTTCGGCCTGTCCCCGCCGCACTAGACCCGAATTGCCGGCTCGCTGCTTTAGCGAGGGCAGCGAACCGTTTGGGAAACCGCAAAACAGGACGGCGAGGCAATCGTCGACCGCTCTTTTGTATGCGCGATTGGTAGCTCGCTTCTTGATGAATGCCTGAAACATGTGCCCATCCCCCCAGGACGCATGCAACTTTGGCACACCACTTGCGGCTTGGAGTTTCGGTGCCCCTGCCAAAGCGGTCGCCGAGTACCCCTGGCAACTCCGCAATCAGCCAAGAGGTTCCTGGATGGCGAAAGCAAAAATAGGTGGCTGTGGACTTCGCGCAACGGCCAACGCCCGCCGAGGCACTAGCGACGTCCCTCTCGATTTTCCCCGCTTCGGATACTGCGCTCACCTCGTCCTACTGCACGATCATGAGGCGTCGTGAGGTGGGACGAGGGCGCCGTGTCCCGCGGGCGATGCGGAGACCTGGGCGGATGCCGGCGCTGGCAGCGCACTTGTTTGGGAATTTGTATACGACCGGACGAGGCGCCGTTACCGCACGGCCAAATTTCGCACCGGATTGGCTCATCATGTGAGGCGAAATTCTTGAACGC
>DATHCZ010000176.1:0-5164 GCA_035319265.1 Methyloceanibacter sp. | reverse complement strand
AATTCGAGGCCGACATAGCCGCCGCCGAGCACGATCAGATGTTCCGGCAAATAGTCGAGCTCCAGGGCCTCGATATTGGTGAGAGGCCGGACCGAACTAAGGCCGGGAATGTCGGGGATCGCGGCGTGCGTCCCGACATTGATGAAGACTTGGTCGCCGGTAAGCACGCGCGTCGCGCCGTCATTCAGGCTCACCTCGAGCGTTTTCGGAGCCACGAAATGCGCCGAGCCCATGACCAGCTCGGCGCCGCTCGCCTTGTAGTTCCGTAAATGCGCGGCGACCTGGGCTTCGACCATGTCGCGCTTGCGCTTCCGCACCACCGCCATGTCGATGGCACCGGGATCGATCGTCCAGCCGAACTTTGCGGCGTGGCGCACGAGATGAGCGACCCTTGCGCTCGAAATCTCGTTCTTGCTGGGCATGCAGGCGATGTTGGGACAGGAGCCGCCGATCCATTTGCGCTCCACGACGGCCGTTCGCCGCCCTCCTCCCGCCATGTGCCAGGCGATGAGCTTGCCGCCCGTTCCGCTGCCAAGGACGAGGGTTTCAAATCGTTCGGGCTTCGGCATCGCGTCCTCCTGTGCTTTTTGGCAAAACCAGCCAGCAACATTCCGGAAGGAAAACTCGCCCTGCGTTGCTTCGTTTCGCCGTCTATTGCGGTAATCGACCGCACGGCCCGAGCACCAAGCTATTTTTGCCCGACGATTGCGCGCTTACGGCAAACCCACTAGATCAAGCCGATGATCAGCCTCGCCAATCCGACGCGCTTTCTTGGCTTGGTCGGCCGCATCGTGCCTTGGCTAACGGCCGCGACGCTCATCCTGCTCGGCATCGGCCTTTACCTTTCGCTCTTCGTGGCGCCGCCCGACTATCAGCAGGGCGAGACGGTCAAGATCATGTTCATCCATGTGCCCTCGGCCTGGCTTGGCATGTTCGGCTATATGCTGATCGCGGCCTCTGCGCTCGGCACGCTCATCTGGCGCCATCCCCTCGCCGACGTCGCCGCCAAGACCGCGGCCCCGATCGGCGCCACCTTCACCTTCGTTGCCCTCGTCACCGGCTCGCTGTGGGGCAAGCCGATGTGGGGCACCTATTGGGTATGGGACGCGCGGCTCACCTCGGTGCTCGTGCTGTTCCTGCTCTATCTCGGGCTGATCGCATTGTGGAACGCGATCGAGGAACCGGGCCGCGCCGGCCGCGCCGCGGCGATTCTCGCTCTGGTCGGCGCCGTCAACGTGCCGATCATCCACTACTCGGTGGTGTGGTGGAACACGCTGCATCAGCCGGCGAGCGTATTCAGAATCGGCGGCCCGACCATCGATCCCGCACTGCTCACCCCGCTCCTCGTCATGGCCATCGCCTTCACCTTGCTCTTCGTGCTTCTGCATTTGATCGCCATGCGCGCGGAGATTTTGCGCCGCCGCGTTCAGGCGCTGCAGCGAACGCGCGTCGAGCAGGCAGCTTTCGCCGAAGCGTGAGCCGATCATGCCCGATCTCGGTCAGCACGCCGCCTTCATTATCGCCGCATATGCGGTGACCTTCGCGGCAATCTCTCTGCTCACGTTTCTCATCGTCGAGGACGACCGCAAGCAACGCCGCCTGCTTGCCGAGCTCGAGGCGAAGGGTATCAGGCGACGCTCGGCGCCCCTGTCATCTGAGCCAAAGCAGGAGACGACCGCCAAGCCGGCAAGGAAGCGGCGCACATGAGCGAAGCGATCGAGCCGGAACAGCGAGCCGCGAGGTCAGGGCGCTTCTGGCTCGCTCTGCCGCTTGTCATCTTCGCGGCGCTCGCCGGGCTGTTCTGGTTTGCGCTCCATGGCGGCGACCCCTCACTCCTCCCCTCGGCGATGATCGGCAAGAACGTACCCGAGTTCACCCTCCCGCCGCTCGAAGGGCTGACCGCCGACGGCAAGGACGTGCCGGGTTTCGCGTCGTCGGATTTGGCGCAAGGCGAGACGACCCTCGTCAACGTGTTCGCCTCGTGGTGCCTCGAATGCCAGGAGGAGCATCCGCTGCTCGTCGAGCTGGCCAAGCAGCCCGGCATCAGACTGTTCGGCATCGACTACAAGGATGACGCGGCGTCCGCGCGCCGGTTCCTCGGCCGCTACGGCAATCCCTATTCGCACGTTGGCGTAGACGCGTCCGGGCGCACGTCGATCGATTTCGGCGTCTACGGCGTGCCGGAGACTTATGTCGTCACACCGGATGGCAAGATCGCCTATCGTCTGGTCGGCCCACTGACCGAACAGACCATTCGCGACAAGCTCCTGCCTTTGCTCAAGCCCTCGCCCAGCACGCCGCAGGGCTAAGCCGAAGCGCCGCTATTTGCGGACGGCAGTGACGATGAGACTGAGCGACTCGAGGAAGTCCTGCCGCTTAGCGGGGGGAAGGCTCGCGAGAAGTTGCGTGTCGGTGGCGGCGGCACCCGGCTGCGCCTCGCGTAGGGCCCTCGCTCCTTGCGGCGTCAGCTTGATGGCGTAAGCCCGCGCGTCCTCCTTGGCCCTGCGGCGCTGAATCAACCCGCGCCCGAGCAAGCGCGCAACGATGTCGGCGAGTGTCGATCGGTCGATCCCGGTACGTTCGACGAGGTCGGTCTGGGTCAAGCCTTCTTCGTCGGCGACGATCATCAGCACCGCGAACTGGCGCGGCGTCAGCCCGCTCGCGCGGGCCTCCGAGGCGAAGATGTCGGCGGCGCATTGGCCCGCGCGGTGCAGCAGGTGCATCGCCGACCGATTCAAGTGGTTTCCTGCCTTAACCATGCGACCCGGCATGTTCGCGTAGGGCGTGTACCCCTCCTCGCTTACCGCTTGTGTACTGGGCGCTTCAGGACCCTTTTACAACCCAAGAACGCGCGCAGCAAACGAGGGGTTGCAACCTGTCCGGTCGTGGTAATCGGGTTTTGACCGCGGTGCAACATATCGTTACGGCCGATTCACCTTACAAGGCGCTAGGTGATTACGAGCACACTCTTGGCGTTAACTCGCCGAGGTTCGCGCCGTTCCCTCTTAGGGGGTGTCCTTCCCGTGCTCGGTAGGCTCTTGACCGTGCCGCTGCATCAGCGGCACTTGCGCGATGGCGAACAGAAATGTCAGCGGGAGAAAGCCGAAGGCTTTGAAGCTCACCCAAGCGTCGGTCGACACGTTGCGCCACACGAGCTCATTCAGCACCGCCATCACGGCAAAGAACAGAGCCCAGCGAATGGTGAGCTTGCGCCAGCCCTCTTCGGTGAGCGTGAACACCGGGCCGAACAGAAGCTCGAGCATGGGCTTCTTCCACAAAAGTCCCGCCACAAGCAGCGCAGCGAACATCGTGTAGACGATGGTCGGCTTAAGCTTGATGAAAGTTTCGTCGCGCAGATAGAGTGTGAGGCCGCCAAACACGAGCACGATGACGCCGCTCACGATCGGCATGACCGGGAGCTTGTGATAGCTGAACCAGGCGGCGAAGAGCGAGATGAGCGTCGCCGCCATGAATGCCGCCGTCCCGGAATAAATGCCCGCGGCCGCGTTCGTTCCGAAAAACACGAGCAGCGGCCCGAGCTCGATCGCAAGCTTGAGCAGTACTGAGGGCGCAGGCTCGATGCTCTTGTCCACCGATGCGGTCTTCGCTTTCGCCTCGGGGCCGGCCGGTGAGTTTCTGTCGAGATCAGGCTGCAGCTTCATTCTTGCTCTCCACCCCGGCGATGGCGCGCGCGAAGTCATGCGCGTCGAACGGCTCGAGATCGTCGATCCCTTCGCCGATACCGATGGCATTGATGGGCAACTTGAACCGCTCGGCGATGGCGACGAGGATGCCGCCTCGCGCAGTGCCGTCGAGCTTCGTCACGACGAGGCTCGTAACCCCGGCGATCTCCTTGAAGATCTCGACCTGATTGAGCGCGTTCTGCCCGGTGGTGGCATCGAGTACGAGAATGACGCTTTGCGGCGCAGTCTCGTCGAGCTTCTTCAGGACACGCGCCGTCTTGGCGAGCTCGGCCATGAGGTCCGACTTGTTCTGCAGCCGACCTGCCGTGTCGATGAGGAGCACGTCGGTGCCTTCGGCGCGCGCGCGGGCGAGCGCCTCGTAGGCGACTCCCGCCGGGTCGGCGCCCACGTCCTTGGCCACCACCTCCGCGCCGACACGCCCGCCCCACACTTTGAGCTGATCGATGGCTGCCGCGCGGAACGTATCGCCTGCGGCGAGCATGACGCTGAGACCCTGTGCGTTGAGATGGTGGGCGAGTTTGCCGATGGTCGTGGTCTTGCCTGTGCCATTGACCCCGACCACCAGCACGACATGGGGGCGCGTGGCTTGGTTTGGCACGAAAGGCTGCGCCAAAGGCTCGAGCACACGCGCCACCTCGGCGGCAAGCACGGTCCGCACGGCGTCAGGCGAAAGCCCGCGTTCATAGCGACCTTTGGCGACGATTTCGCGGATGCGCCCCGCCATGGCGACGCCGAGATCGGCCTTGATCAGCACCTCCTCGAGCTGATCGAGCGTGTCCTCGTCGAGCTTTCGCTTGGTAAGAGCGCTGGCGAGATTGTCCGAAAGCGCCGAGGAACTCCGCGCCAGTCCCTTGCGGAGCTCGGCGAACCAGCTCCGCTTCGGCTCGGGCGCGACCCCAGCTTCGGCATGCTTCGGCGGACGCTTGCGATCGGGCGGCACATCTTCCGCGGGCCGCTCGCGCGGCGGCTCTTTGCGCGGATGCTCTTTGGACGCCGGCTTGGGAGCGCTCGGCTCAGGCGCGGATGTCGTGCCGACCCCGAACAGCCGCTCCACCAAGGACGGCTTCTTCGCTTCGCTCATGAGGCAGCCACGGCAAGGAGCGACGCGCCGTCGTCGCCGCTCACGACTGCATCGATCAGCGTGCCCGCGTCCCGACCTACGTCGAGCCTGACCGGGGTGAAATCGGCCGAACGGCCCTGCGTCGCGTTCTCCATGAGCACTTGGATATGCCGCCCCTTGGCGCTCGCAAGATGCGCCTTGAGCGCCGCGGCACCCTTGTCGCGGAGCTCGGCGGCGCGCCGCACGATCACGGAACTTCCGACCTGAGGCATCAATGCGGCAGGCGTCCCTTCGCGCGCGGAATAGGGAAACACATGTAGAAAGGTCAGCCCGCAATCGTCGACGAGCGCGAGCGAGCCAGCGAACATGGCGTCGGTCTCGGTGGGGAAGCCGGCAATCA
>DATHCZ010000175.1:0-8593 GCA_035319265.1 Methyloceanibacter sp. | reverse complement strand
GGCGCCGGTCGCCATGTTGCGCGTGTACTGCACATGGCCCGGCGTGTCGGCGACGATGAACTTCCGCCGCGGCGTCGAGAAATAGCGGTAGGCGACGTCGATGGTGATCCTTTGCTCGCGCTCGGCCTCGAGCCCGTCGATGAGGAGTGCAAGATCAATCGGTCCGCTGCCTTTGGCGCCGGAGCGCCGCTGGTCCTCGGCACTCTTGAGCTGGTCGTCATAAACGAGCGCCGAGTCGTAAAGCAGCCGGCCAATCAACGTGCTCTTGCCGTCGTCGACGCTGCCGCAGGTGAGGAAACGCAGGAGTCCGCGCTTCTCCTCTGCCGCGATCCGCGCCGCGACCCGCTCGCTCGCGCTGTCCCGCTCGCTGCCGACAATGCTGAGGCGCGGCATCAGAAATAGCCCTCTTGCTTCTTCTTCTCCATCGAACCCGACTGGTCGTGGTCGATGACCCGGCCCTGACGCTCGGAGAAGCGGGTCGCGATCAACTCCTCGACGATCTCCGGGACGCTCGCGGCACTGGAGCGAATCGCGCCGGTCAGCGGGTAGCAGCCTAGCGTGCGGAAACGGACGCGCTCGATCTTCGGCCTTTCGCCTTCGTCGAGCGGCAGTCTGTCGTCATCCACCATGATCAGCATGCCGCTGCGCTCGACCACCGGCCGCTCGGCCGCGAAATAAAGCGGCACGACAGGGATGTCCTCGAGATGAATGTAAGTCCACACGTCGAGCTCGGTCCAGTTGGAGAGCGGGAACACCCGCATGCTCTCGCCCGGCCTGATCTTGGTGTTGGCAAGATGCCAGAGCTCGGGCCGCTGACGCTTGGGGTCCCAATTATGCGCGGCGTTGCGGAACGAGAACACGCGCTCCTTGGCGCGCGACTTTTCTTCATCGCGCCGCGCGCCGCCGAAGGCCGCATCGAAGTCATGGCTCGCCAGCACCTGTTTCAGAGCCTCGGTTTTCATGATGTCGGTGTAGAGGGCGCTGCCGTGAGTGATGGGCGAGATGCCGTCCTTAACGCCCTGCTCGTTGGTATGCACGATGAGGTCGAGCCCGAGCCTTTTCACCTCGCGGTCGCGGAAAGCGATCATCTCCCGAAACTTCCAGGTCGTGTCGACATGCAGAAGCGGAAATGGCGGCTTGGCCGGATAGAAGGCCTTGAGCGCGAGATGCAGCATCACCGACGAGTCCTTGCCGATCGAATAGAGCATCACCGGATTGCGGAACTCGGCCGCAACCTCGCGCACGATGTGGATGCTCTCGGCCTCGAGCTGGCGGAGATAGGTCGACAAACGCTGCTTCATGATTTGGCGCTCAGGCCCTTGCCTGTCGATCGCGACTTCGCGCCCATCTCGACCACCTTGTCGTCCTCGGCATCATCGCCGGTGTGATTCCTCTTCGCGGGCGTCGCTTTCACGGCCATGGTCGTCTTGCGCTCTTGCGCAAAATAGCGATAGGCGCTGACCGGGATCATTCCGAGATAAAGCAACGACCCCACGGTCAGCGTGAGATAGGGATAGGTCAAGAGCAAGGCCATGAACAGGGCCGCAGCCACGAATAGCGGTGGAACATATTCCCGAGCGATCCTTTGCCCAATCAACTTGCCGGAGAAGGTTGGCACCTTGCTAACCATGAGGAGCGCGATGGCGAGCGTATAGAAAAAGACGAGCGGGGTGAGACTCGGTAGATGAAGCCCAAGACTCTGGGCGTAGATGGGGAGCAGCAGGGTGATGGCTCCGGCGGGCGCCGGCACGCCCACGAAGTAATTGCTCTTCCATGCCGGGACGTTGCTCTGGTCGAGCGCGACATTGAAACGCGCGAGCCTGAGCGCCGAGCACACCGCGAACACGAGCACGGCGATCCAGCCGAGGCTGTGCAGATCTTCGAGCGCCCAGTTGTACATGATGATGGCCGGCGCCACGCCGAAATTGACGAAGTCGGCGAGGCTGTCGAGCTCGGCGCCGAAGCGCGACGAGGCTTTGAGCAGCCGGGCCACCCGGCCGTCGATGCCGTCGAGAAACGCGGCGAACACGAGCGCGGCGACAGCGAGATCCCAGCGGCTCTCGATGCCCATGCGGATAGCGGTCAGCCCCGCGCATAGCCCAACGAGGGTGAAGATATTGGGGATCAGCACCCTGACCGGCACCTGGCCGCGGGAGAAGACAAGCTGGCGGCGCTTGCGCTCGTCACGTTCTGGATCGAAGGGCGGAAACATGGGCAATTATCCCTTCATCAGCTCTGATCGAACAACGGCACGCGCCTCGCGCGCGGGACTCTCAGGGGCAAGCTCTGCCATCACCGTCTCGCCGCCGATTGCGGTCTGGCCGACGCTGACCACCACTTTGGCTTCCGCCGGCAGATAAACATCGACGCGGCTGCCGAAACGGATCAGCCCGATGCGCTCGCCTGCGGCCACGCTAGTCCCCTCGCCCACGAAAGTCACGATCCGCCTTGCAATGAGCCCTGCGATCAGCATCAAGCCGAACTTCTTGCCCTCCGCCGTCTCGACGACAAGAGCTTGACGCTCGTTCTCATCGCTCGCCTTGTCGAGCTCGGCGTTGAGGAACTTGCCAGGGACATAGACGCTTCCGACGATGCGCCCGGCGACCGGGGTGCGCACGATATGCACGTCAAGCACCGAGAGGAATACCGAGACGCGCACGCGCTTCTCGGCGCCAAGCGCGAGCTCGCGTGGAGGCACGACCTCGGCGATCGCGGCAATTTTGCCGTCGGCAGGACTTACCACGGCGTCGGGACGAGACGGCACGACCCGGTCGGGATCGCGAAAGAAATAGGCGCAAGACGCGGTCGCGAGCACGCCGATCCAGCCGAGCGGCGGCGCGATAAGGAACAGGATCAGGGTGACGAGGGCCGCGACCGCGATGAATTTGTGCCCGTCACGGTGGATGGGAACGAACGCGTTCGCGATGCTGTCGAGCAGGTTCTTGGTTTCGCTCATGTGGTCGGATCGCTACGTTGAAGCGAGAGCCTCGTCCTCGAGGCGCTCGGCCGCGCGCGATTCCGGCACCTCGACTCCGTCGAGCGCCTGCGCCAGACGCTCGCGCGCCTCGTCTGCCTCCCGCTGGCGCGCCCACAGGCTGGCGTAGAGACCGCCCTTGGCCAGCAGCTCGGGATGTGTGCCCTGCTCGACGATCTCGCCATGATCGAGCACGATGATATTGTCGGCATGGACGACGGTCGACAGCCGATGGGCAATAACGAGGCTGGTACGGTCGCGCGCCACGCGGTCGAGCGCGTCCTGGATGTCCCTTTCGGTGTGGGAATCGAGGGCAGAGGTGGCCTCGTCGAGCATCAGGATCGGCGGCGATTTGAGAATAGTGCGGGCAATCGCCACGCGCTGCTTCTCGCCGCCCGACAGCTTCAATCCGCGCTCGCCGACAAGGGAGTCATAGCCCTGCGGCAAGGTCATGATGAAATCGTGGATTTGGGCGTTGCGCGCCGCTTCGCGCACTTCCGACTCGGGCGCGTCCGGCCTGCCATAGCGGATGTTATACTCGATCGTGTCGTTGAACAGCACGGTGTCCTGCGGGACCATGCCGAGCGCGGCGCGGAGCGAGCTCTGTGTCACGTTCTTGATGTTCTGTCCGTCGATCAGCACGCGGCCGGAGGAGATGTCGTAAAAGCGGAACAAGATGCGCGAGATGGTCGACTTGCCCGCGCCTGACGGTCCGACAATGGCGACCATCTTCCCCGCTGGCACCTCGAAGCTCACATGTTTCAGGATCGGCCGCTCGGGATCGTAGGCGAACGACACGTTCTCGAATTTGATCTCCCCTTTGGTGACATGAAGCGGCTTGGCGCCGGGGCGATCGACGACCTCGGCCGGCTCGTACAGCAGAGCGAACATCGTCTCGATGTCGATCAGCCCCTGCTTGATCTCGCGATAAACCATGCCCATGAAATTGAGGGGAATATAGAGCTGCATGAGGATCGCGTTGATCATCACGAAGCCGCCGACGGTCAGCACGCCTTCGCTTACGTCGCGCGCCGCGAGCAGCATGCAAATGATCGTCCCGAGCGAGAAGATCACCGCCTGACCGGTATTGAGCACGCCGAGAGAAGTATAGGTCCGGATAGCGGCGTTTACGTAGCGCGCCATAGAGGAATCGAATCGGCGCGCCTCGTGCTCCTCGTTGCCGAAATATTTGACCGTCTCGTAGTTGAGCAGGCTGTCGACCGCCTTCGAGTGCGCCTCGGTATCGGACTCGTTCATGTCGCGGCGGATCTCGATACGCCGCTCGCTGGCCGAGAAGGTGAACCATACATAGAGCACGACCGTCAGCAGCACGACCACGACGTAGATCCAGCCGAAATAATAGGCGACCAAGCCCGAGATCATGAGCAGCTCGACCGCCGTCGGCACCGAGTTCAACACCGCCATACGCACGACCGTGTCCACGCCGTTGACGCCTCGCTCGATGACGCGGCTCAGACCGCCCGTGCGGCGCTCGAGATGAAAGCGGAGCGAGAGTTGATGGAGATGGCGGAAGGTCTTGTTGGCGAGCTCGCGTACGGCATGCTGGGCGACCACCGTGAACCAGATGTCGCGGAACTGGGCGAACAGCACCATCAACACGCGCCCAACCCCATAGGCAATGATCAACATGGCCGGCAGCGCGGCGAGGCCCAGCATCGAGGTGTTACCAGCCGCGGCGCCGGCGCCGCCCTGCCCGGTCAACAGATCCACGATCTGCTTGTAAGCGATCGGCACGAGAAGGGTGATCGCCTTGGCGATGACCAGCGCGGCCAGCGCGAGAAGCACGCGCAGGCGGAGATCTGGCCGGTCGGCCGGCCAGATATAAGGAAGCAGCTCCTTAAGCACGGCGAGATGACCCGTCCGCGCCTGGAGCACGGCGTCGCTCCGAGATTGCGGCAGCCGGTCTTGCATTGAGAAATCGCTTTTCCACTCGCGCCGGGCCCGGGCGCGGCAAAAGGGGCAGCGTTAAGCGCTGCCCCTGTTTCATATAATGCCGGGCCATCCCCACGCCAAGCGCGTCAGGGCGGGGGCATTTTCACTTTCTGCGCAGGGAGGATCAGGTTCGGGTTTCTGATGGTCTCGCGGTTGCCGTGGAAGATCGAGGTGTAGAGCATACCCGAGCCGAGATAACGCTTGGCGATGTCCCACAGCGTATCGCCGCGGCGTATCTCATAGACGTCCGGCCGCGCCGACGACGACGCGGCGTTGGCGTCTTCGGCCGCAGCAACTTGCGGTGAGCCGAAAGACGCGGTGCTCGAAGCATTGGGGGTAGGCTCCGGGGCCTTGGCCACGACCGGCCGCCGCCCGATGGTGATCGCCGCCTGCCCCGAATCGGCGCTCTTACCCTCCATCGCGGCCTTGACGCTGTGCTCGCCCTCATTGAGCTTCATATCGGCCTCGGCGCTCCATAGGCCGGCGGCGTCCGCTTTTGCGCTAACCAACGGTTTGCCGTCGAAATAGAGCTGAACGGTCGCGCCGGGATCGCTCGTGCCGGAGAGCTTCATCTTGCCGCTGTCGGCGCCCTTATCCTGATAGTCGACGATCTTGAAAGTGACCGGCGCCTTGGCTTGGCCCTGTTGCGGCTCTCCTCCGCTTGGTGCGGCCTGCGGAGGAGGCGAAGACCTTTGCGGCGGCGCGTCGGCAAGCTGTTGCGCGGCTTTAGGCGCTTCGGACGGTACGCCGGTCGCGGCCTCGCTCTCGCCAGCCGGCATGCCCTGCTTTGGCACGGCTCCGGCCGGCGAAGCGGCCGTTTGCGCCGTCGGCTCGCTCATGTTTTCCGCGGGCGGAGGCACCGAAGCGACCTGCTCCTCGGCGTTGCCGATCGCGACCGGGACGCTTTGCTGCGCGGTAAGCGTGCGCGTGCCGTCCGGAGAAATCGTCCGCAGCGAGAGCGTGTGATCCCCAGGCGCGAGCTTCTTGTCGAGGATGATGCTCCACTCGCCTTGCGCGTCAGCCGTGCTCTCGGCGATCTTGGCGCCGCCGCTTTCGATTTCAACTTTCCATCCCGGACCCGCGCGGCCGGCAAACACGCCCTCACCGGTCGGCTCGACGAGCACCACGTCGAAGCTCGGCACCACCATCGGTTCACCCGGCGGAGCGCCTGTGGCTTCGGCGGACGGGGTTGGTTGAGATTGCGGTACGGAGGCTTCGGGCGCGCCAGGCGCGGGAGCGGGTGGGGGCGTTGTCGTGCCACCGCCAATCGGCTTGCTCCCCTCACCAAGCTGGAGGGGCCAAGCCTGCCGGTAAAGGTAAACGCCCGCGACGCCAAGGACGATCACGGCGAGAATTGCAGCAATGGAGACGATGGCGTTACGGCGCACGATTCGTCCTTCCCATGCCTTGATATCTTAAGGCACGGAAAAGGCCAAAAAACGTCACGCCGCGTGAGACTTAATCCGGCCGGAGGCCACGCTTGGCGCCGCTATTGCGGTCCCGGATTTTCTCCCGGCCCCGATTGCGGGGTGGCGGCATCTGACGGGGCGCGTGCCAACGTCACCATCGCCCGGCCGCTCACCATGCGCGTGGTCGCGTCGTATTGCTCGGCCCGCAGCGTGTGTCGTTGGTCGTCGAGCTTGACCTCCTTCTCGGCCGACCAATTTCCATCTTTGTCGGTGACGACTTTCACGAAAGGCTGATCGTCAAAATAGATATAGACGGGGGTCTCGGGCGGAGCACTGCCGGCGAGCGTCAATTTGCCGGTGTCGCCCGCGTCCTGATAGTCGACGGTCTTGAACTTGATCGGATATTTGGGCGCGTGCGAGCCCGTCTGCGCTTGATCGTCCGAAGGCGCCGCGGCCTCTCCCGACTGATCGATGAGGCTCTTGTCGCCGGGGACGGCGTCCTCGGCGACTTGCATTCCCGGAGCTGCGGCCCGCGCAGGAGAGACCGCGCCCATCGCTGCGATGGCTGTCATTGCCGCGATGCAGACAATCCATGTTCTAATCGTCATCCTTTGTTCCTCAGAAAGACGTTTCCTGTCCCCCTTAAAGACGGTTTCTAGACGGCGCGGAAGGCAAAAAAGCGTTCAATCTAAATGGTCGCAGCCCGGCTCGGAGCTCCGTTAATCGTTAGATTCCCGGACCGCTTCTCACGAGAGGCGGCTTGCTTGACGCTTGCGAACGCTCCTGCCACATGAGGCTCATGAAAGACATTCCACCCAGCACGATCCAGAATATCTGCGTCTATTGCGGCTCCGGCTCTGGCCACAACCCTTCTTTCGCCGAGGCTGCGCGCTCGCTCGGCCGCATCCTCGCCACTTTGCGCATCGGCCTCGTCTATGGCGGCGGCAGCCTCGGCCTGATGGGCGAGACGGCGCGCGCGACGCTCAAGCATGGCGGCCACGTCACCGGCATCATCCCGGGCTTCTTGAGCGAGCGCGAGCATATGCTGATCGAGGCGCAGGAGCTGATCGTGGTCGACGACATGCATCAGCGAAAGCAGCTGATGTTCGCCAAGTCGGATGCCTTCGTGGCGCTTCCCGGCGGTCTCGGCACGCTCGAAGAGTTCGTCGAGCAGCTCACCTGGACCCAGCTCGGCCGCCACACGAAGCCGATCGTGCTCGCCAACATCGAGGGCTTTTGGAACCCGCTGCTCGCGCTGTTCGACCGCATGAGCGGTGAGGGTTTCATCCGCCCAGGGCTCGAACTCAAGATGATCGTGGTCGACGACGTGGCGAAGATCGTTCCGGCCATAGAGGCAGCGCTAAAGCCCTACCCGGCCGAGTTCGCCGACCAGCTCGACGCCGAGGTCGCCGCCAAATTCTGATCGTCTCGGCCTCATGGTTCGAGACGCGCCTTTAGGGCGCTCCTCACCATGAGGAGTTGAGCCCTCATCCTGAGGGGGCGCGCAAGCGCCCGTCTCGAAGGATGAGGCCGTTCGGGTCGCTTTAGCCCGGCTGCGTCTCCTCAAGCAGAATATCCTCGCCGAGCTCGAGCCAGTGATGGCGCCGCGAGGCGAAGAACAGCTTCTTGGGCTTGGGAAAGTCGGGATCGGCGAAACACCCTGCCGGGATGCCCACCATTCCGGGCGCGGCTTCCGCACGAAAATACACGGTCACGCCGCACACCGGGCAAAACCAGCTCTCGACCAGGCGCCCGGCATCGCTACGGCGGCTGTAAAGGGTCGAGTTGCCCGCGACGGTCACAGCCTCTTCGGGATAGATCGCCCCATAGGAGAAGACGCTTCCGCTTCCCCGCTGGCATTCGCGACAGCTGCAAGCATAGACCTGAGCTGGCTCACCACGCGCCGTCGCCGTCAGATTGCCGCAGCAACACTTGGCCGTGCGCTCGCCGATGGACGCCATGTTGTCCTCCCGCCGCTCCACTCAGGCCGCGGTCGCGCCGTCGCGGATCAGCTTGTAGTTGATGGAATCGAGCAGCGCCTCGAACGAGGCGTCGACGATGTTGGGCGACACGCCGATCGTGTACCAGCGGTTCCCCTCTCCGTCGCGGCTCTCGACCAGGACGCGCGTGACGGCATCGGTGCCGCCGGTGAGGATGCGCACCTTGTAGTCGACCAGCTCCACGTCCTGTAGGTGGCCCTGGTATCGCCCCAGATCCTTGCGCAGCGCCTGGTCGAGCGCGTTGACCGGGCCGTTGC
>DATHCZ010000174.1:0-20556 GCA_035319265.1 Methyloceanibacter sp. | reverse complement strand
TTGAGGATCGCGTCGGGCGTCTCGGCATACAGGGGCGGCGTCAAGAGCACCAAGCCCAACATCACCAAGGTCAGGCTTTGTCGCCGCATGCGTTATTGGCGCCCCGCGCGAGCTTCGGCCACGAGCCGGACCAGCTCTTTGCGCGCTTCCTGAGGGGTGGTTACGGGTTCGGCAAACACGATGCGGCGCGCCGTGCCGTCGCACACGATGTCGCAGCCCTCGGGATCGATGCCGGTCATGCGCCAAGCGCCCGGCTCGCCGTCGGCAAGCGCGGTGGCGTAAAGCTCGACGGCATCCGCATGATCCTCATTCATGTGCTCCACGATCCCCTGCTCGTCCTCAAGCAGGCTCGCGGCCTCATCGGTCGAAATTAGAAGCTCGCTTGGGGCAAGATCGAAGATGCGCCCGAAGCCACCGATGTAGTGGGCGCCCTCGACGGCGAGACGGAAGAACCCGAAGTCGGGAAAATCGGCATAGAAGGAGGCTTCGGGGTGACGCGCCAAAAAGCGCCGCCTGACGGCCCCCTCCCTCGTCCGCTCGACCTTGCCATGGACGGTGACGCGCGCGCCTTGCAACGGATCGGCGAGCGCTCCCGTCTCGTCAACCATAATCGAGGCGCGAGGGTCGTTGGCGAGGTTCGCGGTGTGGCGGGCGAGGTTCGAGATCAGCAGGGTCGGGGCTCCTGAGGTGTCGGTGGCGACCGTCACGAGCGAGGCGTAGGGATAGCCGTTCGTGGCGTCCATCGTCGCCATGGACCCCTTGAAGGCGCGGCGGACCAAGGCCCTCGCGGCAGCTGCGATGTCCTCCGCCGAGGGCATCTCTTGAGACTTATTTACTTGCGCCATAATGAGAATTGTTGCATTGCGATAGAGCTGGGTGGCGAGCAGCGCCCCAATCCTGCCATAATTGGCGCAGCCCCTGAACCCTTAACATCCCTAAACCATCTAGCGCCGCAAGGGCCCCACAATGCCAACAATCGCACTTGTCGACGACGATCGTAACATTCTCACCTCCTTGCGCATGGTGCTCGAGGCGGAGGGCTATAAGACACAGACCTACAATGACGGCGCAAGCGCGCTCGACGGCTTCGCCGAAAGCCCGCCGGACCTCGCCATCCTCGACATCAAGATGCCGCGCATGGACGGGATGGAACTGCTCAGGCGGCTGCGCCAGCGGAGCGAGCTCCCCGTAATCTTCCTCACCTCCAAGGACGAGGAGATCGACGAGCTGTTCGGGCTCAAGATGGGCGCCGACGACTTCATCCGCAAACCCTTTCCCCAGCGGCTCCTGGTCGAGCGGGTGAAGGCCGTGCTCCGGCGCGCCCAGCCCCGGGACGGGTCGGCCCCGGTGGTCGAGGACAAGTCGAAGGTGCTCGAGCGCGGCAAGCTCAAGATGGATCCCGAGCGGCATACTTGCGTGTGGGACAACCGCCCGGTGACCTTGACGGTCACGGAGTTCCTTATCCTTCAGGCGCTGGCCTCGCGGCCGGGCGTGGTGAAAAGCCGCGACGCGCTGATGGATGCAGCCTATGATGATCAGGTCTATGTCGACGACCGCACCATCGACAGCCACATCAAGCGTTTGCGCAAGAAGTTCAAGGCGGTCGATACGAGCTTTGACGTGATCGAGACGCTCTATGGCGTCGGCTATCGGTTCAAAGAGTGACGGGCTGGCCAAATGACCGCAGAGGCGGACAGGTCCTGGCAGCGGCCTGACGCCGCCACGATCAGGGAGCGGTTTCGCCGCGCCGTGCGGGTTACGCGAGCGCGCAGTTATCGCGGCTATCGTTGGCTCGCCGCGCACCTGCCCTTCAGGCACGGCTTCTCCAGCCTGACGCGGCGCATTGTCGTGCTCAACCTGATCGGACTTGCCATCCTCGTCTCCGGTATTCTTTACCTCAATCAGTTCCGCGCCGGGCTGATCGACGCCAAGGTGCAAAGCCTCCTCACGCAAGGGGAGATCATCGCCCGCGCCATCGCGGCTTCGGCCGGCGTCGACACCAACGAGGTGCAACTCGACCCCGAGAAGCTGCTCGAGACCGAGCAGGGCCAGGCTGATGATGACGATGCGCTGAGCAACTCGCTCGAATTCACCATCGACCCCGAGCGCGCAGCGCCGATCCTCAGACCTCTGGTCAAACCCACCGGAAGCCGCGCCCGCATCTATAATCGCGACGGCGCGCTGATCCTCGATTCGGACACGTTCTACTCGCGCGGCGAGGTCTTGCGTTACGACTTGCCGCCGCCGAACACCGAGAAGTCCGAGGCGCTCACCTCGTTCTGGCAAGCGGTGAAGACCCGGCTCAACCAATACGACCTGCCCCTCTATACCGAGATCGGCGGCGCCAACGGCAAGGCTTATCCAGAGGTCGCGACCGCGCTGACCGGAACCTCGGTACCGATCGTCCGCGTCAACGACAAGGGCGAGCTCGTTGTCAGCGTCGCCGTGCCGATCCAACGGATGCGCGCGGTGCTCGGCGTGCTGTTGCTGTCGACGCGCGGCGGCGACATCGACAATATCGTCGCCGCCGAGCGCTGGGGCATCGTGCGGGTGTCGCTGTTCGCCGCGGCCGTGACCATCGTGCTGTCGGTGATCCTCGCCAACACCATCGCCGGTCCGGTACAGCGACTCTCGGCAGCGGCGGAGAGCGTGCGCCACAGCGTCAAGGCGCGCGCCGAGATCCCCGACTTCACCGACCGCTCCGACGAGATTGGCCACCTTTCCGGCGCGCTGCGTGACATGACCACGGCGCTGTACAAACGGATCGACGCAATTGAGAGCTTCGCCGCCGACGTGGCGCATGAGCTCAAGAACCCGCTCACCTCGTTGCGCAGCGCGACCGAGACTTTGCCCCTCGCCAAGACCGATGAGTCCAAAGAGCGGTTGATGGAGATCATCCAGCACGACGTGAGGCGGCTCGACCGGCTGATCAGCGACATCTCCGACGCGTCCCGCCTCGATGCCGAGCTCGCGCGCGAGGACGCGCGGCCGGTCGACGCTGCCGAGCTGTTGCGCACCACCGTGTCGCTGTTCAACGATATCCATCGCGACGACACGCCCGAGGTGGTGTTCGACATCGCTTATGCTCCGGGAGCGCACCCCTACCGCGTCACCGGCCATGACAGCCGCTTGAGCCAGGTCATCGTCAATCTGCTCGAGAACGCGATCTCGTTCTCACCCCCTGGTGGACGCATCGCCGTGGTCACGCGAAGAATCGGAACCGAAATTCAGATCGCGGTCGAGGACGAGGGCCCCGGCATCCCCGAGGAAAATCTCGAGCGCATCTTCGAGCGCTTCTACACCGACCGGCCGCAAGAGAATTTCGGTCAGAACTCGGGGCTCGGGCTCAACATCTCGCGGCAGATCGTGGTCGCGCATGGCGGACGGCTGTGGGCCGAGAACCGGCCGCCGGCCGGGCTTGGGCGCGGCAAGGGCGATGCCGGAGACAAGAACAGCGGCGGCGCGCGCTTCGTGATCCGCCTGCCGGCTGCGTAACCCGTGGCGGGGACACGCGAGCTCGTGCATGGCACATGTGTCGCGCTAGGCAAACGCGCGGCCCTTTTGCGCGGGCCGTCGGGAGCGGGGAAGTCGGATCTTGCCTTGAGGTTCCTGGCACTCTCCAGCGAAGACGGAGAGAAAGCGCTCCTCGTCGCCGACGATCAGGTCTTCGTTGGGTCAAACGGAAGCGGCGAACTCGTGGCCTCCGCGCCTCCGACGATCGCCGGAAAGATCGAGGTCAGAGGGCTTGGGATCATCGAGGTCCCTGCCCTTGCCGAGGCGCGACTCGCGCTCGTTTGCGATCTGGTCGCGACCAAAGAGGTTCCTCGCATGCCGCCAGAGCCGGCGGAACGGACCGTGATCGCGGGGGTGCCCGTTAGGGTGCTCAAGCTCGACCCGTTCGAGGCGTCGGCTCCCTTGAAGTTGAAAATGGCGCTCTTGTGGGCAACGCGCGATCTTCCCAATTAACGTTACACGAACGCACTTGCGCTCACCCCCTCTCATGACAAAGATAGCGACCTTTCGCCGGGGGGCGGCTACTCAAGGACTCACATGATCGGCGTCGTCATCGTCACACATGGCAAGCTCGCGCACGAGTTCCGCGCGGCGCTCGAGCACGTGGTCGGACCGCAGGAGCAGATCGAGACGATTTCGATCGGTCCCGACGATGATCTCGACGAGAGGCGGAGCGACATGCTGACCGCCCTCCAGCGCGTCGATAGCGGCGGAGGGGTGGTCGTGCTTACCGATATGTTCGGCGGCACGCCGTCGAACCTCGCCATCTCGGCCATGGACCACGACAATGTCGAGGTAATTGCCGGCGTCAATCTGCCGATGCTGGTAAAACTCGCGAGCGTGCGCGGCGAATGCGGGCTCGATGAGGCGATCACGCAAGCACAGGAAGCCGGACGCAAATATATCAGCGTCGCCAGCCAAATCCTCGCGGCAAACTAGCGTGGGCAGACCGCGCGACAAAGAGGGCGAGCCGCGCGAGGGCCTCTATTTCGCCGAGGTGGTGATTCCCAACAAGAAAGGTCTGCACGCGCGTGCTTCGGCGCAGTTCGTCCGCTGCGCGTCCCGCTACACCGCCGATGTCCGCGTGACGCGCGAAGGTCACACCGTCGGCGGCACCTCGATCATGGGGCTGATGATGCTCGCGGCAGGCCAGGGCCATACCATCCTCATCGAGACGGAAGGCGTCGAAGCCACCCAAGCGCTCGAAGCTCTGATCGCCCTCGTCGAGTCAGGCTTCGGCGAAGAGGATTGAAGCGGCCGCCATCCCAATCCTGCAAATCGCGGAGACATGAAGTGAGATATGCCGGCATCTGCATCATACTTGCTCTGATCGCCGCGCCTGTTGGTGCGGCGAATGTCGCGATGGGCGAGCCGGCGTCTTCGGCGATCGACTCCGCCAATGTGCTTTTCCAAGGCGGGAAGTTCGCCGAAGCCGGCAAGATCTACACGCAAATTGCCGCTCGGGACCCCAAGGACTACGCGGCCATCATGCAATTGGGCCGCATCGCGCTCCTTTCCAACCGGCTCGACGACGCGCAAGGATGGCTGGAAAAGGCCATCGCCCTGCACTCTGACGATGCCGACGCCAGGGTCATGCTGGCCGAAGCCTTTTATCGCCGCGACGACTTCCAACAGGCGGCAGCTTCCCTCGACGGCGTCGATGCCGCCACCAACAAGCTGGTCATCGAGCAATATCCGACCTTGAACGTCGCCAAGATGGAGAGCTTCAAGGGCCAGACACCTTATGAGTTGCACGGCGAGGGGCAAGTCACGCGTCTGAAATTCGTGAACACCGGCCCGCTCCCCGTTGTCAGCGTGCGGGTGAACGGCGGCGAGGAGGTCACCTTCTTCATCGATACGGGGGGTTCCGAGGTCGGGCTCGACTCGGATTTCGCGAAGGAGCTCGGGCTGCCGAACTTCGGCGAGGTGCAAGGCACGTTTTCCGGCGGCGAGCAGGCCAAGGTCGGGCAATCGCGGATCGAATCCCTCACCGTCGGCGACTGGACCATCAACAACGTGCCCATCATGACGCTGCCCTTTCGCCAACTCTCGACGGGACTCGGCGTAAAGCGCATCGACGGCGTCATCGGCACCACTCTGTTCTATCATTTCCTCGCCACCCTCGATTACCCGAACGGCGAGCTCGTCCTCCGCCGCAAGACCGCACAAAGCCGCGAAGAGTTTGCGGCAGAGCCGTCGGCCGACAATGTTGCGGTGCCGTTTTGGATTGCGAGCGACCACTTCATGGTGGGCTGGGGTCGCGTCGAGACCACGCCGCCGGCGCTCCTGTTCGTCGACACCGGGCTCGCCGGCGCCGGCGTGAAGCTCGCCGAGTCGGTTATCAAGCAAGCCGGCATCAAGCTCGAACAAGATAAGGCTTACGAGGGACAAGGCGCGGGCGGAACGCTGAAAATCGTGCCCTACACGGTGAGCCAGCTCTACTTCGGAGACATGCGGGAAGACAACGTGCCGGGTCTCTACGATGGGCCGTTCCCGTGGGAAAATAGTTTCGGTTTCAACCTCGCCGGGATGGTCGGTCACGATTTCTTCAAGCCGTTTGCCGTGACCTTCGACTTCGAGACCATGCAGATCTTCCTGCGCTAGCGGCAACGGCTGATTAGAGCGGGCGCTTGTAGCCCGTGAACATGGCGCGGGGGAGGTTCTCCCGGAACACGAAGCTCGCGAGGATCACCGCGGAAATATGCGCAAGGACGAGCGCGAGCGTGATGTTGGCGATAAGCTCGTGCACCCCCTCGAAGGACTCGCCGAACTCCTTGGTGAACATCCCGGCGAGCGGTCCGGCCTGCTGATCTCCCCCATAGACCACCAGCCCGGTGATCACGGTGGCGGCGAGGAACACGAGCAGCGTCACCACCATGGCGCCCCCGCCCGGGCTATGGCCGAGATGGCGCTCGGCTTTGAACAGAATGAGGTCGCGCACATAGCGCAGCGACGCGCCCGGCGCATAGACGAAATCCGTGAAGCGCGCATGCTCGGGCCCGACGAAGCCCCAGATTACCCGCGCCACGACCAGGGCGCCCACGACATAGCCGGACCAGACATGGATTTTGAGCACTTCCTCATCGGTCAAGAGATAAGCAATGGTAAAGGCGATGACCAAGGTCCAGTGGAACAGCCGCACGAACGGGTCCCAGACATAGACCTCGCGCGGCACGCCGTTGCGATCCGGATTGAGCATGGCTCCCCTCCTGCACCTCAGGCCAAGTCTTGTCTTTGACTAGACTCAAGGCGATGCTGGAAACAAGCCGAAGATTGAACTTCCCAGAGGTTTCGGGCAGCAAAAAGGGCTCGGTCAGATCTCAGCGCCCGCCTGGAACAGGCTGACGAAGGTCCTGAGCTCCCCTGCCGCCATGTCCGACACCGCCCAATAAGTGACGGCGCCCTCGCTCCAGGTGAGAGCGAGATAGCCGCGTTCGAAATGCGTCTCGAGCGGCGCGGCGGGAGTGCCGCCGTTCGGCATCTCCATCACGCTGATAAGGTGCTTGCCGTTGCTGTAGACGAGCGAGGCGGCCGGCTCGAGCCCGATCACGTCGATCCTCGCTCCCACCAACTGGAAACCCTGCGACGAGAGGTCCACGACCTTCGGCGCGAAGGCGAGCTTGCCGGCAAACCACGGCTTGACGGTGTGGCGGTCCGAGGACTGCACGTCGGTCGGCTGCGGCGCCATCAAGGCCCTGACATGGGCCGACACGACCTCGCCGGCGACATCGCCTCGGCCTTGCTCGTTCAGGACGCCGAAGGTCACCGCTCCGCCGAGGAGCGCGCCGATCGCGAGGGAGGCCGCGAGAGAGTGCCAGGATCGCGTCCTGACTTCCCTGGGCATAGCCGGTCGCGTCATGATGCGGCGTTCAAACCCGGCTGACGGCACGTCGTCGGCAAGCCCGGCGCGAAGGCTCGCGCGCAGCGCGCGGCGCGCTTCCACCTCGTTGGCCAAGACAGGGTCGGCGGCAAGGCGCTGCTCGAAACTCACCGCATCGATCGGGCCGAGCTCGCCGTCGAGATAGGCATTGAGGATAAGCTCGTCCTGCTCTGAGAGGCTCATGACGCGCTCCCCTGGAAGGCGTTGAGAGCGAGCTTGCGCGCGCGGGCGAGACGCGACATCACCGTGCCGATCGGCGCCTGAATGATCTCGGCGATGCTGCGATAGTCGAGGTCATGGATCTCTCGCAGCACGAGAACCTCGCGAAAGGGCGGCGGCAACGAGGCGACCGCTCTCCTCACCTCCTCCGCCTCCATCTTGGCGATCAGGGCCGCCTCTGGCGTGGGAGCCTCCTCGTCCGCCGCCGGCAGGTCTACCCGCTCGCGCGTGGGCTGATCGAGGTCCTCGGTCAGCACCACGGCCCGCGGACGGTTCTTGGCGAGCCACGTATAGCTCGTGTTGCGCACGATGGTGAGGACCCATGAACGCGCGTTGCCGCCGGCGAAGGAGCGAATGGACTTGAAGGCCCGCAACGAAGCCTCCTGCACGATGTCCTCGGCATCCGCACCGCTCCCGGCGAGCCACCGCGCGAGCCTATAGGCATCGACGAGGTGCGGCAGGAAAACTTCCGCAAAGCGCGTCTGATCGGTCGGGTGGTCCACATTCAAGCCGGTCGAATTCGCTCTCTCGCCAGTCTACCCGCAACTTGGAAACTTGCGCATGTGGGTGGCTGCACCCAAGACTCGCGGAGGCTTACGTTTATTCCCAGAGCCGGACTAAGCGGCCAAAATGGGCGGGAAGAGGGCTTGACTCCGCCACTGGCAGCCATGATATAAGGACTTCTTTATATCTTTATCAGTCAGCTCGGAGTGGATGCGGCATGACCTATCACGTCAAAGACATCGGCTTGGCCTCCTGGGGCAGGAAGGAGATCGACATCGCCGAGACCGAGATGCCAGGCCTGATGGCAGTGCGCGAGGAATATGCCGCCAAGCAGCCGCTCAAAGGCGCGCGCATCGCGGGTTCCCTCCATATGACGATTCAGACCGCGGTCTTGATCGAGACTCTGAAGGCGCTCGGAGCCGATATCCGCTGGGCCTCGTGCAACATCTATTCGACGCAGGACCACGCAGCCGCGGCGATCGCCGCCAAGGGCATCCCCGTCTTCGCCTTCAAAGGCGAGAGCCTCGAGGAATATTGGGATTACACCAACCGCATTTTCGAGTGGTCCGATGGCGGGACGCCCAACATGATTCTCGACGACGGCGGCGATGCCACCTTGCTCATCCATCTCGGCGTGCGCGCCGAGAAGGGCGATACCGCCTTCCTAGACAAGGCCAGCAACGATGAGGAGGAGGTGCTGTTCGCCTCGATCAAGGAGCGGCTCAAGCGCGAGCCCGGCTGGTTCTCGAAGGTCGCCGCCAATCTTCGCGGCGTCACCGAGGAGACCACGACCGGCGTGCATCGCCTCTATGAGATGCAGAAGAAGGGCACGCTGCTGTTCCCCGCCATCAATGTGAACGACAGCGTTACCAAGTCGAAATTCGATAATCTCTATGGCTGCCGCGAGAGCCTGGTCGACGGCATCCGCCGCGGCACTGACGTGATGATGGCGGGCAAAGTGGCGATGGTCGCGGGCTTCGGCGACGTGGGCAAGGGTTCGGCCGCCTCATTGCGCAATGCCGGCTGCCGCGTGCTGGTCGCCGAAATCGATCCGATCTGCGCGCTGCAGGCGTCGATGGAGGGCTACGAGGTCACCACCATGGACGACGCGGCCCCCCGCGCTGATATCTTCGTCACCGCCACCGGCAACAAGGACGTCATCACGCTCGACCATATGAGGGCGATGAAGGACCGCGCCATCGTCTGCAATATCGGGCATTTCGACTCTGAGATTCAGGTCGCGGGCTTGCGCAATTTCAAATGGGACAACGTCAAGCCGCAGGTCGACGAGATCGAGTTTCCCGACGGCAAGCGCATCATCCTCCTGTCCGAGGGCCGGCTCGTTAATCTCGGCAATGCCATGGGCCATCCGAGCTTCGTGATGAGCGCGTCTTTCACCAACCAGACGCTGGCGCAGATCGAGTTGTGGACCCATCCCGGCAAATACGAGAAGAAGGTCTACACCCTGCCGAAGCAGCTCGACGAAAAGGTGGCGCGGCTGCATCTCGCCAAAGTCGGGGCCAAGCTGACCAAGCTCAGCTCGGAGCAGGCCGACTATATCGGCGTGCCGGTCGAAGGCCCCTACAAGCCCGAAGCCTACCGCTACTGACGCTTGCGGGCCTCATGGTTCGAGACGCTCGCTTCGCGGGCTCCTCACCATGAGGGGCGCCTCCTCATCCTGGGGAGGGCCGAAGACCCGTCTCGAAGGATGAGGCCCCGGGGGTGCGATTAACCAAAGCGCGCAGCCCAGTGGGCAACGTCCCGCGATGCAGCTAATCTACCCCTGATTCGCCTTGAGGTTCGCGTGGGGCAGAGGGAGCCCCGCGTTTTAGTCTGTGGCAGCGTTTGCGGCGCGAGGCGAGGCCATGGACGGCGGCGTGGAGCACAACACGACCATGCGAACAAGCGGGGGCAAGGCGGCACCTTCATCGAGGTGGCCAAAGGTGCTGTTTCGCGTCTCCGTTCCGATCGCCCCGTTTCTGCTCCCCGTCACGAGCGCGTTTGCCGCCACCAACGAGGCTGCCTTCGACGCGCGCACGCTCCTCACCCTCGGCATCAATCTCGGCATCATTGCGTTTGCCGTCGGTACGGCGATCGCGTGCTTGCGCGCCACGGAGCGCGCCCGGGCCGCAAGAGCGGCAGCGGCGGCGGAAGCTGATCGCTATCGCTTGAGCGAGAGCACGCTCGAGACCATCCTCGCCGCCGAGCCGCAGGCGCTCCTCATCGTCGGCGAGAGCGGCGAGCCGGAGCTTCTGGTCGCGAACCTCGCCGTCGGCCTCGGCGTGCCGCGCGAGGCGGATGCGCTGCTCGATTTCGAGGGCTGGCTCGACGCGCCTTCCGCCTCGGCGCTCGATCTCGCGCTGCGGACGCTCGTCGACAAGGGCGAAGCCTTCAACCTCATGCTGTCGACCTTGCGCGACCGGTTTGTCGAGGCCGATGGCCGCGTCGCCGGGCACACTATCGTGCTCAAGGTGCGCGACCTGTTCGGGCGGAGGCTCGAGCTTGCCGAGCTTGCCGCCAAACACCGGCAGCTCGAGGACCAGGTCGCCTCGTTACGTGCGCTTCTCGACGCACAGGCAAGCATGCGCGAACGCGCCCAGCCGGAACCGCTGCCGAGCGTCGAGGCGCGCTTCAGGAGCTTCGACCGGCTCGCCACCGCCTTCGCCGTGTTCGACCAGAACCAGAGGCTCACCCATTTTAATCAGGCCTATATCGAGCTGTGGCAGCTCGACACGAAATGGCTATCCAACCATCCGCGCGACGGCGAAATCCTCGACCGCCTGCGCCAGGGGCGGCGGCTACCCGAAAAAGCCGACTATCGTGACTGGAAGAAAACATGGCTGTCCTCCTACGGCTCAAACGCCCAGGTCGAGGATTTGTGGCACCTTCCCGATGGCCGCACCTTGCACGTGATCGCCGACAGCGAGGGCGCCGGAGGGGTGACTTATCTCTACGAGAACGTCACCGAGCGGATCGCGCTAGAGAGCCGCTACAACGCGCTGATCCAGGTGCAAGGGGAGACGCTCGACACGCTGCGCGAAGGCGTCGCCGTGTTCGACCCGAACGGGCGCCTCAGGCTCTACAACCAGGCCTTCGCCGCGCTATGGCAGTTGAACCCGCGGCGGCTCGATGCCCAGCCGCATATCGAGGAGATCATCGAGGCATGCCGCGCGCTTTACGACGCGCCCGAAGAATGGGAGCGGACCAAGGCGGCGGTCACGGCGATCGTCTCCGAGCGGCGTCCCTATGAGAGCCAGATCGACCGCCCTGACGGCCGCGTGCTCGCCTGCGCCGCGCTGCCGCTGCCCGACGGCGGCACTCTCCTCACCTATAACGACGTCTCGGACGCAAAGCGCATGGAGCGGGCGCTGATCGAGCGGAACGAGGCGTTGGAGGAAGCCGATCGGCTGAAATCGACCTTCATTTCCCATGTCTCCTATGAGCTGCGCACACCGCTCAACTCGATCCTCGGCTTTGCCCAGCTTCTGGCAAGCCCCGCCTTCGGGCCTCTCGCCGACAAGCAGCGCGAATATGTGAACGATATTCTGGCGTCGGGGATCACGCTCAGAGCCATCATCGACGATATTCTCGATCTCACCACCATCGATGCTGGCACGCTTGAGCTCAACCTCTCGCCGGTCAGCGTGCGCGAGGTGATCGATGCGGCCGCCAACGGCGTGCGCGAGCGGCTCAAGCAGAACGACATGACGCTCGACGTCTCGATCGAGCCGGGCATCGACCAGTTCGTCGCCGACGGCGCCCGGGTGACGCAGATCCTCTATAATCTGCTCTCCAATGCGATCGGCTTCTCGCCCTCGAGCGGCAAGATCGCAGTCAACTGCCGCCGTGAGAATTCAATGGTCGCCTTCACGGTGGAGGATCAGGGGATCGGTATCCCCGAGGAGTATCAGAAGGCCGTGTTCGAACGCTTCGAGAGCCGCCCACACGGCTCGCGCCATCGCGGCACCGGGCTTGGATTGTCCATGGTCAAGAGTCTCGCCGAGTTGCACGGGGGCAGCGTCGATCTTTCCTCGGTCCCGGGGAAAGGCACGCGCGTCAAAGTGCTCCTGCCGCTCACCCACGAGCCTAAGCCGCACGATCAGAAGGGCGAGGCTCACCTCGACGAGCCGCGCTACAAGTCAAGCCGCGCGGGATGAGCACCAGTTGGACTCTTGACGATGTCGACCTGGTCAGGCTCGACATCATCGCGAGCCGTCTTGCTCTCGCCTTGAAGCCCGGCGATGTGGTCGCGCTCTCGGGCCCGCTCGGGGCCGGCAAGACGACATTGGCGCGAGCTCTGGTTGACCGGCTCGGCGGCGATGGCGAGGTACCGAGTCCAACCTTCGCGCTGATGCAGCGTTACGAAACGCCCCGGCTCGTCGTCACCCATTGCGACTTTTATCGGCTGAAGCCCGACGAGCTCGGCGAGCTCGGCCTCGAAGACGCGCTCGCCGAAGGCGTTCTCCTGATCGAGTGGCCCGAGCGCGCGGGAAGTTGGCTCCCGTCCGACCGCCTCGCGATCGCCATGGACGAGACGGCAACGCCGAACATGCGCCGCATCGTTATCCACGGCCACGAAAGCTGGACAGCGAGGCTCGAGCGCGTGCAGGAGCTCTCCGAGTTCCTCGACAAGACCCCCTACGCCGAGGCCGGTGCGCGCTATCTACAAGGCGACGCCTCGACGCGTTCTTATGCGCGCCTCGCCCTTCCGCAGCGGAGTGCCATCCTGATGAATTCGCCGCGCCAGTCCGACGGACCACCGATCCGCGACGGCAAGCCTTACTCGGCGCTGGTGCATCTGGCAGAGGACGTGACGCCGTTCGTGGCGGTGGCGGGCGCACTCCGCGAGCGCTCGCTCTCGGCGCCGGCGATCTATGCCTTCGACCTCAATCGCGGTTTTCTCATCCTCGAGGACCTCGGCGACCGCGTGTTCGGGGCCGAGGTCGCCAAGCGGCGCGATATGACCGAGCTTTGGGCGGGCGCCGTCGATGTGCTGGTCGCCCTTGCCGAGACGCCGCCGCCTAAGCGACTGCCCATTGAAGGCCATGCTTCCTACCAGCTTCCCGATTTCGATGCCGACGCCATGCTGACCGAGGCCGCCCTCCTCATCGACTGGTTTTGGCCGGCACTGCACGGCGAGGAAATGCCGCAAGCCTTGCGCGAGGAGTTCATGGCGCTGTGGCGCCCTTTGCTCGAGGACGCGGCAAAGTCAGATCTTGGCTGGGTGTTGCGCGATTATCACTCCCCCAACTTAATGTGGCTGCCCAAGCGCGAAGGCGTGAAGCGGGCAGGACTCCTGGACTTCCAGGACGCCCTTAGGGGACCGCTTGCCTACGACCTCGTATCGCTCCTCCAGGATGCCCGGCTCGACGTTCCGGAAGCGCTTGAACGGGAACAACTCGCTCGCTACTGTGCCGCCCGAAACGCGCAAAGCCCGCATTTCTCGAGCGATCAGTTCCGCCTGCTCTATGCAACGCTTGGCGCCCAACGCAACTCGAAGATCCTCGGCATCTTTGCCCGACTGGCGAAACGTGACGGCAAGCGCGGCTATCTCGCTCATATCCCGCGGGTCGCTCGCTATCTTGAGCGCGACCTCGCCCATCCTGCACTTACGTCCTTACGCGGCTTCTACGCGCGCGAGTTCCCGAAGGCGAGCGACCTCCCCGAGCTTCCCCTCTAGAAGGGACCGTCCCCATGAGTGAGGCGCGAGGTGCCGCGGCGGAGACGGCGATGGTGCTGGCCGCCGGCTTCGGCGAGCGCATGCGGCCGCTGACCTTGCGCATGCCGAAGCCGCTCGTGCCGCTGGCCGGTCGGCCGCTCGTCGATCACGTGCTCGACCGGCTGGCGCAAGCGGGCGTGAAAACCGCGGTCGTCAACGTGCACTATCTCGCCGAGCAGCTCGAAGCTCATATTGCCGCGCGTAAGGGCAAGGCGCCCGAGATCGTCATCTCGGACGAGCGCGGCGTGCTGCTCGACACCGGCGGCGGTGCGAAGAAGGCGCTGCCACGGCTCGGGCGCGGGCCGTTCTTCATCCATAATGCCGACTCGGTGTGGAGCGAAGGCGCCGCTCCCGCGCTGCCGCGCATGCTGAAGCTGTGGAACCCTGCGGCCATGGACTGTCTCCTTCTGCTCGCGCCCGCTGCGACCAGCATCGGCTACGGCGCCAAGGGCGACTTCTCCATGGCCCCTGACGGGAGACTCGAGCGCCGCGGCGAGCGCCAGGTCGTGCCGTTCGCCTTTGCCGGCGTCTCGCTCTGCGACGAGAGGCTGTTCAAGGACGCGCCCGACGGCCGTTTCTCTTTGAACCTGTTGTGGGACCGGGCGTTGGCCAAGGGCAGGCTTTACGGGATGCGGCTCGACGGGATCTGGATGCATGTCGGCACGCCGGAGGCTCTGGCCGAGGCCGAAACGAATTTCGAGCATGAAGGTGCCTGACCCCTCAAGAGCGGGGCAGAATCTCTACACGATCCCGCCTTCGGCGCCGTTCTTGACGACGCTTGCGCGCGCTGTGCTCGCCGGCGACTTGCCGCTTCCCGGGGGCGCGAAGCCCGACCCTCTCGTCCTGCCACTGACCACCATCTATCTCCCCACGCGGCGCGCGGCGCGGGCCTTACGCGAAGCGTTCCTTGCCGAGGCTGCCAACGGGGCACTGCTGCTCCCCCGCATCAGGGCGCTCGGCGATCCGGACGAGGAAGCAGCGCTAATCCTCGGCGCGGACTCAGGCGCTGAGGAGAACGGCACGGCCGGAGTTCCGGCGATCGGGGGGCTTGAGCGGCGCATCGCGCTGATGAAGCTTGTGCTCGCCTGGGCCAAGCGGCTCCGTACTGAGACGCTCGGCGAACGCGCAAGCTTCGAGCCCGTGACTCCGGCACAAACCTTCTCGCTCGCCACCGAGCTCGCTCGCCTGATGGACGACGTGGAGAGGGAGGAGATCGATTTCTCCCGCTTCGCCGCCATCGTGCCCGAGGAATTTGCCGGTCACTGGCAGCTCACCGTCGATTTCCTCAAGATCGTCACCGAACATTGGCCTGATTACCTTGCCGACAATGGTCTCATCTCGCCTATCGCGCGGCGCAACGAATTGATGCGACTCGAGGCCGAGCGTCTGGCCAAGGGCTCGGCCTATCCCGTCATCGCCGCCGGCTCGACCGGCACGGTGCCGTCCACCGCACGCCTGCTCAAGGTGATTGCCTCTCTCCCCAACGGCGCCGTGGTGCTGCCGGGGCTCGATCGTTCGCTCGACGATGAGGATTGGGCGGGCCTCGCAGAGCATCCCGAGCACCCGCAGGCCGGCATCGCCGAGCTGCTGAAGAAGCTCGGGGCCGCGCGCCAAGGCGTCGCCGATGTGCCGGGTAGCGCGCCGAGCCCAATCCAGCGCGCGCGCCTTGCGCTCGTGAGCGAGGCGCTCCGTCCGGCAGAGAGCACCGAGCGCTGGCAGCGCTTCCTTGCCTCGAACGACCTCCTGTCGGGCGGACGCGCGGGCTTAGCCAACGGACTCGCGGGCATTCGGCTGATCGTGGCGCCAACCGCGCATGACGAGGCCGAGGCCATCGCGCTCATCCTAAAGTCTTGCATCGAGACCGCCGGCAAGGCGGCGCTGGTGACGCCTGACCGCGTGCTCGCGCGGCGCGTGGCGGCGCGGCTCAAGCGCTACGATCTGGCGATCGACGATTCGGCGGGCGTGCCCGTAGCGCGGACCGTGGCGGGCGCCTTCCTCGATCTCGTGCTCGGCGCTATCGAGAGCGATTTCACCCCGCCCGCTCTGATGGCGCTTTTGAAGCATCCGCTCGCTGTCCTCGGCCGCAGCCCCTTTGCGATGCGGAGCGCGGCACGGGCGCTCGAGCGCGGCGCCTTTCGCGACATCTATGTGGGGCAAGGTCTTGCTGGGGCGCGCGAGGCGCTTCTTGCGGCACGCGATCAAAGGCAGAGCCGCCCTCGTCCGGCGCGCATCAGCGAGGATGAGCAGACCCGCGCGCTCAAGCTCGTCGCCGACCTCGAAATCGCCTTCGCTCCCCTCGCCGCCCTGTTCGCCGGCGGCGCCGAGCATCAAGCCTCGCGCCTTGCCGACGCCCATGCCGCCGTGGCTGAGGCGATCGCCACCGACGCGAGCGGCTCATCGTCACCGCTCTGGCAAGGCGATGCGGGCGAGGCCCTGACCACGCTGCTTGCCGAGCTGATCGATGCCGGCGAAGGCGTCAGCCTTCAGGCACGCTACTATCCTGGGTTCTACCGGAGTCTGGTCGGGGGCGAAGTGGTGCGACCGCGCGCCCCCGCACATCCGAGGCTATTCATCTGGGGACCGCTCGAAGCTCGGCTCCAGCAGCCCGATGTCGTGATCCTCGGCAGCCTGAACGAAGGGGTGTGGCCGCGACCGCAGGAGTCGGGCCCTTGGCTCAGCCGCCCCATGCGCGAGGCGCTCGGCCTTCCCGCGCCCGAGCAGCTCACCGGCCGCTCGGCGCATGACTTCGCGCAAGGTCTCGGCGCCGAGACGGTCTATCTCACCCGCGCGCTCAAGGTGGACGGCGTGCCGACCGTTCCCTCTCGCTGGCTGCAGCGGCTGCTGGCACTCGTCGAAGCGGCGACGCTTACCGAGCGCCTCGCCCCCGATCAGCCCTTCGTCGAATGGGCGCGCGAGCGCGACCGCGCGCCGACATTCGATCCGGCCAAGCCCCCTCGTCCATGCCCTCCGGTCGAGGCACGGCCGAGCAGGCTCAGCGTGACGCGCATCGAGAAATGGATCGCCAATCCTTACGAGATCTTCGCCCGCAGCATCCTCAAGCTCGAGAAGTTGAAGCCGCTCGGCACCGAGCCTGACCCGGCACTGCGCGGTCAGATCGTGCACCAGGCCTTGCACGATTTCGCGCGCGATCATCCGACCGCCCTGCCCGACGACATCTACGGCGGCCTGATGGCCCGCGCCGACAAGCACTTCGCCGAGCTCGGCGGCTCGCCCCTGGTCGAAGCATTCTGGCGGCCGAGCTTTCAGCGTTTCGCGCGCTGGTTCGCGGCGACCGAGCCGGCGCGCCGCAGCGACGGCATCACCACCTTCA
Organism: Methyloceanibacter sp.; assembly: GCA_035319265.1. GTDB lineage: Bacteria > Pseudomonadota > Alphaproteobacteria > Rhizobiales > Methyloligellaceae > Methyloceanibacter. Next base: position 3,390 of record DATHCZ010000174.1, on the reverse strand, counting down.
CCGAGGCCGAAGGCGCGCTCGACATTGTCGAGGGCTTCACGCTGACCGCGCGCGCCGACCGCATCGATGCGAGCCAAGACGGAAGCGTCGCCATCTACGACTACAAGACCGGCAGCACGCTCCCCGCACCGAAGCATGTCGATGAGCTGTCGGCGCCGCAGCTTCCGCTCGAAGCCGTAATCGCCGAAGGTGGCGGCTTCGCCGCGCTCGGGCCCCGCGGGGTCGGCGCCCTCACCTATATCGGCGCCTCGGGGCGCGACGAGGGCGGCAGCGAATGCCAGGCTGGAACCAAGCCGGCGTCGGACCTTGCAGCGGAAGCGCGCGCCAAGCTGATCGCGCTCATCGCGCGCTATAGCGATCAGGCCATGCCGTATGAGGTGAAGCGGCGGCGGGGCGGCGCGTTCACCCGCGCCTACGACTATGACGACTACGCTCAGCTCGCCCGCATCCAGGAATGGCTGACCCAGGAGCTCGACGAGGATTCGAGATGAGCGCCCGCCCTGCCCTTCCCGAGGAAGCCGACAAGAACCAGGCCCGCGCTTCCGACCCCGCCGCTTCGGCCTGGGTGTCCGCCAGTGCCGGAACCGGCAAGACCGAGGTGCTGGTCAAGCGCGTGCTCCGTTTGCTGCTGGCCGGCTCCAGGCCCGAATCGATTCTCTGCCTGACCTACACCAAGACCGCCGCGGCCGAGATGCAAAACCGCCTGCTCGACGATCTCGCCGGCTGGGCCACCATGTCGCCGGAGACCTTGCACGACCGGCTAGCGGCACTGCTGCGGCGCCCCCCCGAACAAGACGATCTCCGCAATGCACGACGACTGTTCGCCCGCGCACTTGAAGCCAGAGGCGGGCTCAAGATCCACACCATTCACGGCTTCTGCGAACGGTTGTTACAGCGCTTCCCGCTCGAAGCCCAGGTGACGCCGCATTTTGCCGTGCTCGACGAGCGCCGGCAGGCGCTGCTGCGCAAGGCGGCGTTCGATTTCGTGATCGCGCACGCTACGGAGGACAAGCAGGGCGCGCTTGGTCGAGCCCTGGGCACCGTCATCGCCATGGCGAGCGAGTACTCGTTCCGCAAAGCCATCGACGCCGTACTTGGAAAGCGTGCCGAGATGGAGCGCATGACCGCCTATCATGGCGGCCGCACCAACTGGGCCGAGGCGGAATGTGTCGAGCTCAAGCGCCTACTCGACGTGGTGGAGGCCGACGAGCAAACGCTGATCGGCGAGATGGCGGGCGTACTTTCCGACGCGGCAATCGATTCAGCCATTGCAGCACTGGCGGTTTTTGACTCCGACAAGAAAATCGACAAGGAGGCCGAAGTCCATCTGCGCAACGCCAGGGCAAGCGGCGGCGAGACCCGTGCGACCGCGTTGGAGCTTGTGTTCCTGACAGGCGATGGCGAACCTAGAGCGCAGGTTTGCAGCAAGAAATTCGCCAACGCCGAGCCGATGGTCGCGGCCATGCTCGATCGTGCGCAGAGCGCATTCGCTCATCTCAACGACAAGCTTGCGCATCTTCGCGTGGCCGAGGCGAGCGGCGCGGTGCTCCTGCTTGCCGACGCGATCATGAGCGACTATGAGCGGCGGAAGCGCGCCGAGGCCGCGCTCGACTTTGACGATCTGATCGTCAAGACGCTCAATCTCTTGTCGCGCGCGGGCGCCGCCGCCTGGGTGCTGTACAAGATCGACGGTGGCATCGACCACATCCTGGTCGACGAGGCGCAGGACACCAACCCGGCGCAATGGTCGATCATCGAGCGGCTGGCGGAGGAGTTCTTCGCCGGCTCAGGCGCCGGCGACCGGCCGCGCACCGTGTTCGCCGTGGGCGATGAGAAGCAGTCGATTTACTCGTTCCAGGGTGCAGATCCGGCGCGGTTCGGTGAAGTTGGCCGTGCCTTCCAACGGCGCGCAGAGGCGGCGGGGCTTGGCTTTCATCAGGTCCCGCTCAACCTGTCGTTCCGCTCGACCGTTCCCGTGCTCGAGGCGGTGGATGCCGTGTTCGCCAAGCCGGTTGCGGCAAGCGGGCTCGTCTTCGCCGAGACCTCGGTCATCAAGCATCACGCCTACCGGCAGGGCGACGCCGGGCTGGTCGAGCTGTGGCAGCCGCTGGCGGAGGATAAGGTCGAGCCCGCCGAGCCCTTCGAGCCGTGGAAAGACACCGCGGCGGGCGCGCGCTCGGTCGATCAATTGTGCCGGCGCATCGCCACGCAGATCAAAGGCTGGATCACAGGCGGCGAGAAGCTGCTCTCCGAAGGCCGCAACGTGAAGGCCGGCGACATCCTGATCCTCGTCCGCCGCCGCGACCCCTTCACCACGCCGATGATCCGTGCGCTCAAGCGCGAAGGCGTGCCGGTCGCCGGCGCGGACCGCATGAAGCTGATGGACCAGCTCGCGGTGCAGGACCTCGTTGCGCTGGCCGACGTGCTGCTGATGCCGGAGGACGATCTCGCTCTCGCCGTGGCGCTGAAGAGCCCGCTGTTCGGCCTCAACGACGACGATCTGTTTAACCTCGCTTACGACCGAGCCCCCCGCTCGCTGTGGTCGGTGCTCAAAGAGAAAGCCGGCGGCGATGCGCGCTTCGCCGAGGCTCACCGGCGCCTGAGGGCGTGGCTTTCGCGCGCCGATCTCCAGCCGCCTTACGAGTTCTTCGCCGAGCTGCTCGGTGCCGAAGAGCAGATGATGCGCGAGCGCATGCTGGTCAGGCTCGGGCCCGAGGCGGCCGAGGCGATCGACGAATTCCTCGACCTTGCGCTCATCTATGACCGCGAGGCGGCGCCGTCGTTGCAGGGCTTCATCGATCAGCTTCGCGGCGGCGACGTCGAGATCAAGCGCGACATGGAGCAGGGTCGCGACGAGGTGCGCATCATGACGGTGCATGGCGCCAAGGGATTGCAGGCGCCGATCGTGTTTCTGCCCGATACCTGCATGAACGTGCGGCCACAATGGCCGAGGCTTTTTCCGCTGCCGAGAGCGGGTGAGCCGCCGGGAGCGGTCGACCACATAGTGTGGCCGCCGGCCGGATATTCGAAGCTCGCCGCGCTGGAAGAGAGCAGGAAGGCGGCGGACGACGCCGAGCGCAGGGAATATCACCGCCTGCTCTATGTCGCCATGACGCGCGCACGCGACCGGCTCTATGTCTGCGGCTGGCAGGGTCAGAGAGAGCCCGAGAAGGCTTGCTGGTATGAGCTGGTCAAGGACGGCCTTGCCGGGCTCCTCGCCGAGGCCGTTGGCGCTGACGGCGCTCAGGTGCGAAGGATGGAAAGCGCTCAAACGCACGAGGTGAAGGTCGAAGAAGCCGTGTATGAGCGCCGGCCTACCCCGCCGCTCCCGACTTGGGCGCTCACCCCGGCGCGGCCCGAGCGGGCGCGCCGCAGGCTCACGCCGTCACG
>DATHCZ010000173.1:0-10676 GCA_035319265.1 Methyloceanibacter sp. | reverse complement strand
CGAGCACTGGGTTCTTGTCGCGATGACTGTCGGCGCTGCTCTGGTCGGCATCGTCACGTTCGGCTCGCTGGCGGGCTCAATGCTGCCGTTTGTCCTCAAGCGAATGGGCTTCGACCCCGCCAGCGCCTCGGCGCCATTCGTGGCTACGCTCGTCGATGTCACGGGGCTCGTGATCTATTTCTCGATCGCGCTCCTCATTCTGAGAGGCACGCTGCTTTGAGCGGGCTCACGCGGAGGTGGCGAGGCGGGCGCTGGCGCGCTCTCTGATGCTCTCGCTTCTGAGCTGGCCGCAGGCGGCCATGATGTCGCGGCCGCGCGGGCTCCGCACCGGGCTCGCATAGCCCGCGCGGTTCACCACCTCGGCGAATTTCTCGATCTGCTCCCAGTCGGAGCATTCATAAGGGGCGCTCGGCCAGGGGTTGAAGGGAATGAGATTGATCTTGGCCGGGATCTTGGCGAGCAGCCGCACCAGCTCCTTGGCGTCGGCGACGGAATCGTTCACGCCCTTCAGCATCACATATTCGAAGGTGATGCGCTTGGCGTTGGAGAGGCCGGGAAAGTTGCGGCACGCTTGCAGCAATTCCTTGATCGGCCACTTCTTGTTGATCGGCACGAGCTTGTCTCTGAGCTCGTCGCGCACGGCGTGCAGCGAGATGGCGAGCATGGTGCCGGCCTCCTCGCCCCAGCGCGGAATCTCCGGAGCGACGCCGGAGGTCGACAGCGTGATGCGGCGCTTGCCGAGCCCTAGTCCTTCGCCGTCGGCGGCAATCGCGCAGGCGTCGCGCACATTGTCGAAATTGTAGAGCGGCTCGCCCATTCCCATCAGCACCACATTGCTGATCTTGCGCTCGGCATCGGGTAGCCCGCGCGGGTCCTCGGCGGTTGCGCCGGGCCAATCGCCCAGCCGATCGCGCGCCAGCATGATCTGGCCGACGATCTCGCCCGCGGTGAGGTTGCGCACGAGCTTCTGTGTCCCCGTATGGCAGAAGCTGCAGGTGAGCGTGCAGCCGACCTGGCTCGAGATGCAGAGCGTGCCGCGGTCCTCTTCGGGGATATAGACGGTCTCGATCTCCTTGCCATCGGCAAGGCGGAGCAGCCATTTGCGGGTGCCGTCGAGGGACACCTGCTCGGTCACGATCTCTGGCCGCGCCAGGGTGAAACTCGCGGCAAGCTCGGCACGGAGATCCTTGGCGATGTCGGTCATGGCGAAGAAATCGGTCTCGCCCCGCACATAGAGCCAGCTCCAAAGCTGACGCGCGCGCATGCGCGTCTGCCGCTCGGGAACGCCCAGCTCCGCCATCCGCGCGCCAAGCTCGGCGCGGCTGAGCCCGATCAGGGTGGCGTTAGGCTGCGACGCCCCGGCGCCGAGCGTCGCGATTTCGCCGGTAGGTGCAGACATGGTCATGATACGAGGGCCTCGCCGGCAGGGTCCGGCTCCCTGGTAATATCATGACGGGACGGACAAATGCCAAGCGGGCGGCCGTTGGCTCCGACGCATTTGGGATCGTGCTTCTAATTGCCCATTGCATCGTCGGTCAGATCCAAGACCTTCTTGCTCGGATCAGCCTGGCAGGCAATCAGGAGCTTGGCGAGGTGGCCAGCCATCTTGCCGAAATCGATCGTGGTGGGCTCGTCCTCCTCGGTGTAATAGCCCTCGAGCCACATCATGATGAGGCCCTTGTTGTTGTCGTCATAGCTCGTGAATTGCTGGCAGGTCAGTTCGCTCACGTCGAGCGAACTGTCGTTGGCGGCGAAAGCGGACTTAACGCAGAGAACAAGTGCGGCGGCAAAGAGGATCGCGTGGAGGGTTTTCATGCTGGGGAACCTTGCTCGAAGGGTGCAAAACGCCGGCGACGCTAGCCGTCTTCCAGCAGCCCGGCAAGGCGCAACGCGAATGAAGATTGGCGGCGCCTTAACCGCTGCATTCCTTGGCGGCGCGGTCCAGAGCGTCGTTCAGGCCGTCGAGCGAATAGGTGTCGCTGGTCGCGGTGCCGCGGGCCGACTTGCCCTCGATCTTCATCGAGCTCGCGGTCTTCATCGCGTCGACGAGCTTGGTCTCCATGTCCGGTTTTTCGACGAACGCGCCCTCGTCCTTGGTAAATAGCTCGAATTTGGCGGTCCCCACGGTAGCCGTGACCTTGGCGCCCGCGGCGAAGGGGTAACCCATCTTCACGCTCACCTCGTTCACCACGTTATCGGCCGGCCAACGCGAAATGTAGAAATAGATGGGGTCGCGCTTGATGCCCTTTTTGGGGTTTGAGTCCTTCGGCTTGGCCACGGCGAAGCACACCTTGGGCGTGCCGTTCGCCGCGTAGGCCGACCAGTCCTTGTATTTGTCGAGAAGCGTCGCGTCCTGGGCCAAGGCCGGCGTGACGCATAGCGCCGAGATGACCAGGCAAGTAGCTCGAACGGCTCGGTGCATCTCCCCGTCCCCGATTCGTGAGCAGATATGAAGCATACAGAACCAATAATCTCTTGACCAGGATGCTAGGTCAACCCTGCCGCCGCCGCTTGCGGGGCCCTCCTTGGACGTGGGGGGCATCGGGGTCAGGCGCAGTTCCCTCGGCGACGGGGCGAGAGCCGAAGCGTCCGAGAGAGCGCAGGCGGTCATACATGACAATAGCGCCAGCGGTCGCAACGTTGAGGGAGAAGGCGGTGGGTATGCGAACCAGATGCTGGCAGCGCGCGGCAAGCTCGGCGGTCAGAGCTCCGCGCTCGGGCCCGAGCACATAGGCTGCCCGCAATGGATGCGGAAAGCTCGGCAGATCGGCGGCCTCATCGAGGATCTCGACCCCGACGAGGCTGCAGCCGCGCGGCAGCTTCAGCTCGGCCAGGGTTCGCCAATGATAGAGCGGCACGTGGGTCGCGGCCTTCGAGGTGTCCGCGCGCATCTCGAGCGCATTGGCGTCGGCGCCGATGGTGAACACGAAGCTTGCGCCGAAGGCATGAGCCGAGCGGAGCAGATTGCCGAGATTGAGGGCCTTGGAGATGCCCTCGACGCCGATGGCGAAATAGCCGCGCGTGGGCGGAAGTCGTGCTTTCACGTCACTTCTTTGCCATAGGGGCGGCCCTCACAAAAGGAGGAGTGTCAAGGCGGCCGGGTTTCCTCGGGTGAAAAGTTGCGCGGTCCAAGAAACTCAGCCACAGTCACTGTGGGGACATGCGACGATGAAGGCACAATCAGCCGAGACCTTCGGGCAGGAGGCGCTCCGCTTCATCGGCGAGTTGGATCGGGTGACGACCACCGAGGCGGTGGCCGAGCGCATGGCGCGCATCGCCTCCAGATTCGGCTTCGACGCGCTGTTCATCGGGGGACACAAGGCGCATCCGCGGCTGACCTTCAACGAGATTCTGTTCGCAACGCGATGTCCGCCCGAGTTTCAGCGGGTCTATCACGAAAACGGTTACATTCGAATCGACCCCACCCTCAAGCGCGCGCTCGCCTCACCGCAAGCCTTCGATTTCACCACTGCGAACTATGGCGAGAAGGACGGCGAGCGGGTGCCTGAGATCATGAGCCTACTGGAGGATTTCCAATTTTCAGGCGGTCTCGTGATCCCGATTCACGCACGCGACGGTTATGAGGGGGCCGTTGGCTTGGTCGGCCACAAGATCGATCTTTCGGTCGAGTCGAGGCCCAACATCCTTCTGATGGCCCATTATGCCTATGAGCGGCTTTGTCAGCTCGCAGCGGGAGCCCGGCCGATCAGACCGCCCCTCACCCTCCGCGAGAGGGAGGTGCTCGCCTGGTCGGCGCAAGGAAAGTCGGCCTGGGAGATCGGCGAAATCCTGAACCTCGCCAAGCGCACGGTCGACGAGCACGCCAAGACGGCCATGCGCAAGCTCGACGCGAGAACGCGCACTCAGGCCGTGGCGATTGCCATCCGCGAGCGGCTGTTCGAGCCCTGAGCGGAACGATCGTGATGCGTGTTGCGCAGTTCAGTGAATTCGCAGGGCCACAGGCCTTGCGGCTCGAGGAGGTGGCAGAGCCCGTGCCGGGGCCGAGCGATGTCCTCATCAACGTCACGGCGGTTGGTCTCAATTTCTTCGACACGCTGCTGCTGCGCAATCAGTATCAGGTGACGCCGCCGCTGCCGTTCTCACCCGGTGCCGAGGTGGCGGGGATGATCGAGGGGCTCGGTGCCGACGTCACCAATTTCAAGATCGGGCAGAGAGTGGTCGCCTTCATCGGCGGCAATGGCTGCCGCGAGAAGGTCGTCACCAAGGCGAAGAACGCCGTGCCGATACCCGATGGCGTGAGCGATGAGATCGCCGCCGGCATTCCCATCACCTACGGCACCGCCATCCATGCCTTCAAGGATCGCGCCCAGCTAAAACGGGGCGAGACGGTCGCCGTGCTCGGCGCGGCCGGCGGTGCCGGCGTTGCGGCGATAGAGATCGCCAAGCTCATGGGCGCGCGGGTGATCGCCGTCGCTTCATCGGGAGACAAGCTCGCCTTCGCCCGCGAGCACGGCGCGGACGAGGGGGTCAACTACGAGACCGAGGACCTCAAGGCGCGGTTGAAGGCGCTCACCTTGCCGAAAGGCGTCGACGTTCTTTACGACACGGTCGGCGGCTCTCACGCGGAGCCGGCGCTTCGGGCCATGGCGTGGGAGGGGCGCTATCTCGTGCTCGGCTTTGCCTCGGGCACGATTCCGAAAATTCCGCTCAACCTCCTGTTGCTCAAGGGGTGCGCCATGATCGGGGTGTTCTGGACGTCGTTCGTCGAGCGCAGCCCCGAGCAGCACCGCGCCAACATGATCCAGCTGCTAGATTGGTGCCGCCAGGGGTCGATCCACCCGCATATCCACGCGACCTTTGCGCTCGAAGAGACCGCCGAAGCGCTGTCGCTCATCGAAGCGCGCAAGGTCACCGGCAAGGTCGTCGTCAATCCGCAACTCTAGCCCGAGCCGGTCAGCTCTTGGGCGGAAGCTCCTTATCCAGCGCGCGCGCGGCCGCGGCGCGGTGGGCGGGAGTAATATGGGAAGCGACGAGCCCGATCACGGCGGTGAGCAGCGCCGCGTCGTCGGCGAAGCCAAGGCCTGCGATCATGTCCGGAATGAGGTCGAAGGGCAGGATGAAATAAGCGAGAGCCGCGAGCAGCATGCCGCGGACCCGCATCGGCGTGGCCGGGTCGAGCGCGCAATAATAAGCGGCCACCAGATCCTCGGCGAAAGGAATTCTGCCGGCAAGGCGCTTGAGCTTGGCCCAGAAGTCGCGGCGGACGCGCCGCTCTTGCTCGGCGAAGGCAGTGCGCGTGATCTCGCCGCCGAGAGCCGCGCTCTTCAGCTCGCTTGCATCGTTCCAGGCAATCATGGTGTCCACCTCGCGGTCGCCTAAGTCCCGAATCCCACGAGGAAAATAGGGTAGCGCAGGGGGCGCCGCAAGGCGCGCCGGGACGTCTGTACGCAAAGTCTTAACCGGCCTCGCTCGCCGGACTCCACTTTTCCTCGCGCCATTTGCCGGAACTTCACCATTGGCCGGCATAGTGGGCGCGCTGGCGAGCGCCTGCGGCGCTTCCGGAGCAGGTGAGGTTCACGTTGCGTGGACGTGCGTTCAATCGAGTTGGCACAATGCCCTTCGCCATCGCGGCGCTGGCGCTGGCCAGCACAGCGGTGATCGCGGCTCCAGCCGAGGTGACGCGCTCCGCGGACGGCAGTTCGCTCGATGCTGCGATCGCCAGCAAGGTGGAGCAGCTGGCCGCGGTGAAACTCAATATCAGCGAGGCCGGCTGCGACTACGCCGTCGATGCAGCGATCATCGAAGCCTGCGATCAACTGACCGCGCAAGCGCAGAAGCTCGCCGCCGAGATCGATGCGCTCAAGGCAGAAACGGCGGATGCGAGCCTTGCGAAAGCGCCGCCGCAGCAAGCGAAGTTCTATAGTTTCAAGGCGCGCACCAATCCCAATATGAGCTACCGCACCTTCTGTGTGCGGGAGTGCGACGGCTTCTATTATCCGCTCAGCGAAGCGTCGACGCCTGACTCCTTCCTTGCCGGCGAGGCGAAGTGCCAATCGAGCTGCTCATCGCCGGCGAAGCTGTTCTACAGCGCCACTCCTGGCGAGGACGCAGGCGCGATGGTTGCGCTGAACGGCGAGCGCTATGACGAGCTGCCCAACGCCTTCCGCTATCGCAGCGAATATGTCGATGGCTGCGCCTGCAAGCCGAAGCCATGGACAGCCGCAGCCAGGGTTCTGTTCGATCGCCGCGCCGTCGTCGCCACGCGAACGCCGAACGAGCGGATCGTGGCGGCAGGCGCCGGCGAGGTCGGAAAGCTTCTCACCGCGCCGGAAACGAAGGTCGCGGTCCACGCCGCCGGCGGCAAGTCGAGATATGGTCAGATCGTCGAGCGGCCGCGCTTCCTGCCGTTCCTCAGGCCCTTCCGCTATGCCTTTGCCGGCGCGCCAGAGGGCAACGAGCGGTTGCCGCAGCGTCGCTTCTTCCTGTTCCGCGGCCGCCTCTGAGCCCCCATATGCGGGCAAGCTTGCGTGCGGCGCGTGCCGCATGGGATAGGGCGCGCATGGTGAAGCACCGTCTGTTGTTCGTCTGTCTCGGTAATATTTGCCGCTCGCCCATGGCGGAGGGCGCGTTCCGCCGTGTCGCCGCCGAGGAAGGCGTGCTCGATCGTTTCGAGATCGACTCGGCGGGGCTCGGGGATTGGCATGTCGGCCAGGCGCCCGACCAGCGCGCGCAGAGGGCGGCCGGAGAGCGCGGCATCGATATTTCCGGCCAAAGCGCGAGACAGGTCGGCAAGGGCGACTTCGTGCGGTTCGATCTCGTGCTCGCCATGGATGGCTCGAACTACGACGATCTCAAGCAGATCGCGCCGAAGGACCAGCGGCACAAGATCCGCAGGTTCCTCGATTTCGCGCCGCATGCTGGGACCAAAGACGTGCCTGACCCTTTCTTCGGAGAGGTTGAGGGCTTCGATCATGCGCTCGATCTGATCGAGGCGGCGGCGCGCGGGCTGCTCGCCGAGCTGCTTAGCGACGGGGCCGCGTCAGCCAAAAAGGGCGCTTAGTCCTCGAGCGGGTAGGCGGCCTCGACGACATAGGGACCGCCGCCGACCGAATTCCGCGAGGAATAGAGCACGAAGCGGCTCACGGTGAAGGGGTCGGCAGCGACGCCGCCCTGATGCTCGAGATAGGCCGCAACCGCGTCGGCACGTGCGTTGCGGAGCCGCGCCAAGGTGACATGCGGCTTGAAGTTGCGGCCTTCGGGCGGAAGACCGGCCTCGCGTGCGGCGCGCTCGTTCGCACGGCGCAAGGCGTCAAGCCCATCTGAGGGAGCGATGCCGGCGAAGATGGCCCTCGGCTTATGCCCGCCGAAGCTGCCGAGGCCATTCAACCTGAGCTCGAAGGGGGGCACCTCGATCCCACCCAAGGCCTCGGCGAACTCGCGGGCCGTCGAGCCGTCGACATCGCCGATGAAACGCAGCGTCAGATGATAGTTCTCGGGGTCGATCCAGCGCGCGCCGGTGAGGCCGGCGCGAAGCAGCGTGAGCCGCTCGGCGAGGGAACGCGGGATCTCGATGGCTGAGAATAATCGGGGCATCAGGAGGGCACTCGCTCGTGCCCAAGAGTCAAGGGCATGGGTTCGGATAGTCAAGATGGATCTGCTCGATGTCCGCAAGGACTTGATCGTCGAGCGTGAGGTCGAGGGCGGCGATATCCGTCTTGAGTTGGGCGAGAGTGGTCGCGCCGATGATGGTGCTTGTGACGAATGGCCGCGATACCGCGAAGGCGATCGCCATCTGCGCGGGGTCAAGTCCGTGCCGCCGCGCCAGCGCCACATAGGTTGCGATTGCTTTGGGCCCATTCGCCGTCTCATAGCGGCCGAGCCGGTCGAACAGGGTCTTGCGCGAGTTGGGAGGCAGCGCCCCGCCTTCATATTTGCCGGAGAGATAACCCTGTCCGAGCGGGGAATAGCCAAGCAGGCTCACCTCCTCGCGATAAGTGATCTCCGAGAGGCCGATCTCGAAGGAACGGTTGACGAGGTTGTAGGCGTTCTGGATGGAGACGATGCGCGGCAGGCCGTGCTGCTCCGCCGCCTTGAGGAAACTCATCACGCCCCACGGCGTCTCGTTGGAGAGGCCGACGAACCGGACCTTGCCGTCGGCGACGAGCCTGCCCAGCGTCCCGAGGATCTCGTGAATGGGATGGCTGTCGCCCCCGAGATGGAGATAGTCGAGGCCCTCGAAGATGCGCATCTTCCGATCAGGCCAGTGAAGCTGGTAGAGGTCGATATGGTCCGTTCTGAGCCGGACGAGGCTGCTCTCGACCGCCTCGGTGATCTGCTCGGGGCTTTGGCGCCCGTTCGCCCCGTCCTTGCGGAGCCAGTTCATCTTGGTGCGACCGGCGATCTTGGTGGCGACGATCATCTTGTCGCGACAGCCGCGCGAGGCGAGCCATGTGCCGATGATCGCCTCGGTGCGGCCTTGCGTCTCGGCCTTCGGCGGAATGGGATAGATCTCCGAAGCGTCGAGGAAATTGATGCCCTGCTCGGCGGCGTAATCGAGCTGGGCGTGACCTTCGGCTTCCGAATTCTGCTCGCCGAAGGTCATGGTTCCGAGGCAAAGCGCGCTGACCTTGATGCCCGTGCGGCCGAGCTCGCGATACTCCATGCATCCTCCCGATCACGCGGCTCGCGTTTACGATTCGGCAAGGTAAACGCCGCATCGAGCAGGGAGGCCGTCTCCCGGAAGCAGTCTAAATGTCTCAGGCAAGGAATGTCTTTGGTAAGGACTGACAGACTAAGAGAGAAGGCTCAAGGACGCTTGCCCGGCTTGCGGGCCTGCACGCCCGTCATGAAGCCCGAAATCGCTGAAAGGGCCTTGCATCATGCTGTACGTTGGCGAGCGGAAGATCGCCGAGCGCGTCGCGGCGCCTTCTCCTGCCCTGACGGCATCTTCAATCGCCGACACGCTCCATCCCGGCGCTCTGATCGTCGGCGGCGATTGCGGTAGCCTCAGCGTGATTAGAAGCCTGGGCCGGCACGGCATTCCGTCGCGCTACGTCACCGACATCGATTTCCTCGCCAAGTTCTCCCGTTACACCCAAGGCAGCGCCGCGTGGTCCGGCCCGGGCCATTCCACTGCGCTGTCCTTCCTGCTGCAGCTTGCCAAGCAAGCGGGACTCAACGGCTGGGTGCTGATCCCGATCGGCGATGCGGAAGTCGAGTTCGTCGCCAAGAACCGCGATCGGCTTGCCTCCACGTTTCGGCTCACGACCCCAGACTGGGATACGATTCGATGGGCGATCGACAAGAAGCTGACGTATCAGCGCGCGGAGATGCTCGGCATTCCCTTTCCTCGAACCTATGACGTGAGGAGCTTGGAGGACGTCGAGCGTCTCGATTTTCTATTTCCCCTCATTCTCAAGCCGGCGAAGAAAGAGGAGATAAATGCCTTCACGCTCGCCAAGGCTTGGCGGGTCGATGATCGCGCGGAGCTTCGCACCCGTTTCATTCAAGCCGCCTCGCTGGTCGGGCCGGGCGCGATCGTGGTGCAGGAGCTGATCCCGGGCTCCGGCTCGGCGCAATACTCCTATGCGGGTCTCTGGCACAACGGCTCGCCGGCCGCATCGCTCGTGGCGCGGCGCACGCGCCAGCTTCCCGTCGATTTCGGCAGAGGCAGCACCTTCGTCGAGACGCTCTACAACGCGGACATAGAGGACGCCGCCACCCGGTTCTTGCGCTCGATCAATTACGACGGCGTGGTCGAAATCGAATTCAAGTTCGACGAGCGCGAGCGCTGCTTCAAGCTGCTCGATGTGAACCCGCGCTTTTGGACGTGGAACGCCTTGACCCAGCTGGCCGGCCTCGACCTTCCGTATCTGCTCTGGCGGCAGACGATGGGCGAGACGGGAGAGGAGACGCGGCGGGGGCTGGCGGGCAAGAGTTGGATGTATGTGACCCGGGATATTCCGGCCGCTCTACACGATATCCGGGCTGGCCAGCTCACCGTTCTTGCCTATCTGAGGTCGCTCTGGAAGGCGTCGGGATTCGCGGTGTTCGCTTGGGACGATCCGCTTCCCGCGCTTGTCGAATTTCCCCTCACCTTATGGCGGCGGCTGGTCCGGTTCTTCACGTCGCGGCCCAGTGAAGTCTGAGCGGGCTCAGTCGGCCTGTCAGGCTCTGCGGCAAGAGCAAACGACATGAACAGCGGTTTCACCAAATCAGCAAGGAAGACTTCGAGCGCCAAGGTTGCTCGCCTCGCTTCGACCTCTTCGCTGTTGTCGCTCGCGCGCGTGGCGGGAGCTCTCGCGGGATTTGTCACCCAAGTGGTGCTCGCGCGAACGCTCCAGGCGAGCGCGCTCGGCATGTTCTATTCAGTCACGAGCCTCGCCGCCGTGGTCGGGCTGATCGCCGCGCACGGTTACCCTTCGATCGCCGCGCGCTTCATGCTGCGCTATCGCGAGCAGGGCAAAGAAGGTCTGGTGGCCGCGTTCGTCCGGCAGGCGCGACGTGAGGCGACGCTCTACGCGGCGGCGGCGCCGGTGGCGGTGCTCGCATTTGCCGTGACGTGGCCTTCGCTCAGCACCGAGGCCCGGCTTGCCCTCGTCGCGGCCGCGCTGTCGATTCCGGCCAATGCCTCCCTCCGTCTCAACGGAACGTTCGCGACCACGATCAGGCGCTTCGCTCTCGCTTATCTACCCGACACCTGCATCAGGCCGTTC